>NC_007643.1:552500-910000 GCF_000013085.1 Rhodospirillum rubrum ATCC 11170
CGAGGACGGGTCGAACCGCACCATCGAGATCAAGGGCCGCGACCTGATGAACGGCGTGCCCAAGGAATTGGTGATCAGCGAGGCGCAGATCGCCGAAAGCCTGGCCGAGCCGGTCAGCGCCATTATCGAGGCCGTCAAGGTGGCGCTCGAGCACACCGCCCCCGAATTGGCCGCCGATATCGTCGACAAGGGTATCGTTCTGACCGGCGGCGGCGCCTTGCTGACCAATCTCGATTACGTCTTGCGCGCCTCCACCGGCCTGCCGGTCTCGATCGCCGATGATCCGTTGTCCTGCGTGGCCATGGGGACCGGTCGGGCGCTTGAGGAAATGAAGCGTCTGCGCAACGTCCTGACCACGATGTATTGATCCCGGCCCCTATCGCATCGATGGGGCGCCGCGACAGGCATGGGGCGGGCGACGCGGGGTCCCCGGGTATGGGTGCCGACAGCGGGGCTTGATCGCCCCGCCGTGGTCATTCCATGAGGCTCCGGTTTCTCCAGGGAGGGAGAACGCTTCCGTGAAGCAACCGACGGGACAAACCGCGCGGCTGACCGCCTTGCGGGTTTTCGTCCAGAAATCGGCCTTCGTGGCTTTGGCGGGGCTGGCTTTCGCCTTCATGCTGCTGGGCAAGGCCGATACGGTTCTGGTTGAACGGGTGCGGGCGACGGTGATCGATGCCGCCGCCCCGGTGCTCGACTTCATGTCGACCCCGGCGGAAAACGTCGCGGCGATCTTCGCCAATCTGCGCCAGCTCACTTCGATTCGCGCCGAGAACGACCGGCTGGCGACCGAGAATGACCGCTTGATGCGCTGGCAGGCCGCCGCCCGCCATCTGGAAGCCGAAAACGAGGCGCTGCGCGGCCTGCTCACCTATGTGCCCGAGCCCAAGGCCTCCTATGTGACGGCCCGGGTGGTCGCCGATACCGGCGGCACCTTCGCCCGCTCCCTGGTCGTGCTCGCCGGCACCATCCATGGCGTCAACAAGGGGCAGGCGGTCATTTCGGGCGAAGGATTGGCCGGAACGGTGGCCGAGGCCGGCCAGCGGTCGTCCCGGGTGCTTTTGCTGACCGATATCAACAGCCGGATTCCGGTTCTGCTTGAAGACAGCCGCGTTCGCGCCATTCTCGCCGGCGATAATCAGGATCGGCCGCAATTGCGCTTCTTGCGCGACCGCATCGCCGTTCAGCCCGGAGACCGGGTGGTGACCAGCGGCGACGCCCGCATTTTCCCGCCGGGCATTCCGATCGGCGTGGTCGCCAGCGTTGACGAGAAAAAGGGCATCCGGGTTGATTTGTTCGTTGAACAAGACCGCCTGGAAGTGGTGCGCATCGCCAATTTCGGCATCCCCAACCCGCTTTCCGAAGGGGCCGATTAGAGCAAATCCCGCGTGATCCGGGGGGACGAAAGCCCAGGATCAAGCCGGCGCGTCCAGCGAGGCGATCGACAGCGCGCCCCAGGCGCGACACTCTAGAGCGCGCTTCCGGCGCGACACATTACAGCGCGCCCCGGGCGCGATACTCCATAGCGCGCCCCAGGCGCGACCAACACAGGGGGAACCCCGGGTTTCATGGCACGGCGCGGCGGCCTCAAAAGCACCTATGATCCAACCCAGCCAACCCTGTGGCAGCGGTTGGACTGGCTTGCCCGACGGCTGGTTCCCGTCGGGTTGACCCTGCTCTTGCTGCTGATGAGCGTGGCGCCATCGCGGCTTCCCGGCTTCGTCCACATCGCGCCGATGATCGCCCTGATCAGCATCTATTACTGGGCGGTCTGCCGGCCCGAGGTCATGGGCTATGGCAGCGCCTTCGTCCTTGGGCTGGTGGAAGACAGCCTGACCGGGGCGCCGCTGGGGGTGGGGGCCCTGGTCTTGCTGCTGACCCAGGCGGTGGTCGCCACCCAGTACAAGTTCTTTCTCAATAAGCCGTTCCTGGTGACATGGTGGGCCTTCGCCCTGGTCGCGGGCGTCGCCGCCGTGGTGAAGTGGTTGGCGGTTTCGGCGATCTACGGCACTTTTGTCGATGGAACGGCGCTGGTCTTCAGCACCTTGTTCACCGTCGCGGTCTATCCTCCTTTCGCCTGGCTGTTCGGCCGGGTTCACCACATGCTGTTCCGCGAGGCATAGACATGCGTCGGGATGTGGACCGCGCGAAGCTTTTCACCCGCAGGGCCGTGCTGCTGGGCGGCGCCCAGGCCGGGCTGGTCGGCGCCTTGGCCGCCCGCATGTACTATCTTCAGGTGATCGAGTCCGATCGCTATCTGACCTTGGCCGAGGAAAACCGCTTCAATCTGCGTCTGCTGCCGCCGCCGCGCGGCCATATCGTCGACCGCTTCGGCGACCAACTGGCGGTCAATCGCCAGAATTACCGGGTGAGCATCATCGCCGAGGATATCCTGCGGCAGGTGCGCACCGCCGAGGAACGCCAGTTGGCGATCGATGCCACCCTTGATGCGCTCGGCAAGATCGTGCCTTTGAGCGATTACGACCGGACTCGGGTGCTCCGCGACATGAAGCGTCGGCGCAGTTTCGTGCCGGTGACCATTCGCGAAAATCTGACCTGGGAGGAGATGGCGGCGATCGAGGTTCACAAGCTCGATCTGCCCGGCATCACCATCGACGAGGGGCTGAGCCGCCATTATCCCTATGGCGATCTCGCCGCCCATCTTCTGGGCTATGTTTCAAGCGTGTCCGAAGAAGAGGTGACCGGCGATCCCTTGCTGGAATTGCCGGGGTTCCGCATCGGCAAGCAGGGGGTGGAGAAGGTTTATGATCTGGCCCTGCGCGGGCACGGGGGCACCAGCCGGGTCGAGGTCAACGCCCTTGGCCGGGTGATGGACGAGCAGACCACCGAGGACGCCAGCGCCGGCGCCGAGCTGCCGCTGACCATCGACATGCGGCTGCAATCCTTCGCCTCGCGCCGGTTGGCCAGCGAAAGCGCCTCGGCGGTGATCATCGACATCCATACGGGCGATATCCTGTCGATGGTGTCGATGCCGGCCTATGATCCCAATGCCTTCACCCGGGGGCTGTCCAGCGCCGAATGGCAGGATCTGGTGCGCAATCCGCGCTCGCCGCTGACCAACAAGGCGATCGCCGGTCAGTATTCCCCCGGATCGACCTTCAAGATGGTGGTGGCCCTGGCCGCCCTGGAAGGCGGGGTGATCAAGGCCGATCAGACGGTGTTTTGCCCCGGCCATATGGAACTGGGCGGTCATCGCTTCCACTGCTGGAAAAAGGGCGGACACGGGTCGCTCAACCTTGTCGGCGCCCTGGCCGAATCCTGCGACGTGTATTTCTATGAGCTGGCGCGGCGCTGCGGCATCGATCGCATCGCCGAAATGGCCCGGCGCTTCGGGATCGGCGAGATCCTCGATGTCGGCCTGCCCGGCGAGCGCAGCGGCCTGATGCCCACCCGCGCCTGGAAGGCCGCCACCCTGGGCGAAGGCTGGCACCAGGGCGAGACCCTGCTGGCGGGCATCGGTCAGGGCTATGTTCTGACCACGCCCCTGCAGCTGGCGGTGATGACGGCGCGGATCGCCAATGGCGGGCTGAAGATCATGCCCCGGCTGTCGCGTTTCGCCGCCAAGCCCGACTCCCCGGGCTTCCTGGCCGCCTCGGCCCAGGAAGTGCCCGCGGTGCCGCCTCTGGGGGTCGCCAAGGCCCATCTCGACGCCGTGCGCCGGGGGATGTGGGCGGTGGTGAACGGCGATCGTGGCACGGCGCGGCGGGCGGCGGGCATCCCGGTCGCCGGCTGGGAGATGAGCGGCAAGACCGGCACCACCCAGGTGCGGCGCATTTCCATGCGCGAACGCGAAACCGGCATCCGCCGCGAGGATCAACTGCCCTGGGAACTGCGCAACCACGCCCTGTTCGTCTGCTACGCCCCGGAAGACGCGCCGCGCTACGCCGTGGCGCTGTGCGTCGAGCATGGCGGCGGCGGATCGAGCGCCGCCGGCCCGATCGCGCGCGATATCATGCTGGAAACCCTGCGCCTGGATCCGGCGCGCAAGCGCCCGGGCGAAGAGATCAAGATGGCCGACCTGCCGCCCGCCGCCCGCGCCCTGGTCGCCCAGGCCCATGCCGCGGCGACGCCGATGGGCCCGCCGCTCCCCCCCGACGGCCTGCCCGAAGACTCCGAAGAGACCCCGGGCAGCGAGGAGATCGACGGGTAGGGGGGAGGGCGAAAGCTTCGCTCGCTCTCCCGCCCGCAAATCAGCCGACGGCGACGACCAGCTTGCCGAAATTGCCGCCCTTGAGCAGGCTGATGAAGGCGGCGGGAGCCCGTTCCAGGCCGTCGACCACGTCTTCGCGCGCGATGATCTGGCCAGAGGCCAGCCAGCCGGCCATATCCTTCTGAAAGGCCGGTATCCGGTCGCGGTGATCGCCGATGATGAAGCCGCGTAGGGTGATCCGCCGGACGAGCAGGCTGCGCATCAGCTCGGGCAGGCGCTTGGCATTGTCCGGTCCGGCGCCGTTATAGGTGGCGATCAGGCCGCAGAGCGGAACGCGGGCCCCGGTGTTGAGCAACGGCAGCACCGCGTCGAACACCTTGCCCCCGACATTTTCGAAATAAACGTCGATGCCCTTGGGGCAGGCGGTGGCCAGGGTCTGGGCGAAGGCCGGGTCGTGGTGGTCGATGGCGACATCGGCCCCCAGGGTCTCGCGGGCATAGGCGGTCTTTTCAGCACCACCGGCGATGGCGACCACCCGCGCACCCTTGAGCTTGGCGATCTGGACGACGGTGGCGCCGACGGCGCCGGTGGCCGCCGCCACGACGACGGTTTCGCCGGGCTGGGGCTTGCCGATATCGAGCAGGCCGACATAGGCGGTCAGGCCCGGCATGCCCAGCGCCCCCAGGGCCAGGGACGGCCTGTCGAGATGGGGTTCCAGGCGTTCGACGCCGGTGCCATCGGACAGGGCGTAATCCTGCCAGCCGCTATAGGCCAGCACCAGATCGCCCGGCAGGAATCCATCGAGCCGGGAATCCTCGACCCGGCAGACGGTGCCGCCGACCATCACCGCGCCCAGGGCGACCGGGGCGGCATAGGAGGGGCCATCGTCCATGCGGCCGCGCATATAGGGATCCAGCGACAGCCACAGGGAGCGCAGCAGCATCTGGCCGTCGCCAGCGATGGGGCGCGGGGCGGTTTCCAGGCGGAAGTCTTCGGCGACCGGCGCCCCCTGCGGGCGGCGGGCAAGCACGATCCGGCGATTTTCGGCAAGGCTTTGAGCCATCGTGCGAGTCCTTAGGCGGCGCCATCGGCGAGCGTGGGGTAATCAACATACCCCTTGTCCTCGCCCTGGTAGAACGTGGTGGAATCGGGGGTATTCAGCGGCGCGTTGGTGCGCAGGCGCTCGGGCAGATCGGGATTGGCCAGATAGGCGGTGCCGAAGGACACCAATTGGGCATGGCCCGAGGCGAGGGCGGCTTCGGCGCGCGGGCCGTCATAGCCGCCATTGGCCATATAGACCCCCTGCCACAGGCGGCGGAGCGCGGCGAAATCGATCTCGGGCGCGCCTTCGCCGCTGCCCAGGCTGCCTTCGACCATATGCAGATAACCCAGGCCGAAGCCATCAAGGGCGCTGACCACCGCCTCGAAAGTGGCCTGGGGGGTCGAATCAAGGATGTCGTTGAAGGGATTGGCCGGCGACAGCCGCAGGCCGACGCGGGCTTTGTCCCAGACGCCGAGCACCGCCTCGACAACCTCGAGCACCAGGCGCAGGCGGTTGTCGATCGACCCGCCATAGGCGTCGTCGCGGTGATTGGTGCCATCGCGCAGGAACTGGTCGAGCAGATAGCCATTGGCGGCGTGGATCTCGACGCCATCGAAGCCGGCGGCGCGGGCGTTCTCGGCGGCGGCGCGGAAGCTGGCGACGATATCCGCCATTTCGGCGGTGTCCAGGGCGCGCGGGGTTTCCAGGGCGACCAAGCCGCTTTCGGTGAAGATTTTGGTCTTGGGGCGGATGGCGCTGGGGGCGACGGGCAAAACGCCGCCGGGCTGGAGCGAGCGGTGCGAGATGCGCCCGACATGCCAAAGCTGGGCGAAGATCCGCCCGCCGGCGGCATGGACCGCCTCGGTCACGCCCTTCCAGCCGGCGATCTGCTCGGGGGAATGGATGCCCGGGGTGCGCGGATAACCCCGGCCGCTTGGCGAGATCTGGGTTCCTTCGCTGATTAACAGGCCACCGCTGGCGCGCTGGGCGTAATAGCGGGCGGTCAAAGCGCCGGCGACCTCGCCGGGCAGGGCGCGGCTGCGGGTCAGCGGGGCGAGAACGATGCGATTGGGAAGGTGGAGATCGCCAAGCGCCAAGGGGTCGAAAAGATGGGGGAAAGGGCTGGACATGAACTGTCTTTCGTGCCGAAGGGGGTGGGGGGTCAGCAAGGATCGCCGGGGCCACGGTATCGGGCCCCCGGGAAACACCCCCTGATCATGACAAAGGGACCGGCGAACAGATGGGCGTGGCCAGCCTCCGGGTCAATGCATATCCCCCCGCTTCCCTTGGTCGCAAGCCTCGGGCGCTGCGCAGCCGCCAAGCCTCAGGCGGTATGAACCTGTAGAGTGACCGGGATATTGCCTCGGGTGGCATGGGAGTAGGGGCAGACCTCATGGGCCTCGGCCACCACATCCTCGGCCGTCGCCTGATCGACGCCGCCCAGGGTGATATCAAGGGCGACCTCTAACGAGAAACCCTTATCGGCGCGCGGGCCGATGCCGACCTCGGCGGTGACGGTGGTCGAGGCCAAGGCCAGCTTGCGACCCCGCGCCACGTGACGCAGGGCGCTTTCGAAGCAGGCGGCATAGCCGGCGGCGAACAACTGCTCGGGATTGGTCGCCTTGCCCGGCCCACCCAGTTCCTTGGGCAGGGCGAGGGCAACGTCGAGCAGGCCATCTTCGCTGGTGGCGCGGCCTTCCCGGCCGCCAACGGCGGTAGCTTTGGTGCGGTAGGCGATGGTCATCGGTCTCTCCTGGGTGATGGGGGCGGGCCGGGGTGGGCCGCCAGGGGGATGGCCTAACAGGTGGTGTGCTATTTTATCGTGCGCAATACAATTTCCCTGAAAAACGGCGATCTCGGGAAAAAATCGCCGGTGGATGAAAAAAACGCTTCCCATCCCGTGAACCCGATGTTAGAAACCGCGCCTCCCGACGATGTGGCCGCGCACCGGCCCCGGCGTCGAGAGAGAAGAAAGTACCCTAAGGGCGTATAGCTCAGTTGGTAGAGCAGCTGACTCTTAATCAGCGGGTCGTAGGTTCGAATCCTACTGCGCCCACCAAATTCAAAAAACCCAGCCTTAACCGGCTGGGTTTTTTGCGATTCGGGGCGCTTTCGCCGATTAGAGGGGGCGTGGCGCCTTTCTATCTGAGCTTCTTTTGTATTTATTTTTTCTCTCTATGGGGGTATTTTAATCTTTGCATGTTATTTAAGTCGAAGAGGGGCGATCTGATGGATATGGTGCTGGTCGCTATTGGCGTTGGGTTTGCGGTTTTGCTGTTTGTTATGTTCGGTACTAAATTGGGTAAAGATCCCACTAAAAAGACAGTGGAGCAATTGGAAAGGGAGCAGCGTCTTCACGCTCGGTATATCCGAACGCTGACTCTGGGAACAGAAGAAAGTCTTAAAGCTCACGAGCAAGCAAAACGTGTTGATGACGAATTAGAGTGGCGTTACTTAATATGCAACGAAGGACAGGCTCCCTATGTTTTTCGTGCTAGGGCATTTTCGAATTTTGATGAAGGATGGCGAAGAGGTCAGAGTGAAGGAAAAGACGAAAATAAGTGCTTGGAAATGGCTCTTGTAAATGTTCTTTACTGTTTTGCAAAAGATAATAATTTATCAAAAATTATTGATGAAAATAATTTGGAAGATTTTTTTGGCTATCTTATGCTTGAAGTTATGCCTTTTAAAAAATTAGGGAAAACTAGAAGTCGAAAGGCAATTGCCGATTATGTTTTATGGCAATGCAATCCAAAATGGATTAACTCAGATATCCTTTCTCATGATATTGAAGCTGGCCTTAATATAATAGCCGAGAAAAATGTGGAATCTACCTTTAACTATCGTAAGATTCCCTATGCATGGACTCAACTAATTTCACAATCAAAAAATTAAAAAACTAATATACGCGCTGTTTTTTTGGGAAAGCTTCATCTTTTTTGTTAATAATTGAATTTATTTAATTATATTTTCTGGCACAGAATTCAAAAAACCCAGCCTTAACCGGCTGGGTTTTTTGCGATTCGGCTGATTGCATCGATCACGGCGCCGTGGCGCGTTCGTGGTGGAAGGCGCCGTAGAAGGCCATTTTGTCTTCCAGGCCCTCCTTCATGCTGCACGACAGCAACTGACCGGCCTCGTGCAGTTTCGGGCAGGAACCCAGGCAGACCGGCAGCAGGGTGCAACCGGCGCAGCCGGCGCTGGTGAAGGGGTCGAAATCGCCATAGGGGATGGTCGCGCTCTCGACCTCGGCCAGGGTGCGGTCGATGTCGTCGGGGTGGATGCGGGCGAAAACCGACTGGTCGGTGCCCACCGCCGGCACGCATTTGCCGATACGGCCCTGGGGATCGATGGTGAAGCCGTTGCTCAAGGTGGCGGTGCAGGGATGGTTCACCGGCTGGGGCATGCCATAGACCATATAGCCCTGGTCTTTGAGGAAGCGGCGGAAGTCGTCTTCCTCATCGGCGAATTCCGAGTTGGAGAAGCAGTCGTGGGGAATGCAGTCGATGATGCCGCGGCTGGTATTGATGAAGCCCAGGCGGAAATCCAGGCGGGGATCCAGGATGGCGTGGCGCTTGAACATCCTGACTACGTCTTTGGCCTCGGTGATGTTCTGGCGGTCGACATTGATGCGGATGGTGACGCTGCCCGTTCCTTCGATCAGGGCGGGCATATGCGCCATCAGGAAGCGGTAATAGGCCTCGGCCCGGTCCAGGGGCACGCGGCGGCGCTCGGCATAGGTCGTCACCGCGCCATCAAGCGAGATCTGTAAGGCGCGCACGGCCATTTTGGGCAGGGCGGCGACGATCTCGGGCGTCATCAGCAAGCCATTGGTCAGCATCTCGGCGTAATAGCCGATGCCTCTGGCCGCGCAGATGGCCTGCAGTTGGGCGCTCATCGTCTGGATGGTGGTCCAGGCCATCAGCGGTTCGCCGCCGAACCATTGCACGACCATGCCTTGGGCGGTTTCGGCCTTGCGCCGGGCGAACTCCACCACGCCCTTGGCGATCGCCGGGGTCATGGCCCGTGAGTGCTCGACGTTCTGCTGGAAGCAGTAGCTGCATTTCATGTTGCACTGCATTGTCGGCGCCAGGGTCAGATAAAGCCGGCGCGGATCATCGCGATGGGCAAGGTAGCGGGCCTTTTCCAGGGCGTATTCATCGGCCTGGGCCGGCACGGCGAAGCCGAGCTTGGCCAGGGCCTCGGCCAGATCGGGCAAGGCGGTTGCGTCGCCCCCCAGGCCGGTCAGGCATTGATCGATCGCCGCCCGGCGGCCCTCGTCAAGCCACAGCGCATGGCCGGTGACGCTGTTGAACAGAATCTGTCCATCCTTGCCTTCCAAAAGAAGGTTGAAGGCGGAGGGTTTCCACTCTCGGGCATCGAACATGGGACGATCCTCTTTCTTTAGGCTTACGCCGGGCCCTTTTTCATCACGCCCGCGCCGGGTCCTTTGCGTCACGCCCGTGCCCCGGGCGGGGCTACCCCAAACGGACGCCGGGGCGTTCGTTGTTGGGGCAGAGCGGCGGGGCGGTGAAGATGGTGCCGTAGGAGTAATAGGCGTCGCGGTAGCAGCGGCCCTTTTCCCACATGCAGCTTTCAAAGCCCGGGCAGGTCTCGCAGGTCGTACCGGCGAACTGGTCGCGCGAGGGGTGGATGAAGGCCATCATCGCGTCACTGTTCCAGATCTCGGCGATGGTTTGCCGGCTGGCGTCGCCGACGAAATACGGCTCCTCATAGGCCATCTGTTCGCACAGGAAGGCCTTGCCGTCGGGGCCGATGCCCAGCGAATGCCAGCCGCCGCCGCAGCCGATCCGCCCATCCCACAGCCTTTGCTTGAGCTCGGCGGTCAGAACGATCGGCCCGCCGGCGGAAAGCGAGACGTTTTCATTGAGGACGATGTCGGGAAAACGCTCGCGGATCTCGGCGAACTGTCGAGTCAGGGTTTCGGCGTGCTGGGGGCCAAGGAACAGATCGTCGGTATGGCGGTGGAGCGAGCGGGTATAGCGCACGAAGCTGAAGCGGCGGCCGCCCAGCGCGTAGAACTGTTCAACGATGGGCAGCGGCTGGTTGGCGTTCAGCCCGGTCACTACGCATTTGACGATCGGCATGATGCCGAAGCTCATGAAATTATTGAAGGTCTCGACGTTTTTCTGGTGACGCGGTTTGGTGACGTTAAGCAGGCGCATGCCCAGGGCCTCGTCGACGGAATCGATGCTCAATTGCACCGGGCGGTCGATGACGCCGTTGACCTTCTCGCCAAGGCCGGCCTCCATCAAGCGGCCGATGGTCGGCTTCGACAGGAAGATCTTGGTCGAAAGCAGGAAATGCATGTCGTTGCGCAACATGCTTTCGATGATGTCGACCCCGTCCTTGCGGGCGAAGGTATCGCCGTTGTCGGGGGAGCACAGCCGCACGCCGAGGCCGGCCATCTCGGCCAGGATCTCCTGCCAGCGCGACAGCGCCATCTCGGGCAGCTTCTTGCGGTCGGCATAGCAATACAGGCAGTCGGTATGGCAGCGGTGGGTGGTCACCGTATAAACGTTGATCGGGGCGCGCAGGCGGAAGCGCTGCTTCACATCGCCCATCACCGTCCTGAAATCGTCCCCGCCGACAACGAAGTGCCGGGAATCGAAGCGTGGCGCGTGGGGGATCGGCGCATCGGATACCTCGATCAGTCCATCGCGGCCGATGCCGGCCATCGACACCTTGTTGCGGACCAGGGTGTCGACCGAGGCCAGAAGGTCGAGCAAGGGCAGGGGGCTTTCGGGGAACAGCGCGCGGAACATGCGGTCCAGGTCGGAAAATCGCGTGCGGCCATCAAGCAGCGACAGAACGAAGCCCTGGATCGGCTGGAGGATGTGAATATGGGTATTGATGTAATCGAGCGGATAGAGAATCGGCCGGTCGCCATCGATCTTGAAGACGAATTCCCGTCTAAGGGCGGCGAATTGCTCGGCCGCGATGGTGAACTCCTGACCCATGAGCACCCCCTGTTTTAGGACGATGCCGTCGCGAATATGCGCGACGGCATCGCCTTCTGAGAGATTACCAGCAGATCATACACGGACAGATCGTGCAGCCCGTACAGCCGTCGGCCAGTTCAGGAGTGACGATCCTGAAGCCTTCCTTGGGCACCAAGTCGACCTTCAGCCCCTTGGCTTTGATGAGTTCCTGGATTTCGTGAACCAGTTTCTCGGCTTCCTGTTGGGAGGCCGGCCTCTTTTCCAAACTCATTGTACAGCCCTCCGGTTACATCGAAGGGACGCCACCATGACGTGCCTTCGAGCACAATAACCATACTTAGATTGTATGTCGTTTATCAACCTAAACTTACTTATCTGTTTAGGGAAATTTGCGTCAGGCGTTCATAAGGGCGGCGATCTCGTTCGAGAGCTGGCCGACGGTCCAGGCCGAAAGCTGGGCCAGCATGTTCACCGCCTCGGCATCGAGGCTTAACTGGGAGGCCGTGGAGTAATTGGGGAAGTTGGCCAAAGGTCCTGACGGATCAGAGGCTTGACCGGATTTCAGGTCGGCCTTGAGGGTGCGGTCCAGGATCTGGCTCTGCCAGCGGTCGACCCGGTTATTATAGACCCACAGCACATCGACCTTGCGGCCGGCGTCGAGGGCGGCCACGGGATTGGCCACCGTAACCAGAGATTGCCGGGCCCAGGCGATATCGGCGCCCAGGGTCGATCCGCCGGCGCAACTGGCCTGCCGCAACGCCTGACGCAGCCCGCTGAAGCCGCCGCCTTGCGAATCGTCAAAGATCTGGACATAGCTCATCGGTTGGGTTGGCGACATGCCGCCATAGGACGGATAGGTGTTCTTGGCGCTGTCGTAGGCGCCATAGCCAAACAGCAGGGCGAGTTGTTCATCGACGATGAGGTCGGTGTTGCCTGGGGTGAAGGCGAGGGGCTGTTCACAGTTGACGAAGGCGATGGCCTTGATGTCGCCCAGCGTACGGGCCAGCAGGCCGAGCAGGCCCGTATTGTCGAAGGTGCCGCCGTCGGTGAAGCCATAGTTTTGGGTCGAGGAAGGCTGCCCCTTGGGGGCGATCGGCCAATAATCGTATTGGGGGATAACCGGAAACGGCGCGTTCCTTGCCGCCAGGGCATAAACCTCGGCCTTGGTCTTGGGGCTGGGAAGGGAGGAGTCGGCCAAGGCCCGCGCCCGGGGGGCGTCCGCCTGCTCGATCAGCGAACGCAGGCGGATTTTGGTTTGGGCGATATCGGCCGGCGCGACGGCGAGCTTTTCGGGCGATACCGCCAACTCGTCTTCCATCGCCCGGAAATGCGGGCTTAGATGTTGCTGGAGCCATTGGGCGAAAAAGGCGCTGGAGCAGCCGGTGATATCGCACAGCGAATACCGCCCCGCCTGGGTAACGCTCAGCGGATTGGCGGTGGCGTCGCCGGCGAGCGTCGTTCCGAAGCCCAGCGACTCGCAGGCCCCGCCGCCGACAAGGGCGCCATCGGGGCTGGCCCCGGGCAAGCCGGTCGAAACGGGCGTGGCCTGGACCGGAACCTGGGGCGCTTCCGCCTTGTCCTGAAGCAGATTGAAATTGACGATCAGCGTCGGCCGGCCGGCGCGCGGCTTATAAAAATCCGAGGTCGTCAGCGAGGGATTGGCCGGCAGGATATGGGCGGCGATGTAATCATCCGACAGGCTGAAATAGGTGCTTGGGGTCAGACGGGTCTGGGTTCCCGCCTGATACAGACCGAAGCCCTTGAGAACGAACTCGCCAACCGCGGTGATCCACAGCCAGGACCAGTCCAGATGATAATGGACCATCCAGGTCCAGGCGAATTTGGCAATGTTGAAATCATTGAAGTTTCCCGGAACCCGCCCCAGGCTGAGCGGCGCGAGATAGGACACATTGGCCGGCGAGGCGGAAGAGGGCGAGCCGCTGATCAGCGCATTGGGCGGTTGCGGCGAGATCAGGATATCCGTATCGGCGACCGGCTTTCCGCCAATCGACGGCGGCAGATAGGTGAAGGGCACCGCAGCCCAGCTTCCCCCCGATACGGACGAGACATAAGCCACCCGCTTGATCAGGGGCTGGCTTGGCGTCAACGGGTCGGCAAGGGTGAGAAGCGCCGAAAGCTGCCCCAAGGTGCAGCTTAACGAGCGCGAGCCGCCGCCCGAGAAGCAGACCCCCAAAACCGGGGTGGTTGGCGGGCGCTCTCCGATCGGATCCGGATAGGGGGTGATGTGATAGGTCTGCGACATGACGATCCTCCTCCACTACGCCCGAAGGGGGGTCAAGGGTATGCCCCCTAAAGGGGTTAAGCTTTAACGATACGTCCTTTAAGGGATTTTGCCATCGACAAAACCAAGGCGACTTAAAATATTTATTTTCGCGTTTTAAGCGCTCTTGGCGGCCATGGGGCGCCGGCCCGGGCTTGCGGCGGAGCGCCGGTCGGGGTGGCGGAAAAGGGGATGGGGAAGGGAGTTCCTGAAGGCTCGGGAGACCCTATGGCGCGGGGACCGGGCAGGTCAGATCGCCCTCGGCGCAGCGAAGGTAGCTTCTCAGCTCCTTGACGCGCTTTTGGGTCAAGCCCTCCCGGCAAGTCGCCAGCGCCATCGGATAAGCGCTACCGCCCTCGACGCCCGAGGTAGCGAAGGCGCATTCGCCATCGCGGAAGGCGAGCCAGGCTTTCTGGGCGCCGACCAGGCGGGCCTTGGTGTCGGGATCGTTTTTCAAGCGGCCGCCAAGATCCTTGTAAAGCTGATTAAGCTCGCCATCGGTGCGGCGAAGCGCCTGATCGGCGCACAGCGTCATCTCGGCCTGGGTCTGCGGCGCGGCGCATTCCTGGGCCCGCGCCTGGGGCGCGGCGGCGAGGCAGAGGGCGAGGGTGAGGCCGGTCAGACCCGGCAGGCTGGTAGGGGTGGGCATGTCCTGGGCGCCTTTCGTCATGAAGGCCATGGGCAAGCCGCCGAGAGTCGGCGGCGCGGCGTAAGCGCTCTCGTGATCGGCCATGGCAGGCCTGGGGCATATCGGCTCGTCACGGGTGAGGAGGGCGCCGATCGCCTCGGCGTTCCAGATTTCCAATGCGCTGACCTCCCTCAGGCTTCCCAGATCGATATCGGTCATCCGATTACAAGGGCGTGGTTTGAGATCGGGATCAATAATGCAATGGGAAACCCCGGACATACAGGACGCTCCGCTGGCGCAGCCGGGCCCATAATGCGGGGCGAGTCTGGGAGTTGTCTTTGCTGGCCTTTGCGATCGCGCCCGCGGGATCGGACGTTCCGCGCCGTCATGATGGGAAACCACCGCGTATAGACCCAAAGCGCTTCGAGGGTGGCTGGGATCGACGGGGCGTTAGGGCGGGTGACGACGAGGGAGTCCACCGTCCGTCGGGACGGCGCCGCTCCATCTTATTGGCTTTGAAGGAAAGTCCCCGCGTTAAAGGGATTTCCTTTAACGCGGTCGGCTTTCAGGGCCCTTTGCTTGGGGGCCCGGGCCGGGGATCGCCATTGTCCCGGGCCGAGACGTCAAATAGCGGTTAGTGCTTCGGGGGGGCGGCTTTGGCGGCGGTAGCGGGTTCTGGAAGCGGCTTGGCGGAATCCGAAGGTTCTCGGGGTTTGTCCGTGGGATGGGCTTCGGCGGTTTTCTTGCTGGCCACCGAAAAATCTTTGAAGGACATGATGATCGCCTTTGACCGTTCGAGAAAAATCTCTCGTTCTCTTAGGTGGGACGGCCGGTCGGGGCGATCAATACTGTAAATTGTGGCGCGCGGTGTTTTCGGCCGCGCGCCATCGGCCAAGGGCGGCTCAGGGGCCGGGCGGCGGGCGCTGCCGCGATGACCGGGCGGCCAGCACCGACGCTTCGGCCTTGCGCTTGGCCCAGTTCAGGAACTGCGCGCGCTCGAACAACAAGATGACCACCAGCGACAGGGCGAAGGGGATCAGCAGGTAGAACATGCGAAAGACCACCAGGGCGGCTAGCACGTCGGCCTGATTGATATCGGGCAGGCCGGTTAGGAACAGCACTTCCAGCACGCCCAGGCCGCCCGGGGCATGGGAGAGCAGGGCCACCGAGAACGAGGCGAGGAAGATGCCGAGCACCACCATGAAGCCCGGATTGCCGACCTCGGGCAGGGCGAAATAGATGATGGCGGCGGCGCCGATCAGTTCGATCGGCCCCATGGCGAGCTGCTGGAGCACCACCGAGAACCGCGGATAGGCCAGCGGGAAGCGGCCGATCCGCCGGGGCTTGAAGCCCATGACGCTGCCGAAAATATAAAGCGCCACGACCAGCAGCATGATCGCTCCCATGGCGATCGGCCCGCCAATGGGCAGGTCGGGGAAATAGCGCGCCATCAATTCGGGTTCGAACAGCAAGACCGCGCCGCCCAGCAGCAGGGCGCCGAGCAGGAAGGTGAACGAGCAGAAGGCGACCAGCAGGCCGACCTCGCCCCCCGACAAGCCGCGCGAGGTATAGGCCCGGTAGCGGACGACGGCGCCCGAAAACACCGAGGCGCCGATATTGTGCGACAGCGCATAGGTGGTGAACGAACAGAGGGCGATGAAGCTCCAGGGCAGGCGTTTTCCCAGGTGGAGCAGGGCGATCCGGTCATAGCCGGCCAGGGCCATATAGGCGATGACGGCGCTGCCGGCGGCTAGGCCCCAATGGCTGTAGGGAAT
Organism: Rhodospirillum rubrum ATCC 11170; assembly: GCF_000013085.1. Taxonomy (NCBI): domain Bacteria; kingdom Pseudomonadati; phylum Pseudomonadota; class Alphaproteobacteria; order Rhodospirillales; family Rhodospirillaceae; genus Rhodospirillum; species Rhodospirillum rubrum. Next base: position 568,361 of record NC_007643.1, read on the forward strand.
GGCGTTCAGGCTGTCGATGACGTCGTCAAGCGAGATGCCGCGCAGTTCCTTGTAAAGCAGCCACAGCGAGAAGGCCACGGCGACAAGGCCGATGGCCGGCCAAGCGAACTCCTTGGTTTTCATGCGAAACGACCACTCCGACGGGACTGCGATGGACCGGGGCGCGCCTGTCCCGGGAAAAGACGGCTTCGGAACGGTTCGATCGGCACCTTGCGCTCTCCTTGGTGGCCTCGGGCCTTGTCCGCGATCGGGGGAACCCGAAGGGGCAAGGATCAAAAAAAGGCGGGCGTCCCTAGGGGCGGTTCCAAGCCTTTGGGGGCTTCGTCGCCTGATCCCGCGCGAGACCGGCACTCCCAATTGCTGACAATATGGTTGAGCGGTCTTGACGGGCGCAAGGGCCTAAGACCCGGCCATTCGGTCGGGGTCGCCTCGTCCACAGGTCATAGAACATCCCCAAGGCCGGGAGCGCCAGAAAAATTCCGTCGCCGCGCCGCCGTCGCCTTTGGGGTGAGGACAGCTCGCCCCTCGCCCCTTGATCGATCGTGGCCGTATCACCCTTGCATGGCCGGAGGGGGACCGTCATACTTGATCTGTCTTGGTCGTTTGACAGTCCAGTGTGTCAACAAGTCAGGTGTGTCCATGGCTCCCTCGTTTGCGTTTCGTGCCTATCCCCACCGTTTCCAGATGGTCGGGGTGATCTGATCATGGCGGTTTTCCCGTTTTCGGCCATCGTCGGCCAGGATGAGATGAAGCTGGCGCTGCTGATCGCCGCCGTTGATCCGTCGGTGGGCGGTGTCATGGTGTTTGGCGATCGCGGTACGGGTAAATCCACCGCCGTGCGCGCCCTGGCCGCTCTGCTGCCGCCGATGCAAGCCACGGTCGGCTGCCCCTATGGCTGCGACCCCGAGGCCGATGCCAAGACCTGCGTTCCCGATTGTCCGCGCCATGGGCCGGGCGGCGCCCAGGCCGAAAGCCGGCCGGTGCCGGTGATCGATTTGCCTTTGGGCGCCACCGAAGACCGCGTGGTCGGGGCGCTCGATCTGGAACGCGCCCTGGCGCGCGGTGAAAAAGCCTATGAGCCGGGGCTGCTGGCCCGGGCCAATCGCGGCTTCCTGTATATCGACGAAGTGAACCTGCTCGAAGACCATCTGGTCGATCTGCTGCTCGATGTCGCCGCCTCGGGCGTCAATGTCGTCGAGCGCGAAGGGCTGTCGATCCGCCATCCCGCCCGTTTCGTGCTGGTGGGCAGCGGCAACCCCGAAGAGGGCGAATTGCGGCCGCAGCTTCTTGACCGCTTCGGTCTGTCGGTCGAGGTGCGCACCCCCGATCAGTTGGCGACCCGGGTTCTGGTGGTCCGCCGCCGGGATTCCTATGAAAGCGATCCCGACGCCTTCGTCGCCGAATGGCAAGCCGCCGATGGCGATGAGCGCAACCGCATCAGCGCGGCGCGCGAGGGTTTGAAATCGATCAGCGTCAGCGATGATATCGTCGAGAAATGCGCCGAGCTGTGCCTGAAGCTGGGCACCGATGGTCTGCGCGGCGAACTGACCCTGGTCCGCGCCGCCCGCGCCCTGGCCGCCCTGCAGGGCGACAAGGCCGTGACCCTGGACCATCTGAAGCGGGTCGCCCCCTCGGCCCTGCGTCACCGCCTGCGGCGCGATCCTTTGGACGAGGCCGGCTCTACCATTCGCGTTCAGCGCGGGATCGAGGCCGTTCTCGGATCATGACCGCGCCGGCCGCCTTTAACCCGCTGACCTGGGACGAGGCGGCCCGCGCCGCGGCCATGGTCGCCGTCGATCCGGTCGGCCTGGGCGGCGCGGTGATCCGCGCCCTGCCCGGACCGCCGCGCGACCGCTGGCTGGCCTATCTGCGCGAGCTGCTGCCCGCCGACGCGCCTTTGCGCCGGATGCCCCTGCATATCTCCGACGACCGCCTGCTCGGCGGTCTGGATCTGGCCGCGACCCTGCGCGCCGGTCGGCCGGTGGCCCAGCGCGGCCTGCTGGCCGAGGCCCATAACGGCATCGTCGTGCTGGCGATGGCCGAGCGCGCCCCGGTGGGCACCGTGGCCCAACTGTGTTCGGTGATCGATTGCGGCGAGGTGCGCACCGAACGCGATGGCCTTGGCCTGCGCTCGCCCGCCCATCTCGGCGTGGTGGCGCTGGACGAGGGACTGGAGGAGGACGAGCATCCCCTGGCCTCGCTGGTCGATCGTCTGGCGATCTCGCTTGATCTTGGACCTTTGCGCGATCTGTCCGACGATGGCGAACTGCCCGATGCCGATATGGTTCAGGCCGCCCGCGAGAACCTGGGCGCCGTCACCATTCCCGAGACCTTGATCGAAACGCTGTGCGCCACGGCGGCGGCCTTTGGCATTTTGTCGCTGCGCGTGCCGCTGTTCGCGCTGCGGGTGGCCCGCACCGCCGCCGCCCTGGATGGGCGGACGGCGGTCGAGGACGCCGATATCATGACGGCGGTGCGGCTGGTGCTGGCGCCGCGCGCCCTGGTGCTGCCGATGCCGCCCGAGGACGACGCCGAGGATCAGCCGCCCCCGCCGCCCCCGCCCGAGGAGCCCCCCGAGTCCGAGCCCGAACAGAAAAAGGACCAGGACGATCAGGGCGGTCCGACGCTTGAGGAAATGGCCGTCGCCGCCGCCGCCGCCATCATGCCGGCGGGCATGCTGGCCCGCCTGCGCGCCGCCGGCGGCTTGCGCCGCAAGGTCACGCCACCGGGCAAGGCCGGGGCGCTCAAGGCCGCCAAGACCCGGGGCCGTCCGGCCGGAACCCGCCCAGGCGCGCCTGGACCGGGCGCCCGGCTTTCGGTCATCGATACCCTGCGCGCCGCCGCCCCCTGGCAGCGGGTGCGCCGCGACGAGGAGGCCGCGCGCCTGGGCGACGAGGGTGTTCCGCCAGCCGAGGGCGGCCCCGCCGGTCCGCGTGTGCTGGTCCGCCCCGATGATTTCCGGGTGACGCGCCTGCGCCAGCGGGCCCAGACGACGACGATCTTTGTCGTCGACGCCTCGGGATCCTCGGCCCTGCACCGCTTGGCCGAGGCCAAGGGCGCGGTGGAACTGCTGCTGGCCGATTGCTATGTGCGCCGCGATCAGGTGGCCCTGGTCGCCTTCCGCGGGGCGCGGGCCGATGTCTTGCTGCCGCCGACGCGCTCGCTGGTGCGCGCCAAGCGCAGTTTGCAGCGGCTGCCCGGCGGCGGCGGCACCCCCCTGGCCTCGGGCCTCGACGCCGCGACCGCCCTGGCCGAATTGTGCCAGCGGCGCGGGGAAACCCCGGTTCTGGTGGTGCTGACCGATGGGCGGGCCAATGTCGGGCGCGATGGCACCGGCGGCCGGGCCAAGGCCGAAGCCGATGCCCAATCGGCGGCCCGCGCCCTGCGCGCCATGGGGCTGGGGGTGCTGTTGGTCGATACCGCGCCGCGTCCCGATCCGCGCGCCCGCAAACTGGCCGAAGAGCTTGACGCTTGCTACCTCGCCTTGCCCCACGCCGATGCGATGGCTATATCGCAAGGCGTTCGTGCGGCGATGACCTGAGCAGGTCACGCCGACGACCCTTGGGGGACATCTAGGGTGTGTGTGGCATGATGTGTGTGGGTGGCAAAATGATTTGGGAGCGCGAGGGCAAGACCTGGCCGCATCGGGACTGCAGCCGTTTCGTGACCGTCGGCGGCTTCCACTGGCATGTCCAGAGCATGGGACCCACCGCCGGCGGCAATGGGAAAGGCGGCGACGCGCCGCTTCTTTTGCTGGTCCATGGCACGGCGGCCACCACCCATTCCTGGCGCGATCTGATGGGGCCCTTGGCCCGATCCTTCCGGGTGGTCGCCATCGATCTGCCCGGCCACGGCTTCACCCGGGCGCCCTTCAGCTTTCGCCCGACCCTGCCCAGCATGGCCAAGGCGCTGAGCGCGCTGCTGGCCGCCGAGGGCCTGAGCCCCGATGGGGTGGTCGGCCATTCGGCCGGGGCGGCGATTCTGGCGCGGATGGTGCTGGATGGCAGCGTGACGCCGCGCATGCTGGTGTCGATCAACGGCGCCTTCATGCCCTTTCCCGGCATGGCCGGCACGCTGTTTCCCTATATGGCCCGCGTGTTGTTTTGCAATCCTTTGACCCCTTACATGATGTCGTGGGGGGCGGCCGATCAGCAGCGGGTCGAACGGCTCATCCGCGATACCGGCTCGCTGCTCGACAAGCCCGGCATGACCTATTACGGCCGCTTGATGCGTTCGCCCGCCCATGTCAGCAGCGCCTTGTCGATGATGGCCCATTGGGATCTGGCGCCGCTCAATCGCGACATGCGGCGGCTGACCATCCCCTTGCATCTGATCGTCGGCGAGGAGGACAAGGCGGTCTCGCCCGATGAAGCCAAGCGCTTGGCGACCCGCGTCGCCACCGCGACCTTGCACGTCGTGCCCGGCGGCGGCCATCTCGTCCACGAGGAGCAGCCCGATCTGGTGGTCGGGCTGATCGAACAGGCGGCCCGCGAGGTCGCTTTGCTTCCCCCGCTGTCTTGACAGATCCCACAGCCCGAAGTAGAGCGAAGGGGACTGCCGGTTCCAGGCCGGGCATAACGCCCCGGCTGGATTAAAACGGGAACACGGTGCGGCCCCTTGCGGGCCCAATCCGTGACTGCCCCCGCAACTGTGAGTGGTGAGCCCCTCTCCATTCGGCCACTAGGACCAGCGCTCGCGCGCGTCGTCCCGGGAAGGCGGAGATCAGGGTCAGGACCCACGAGTCAGGAGACCTGCCGGCTGGTCGTCACCTAACCCTGTGCGCGGGGCGCGCCATGGGGCGGTTTTTCTCCGCAATGGTGGCACATATCCGCTGGTCTGCCCGGATTCGGGACGGCCATGGTCATCGGCTGCGCGGCGTTCCCGGATCGGGAAGCCGCGTTGGGGGGACGTGTCATGGGTTATGGATCGCCTGATCGCGCGTGGCGCGCGGGGATGGGAGTGTTTGGGGTGGCCGTCGCCGCCGTGATGGCGGGGGTGGTCGGCGCCAGCGGGGCCGCCGCTTGGGCCGACGAGCCGGAAACCACCGAAGGGCTGATCGTTTCGGCCAGCCGGACCCCGGTGGCGGCGAAGGATCTCGGGCGCTCGGTCAGCGTCCTTACCGGCGAGGACTTGCGCGAACGCGGCGTGCGCTATGTGTCCGACGCCCTGCGCCAATTGCCCGGCGTCGCCGTCAGTCGGGCCGGCGGGCCCGGCGGCGTGACCCAGGTGCGCCTTCGCGGCGCCGAGGCCAACCATGTTCTGGTGCTGATCGATGGCGTGGCCGTATCGTCGCCGGCTTCGGGCGAATACGATTTCGCCGGTCTGGTGGCCAGCGATATCGAGCGCATCGAGGTGCTGCGCGGGCCGCAATCAGCACTTTGGGGCTCCAACGCCACCGCCGGCGTCATCAGCATCGTTACCCGGCGCGGCACGCGCAACCAGAGCGGCGGCGAGGTGAGCCTGGACGGCGGCAGCGATGGCACCTTCGGCGGATCGGTCGCCATGGGGGCGGGCACCGAGGATCTCGACGCCGCCCTGTCGCTGGCGGGCTTGCGGGCCGGCGGGCTGGATGTCTCGGCCGATCCCGGCGGCGATATCGACCGCGACCGCAACATCACCCTGAACGGCAAGATCAATTACGACGCCAGCGACTGGCTGCGCTTTGGCGCCACGGCGCGGATGGCCGACCGCCGCTCCGATTACGACGGCTTCGCCTTTGGCGCCCCCAAGCGCTCCGATCTGGTCTATGACGGGGATTATGCCACCGATCAGCGCGATGTCGCGGTATCGGGCCATGTCGATGTCGATAGCCTGGGCGGCAGGCTGAGCCATCAGGCGCGTTTTGACTATACGCGGGTCGATATCCAGACCCTGCTTGATGGGCTGTCCACCGCCAAATCCCTGGGGCAGCGCTTCAAGGGGACTTATCAGACGACGCTGGCGCTTGATGCGCCGACGCTAACCAGCGCCAATCACCGGCTGACGGCGGCGGTGGATTGGCAGCGCGAGACTTTCCGCAACACCGATGCCGATCTGGTTTCCGATCCCTCGCAGGTGGAAGGCCAGCAGCGCGATCTTTACGGGCTGGTCGCCGAATATCGCGGCACGCTGTTTCAAGATCTTGATCTGCAGGCAGCCCTCCGTCACGACATCAACGACAGCTTCGCCGATTCGACGACCTTTAGCACCAGCGCGTCCTATGAGGTGCGGCCAACCCAGTCGCGTCTGCACGCCTCGGTTGGCACCGGCGTGACCAATCCGACCTTTTATGAGCAATTCGGCTTCATCCCCAGCCAGTTCATCGGCAACGCCAACCTCGATCCCGAGAAGAACTTCGGCTGGGACGCCGGCATCGAGCAGCGCATCCTCGGCGATCAATTGACCCTGGACGCCACTTATTTCCATGAAACCCTGACCGATGAGATCGTCACCGTCTATAAGGCGCCCAGCTACCTGGGGACGGCGGTCAACGAGAATGGCGACAGCCGCCGCCAGGGGATCGAACTGACGCTAACGGCGCGGCCGACCGAGGCTTTGACCCTGACGGGCAATTACACCTGGACCGACGCCTATGATCCCGACGACAAGATCGAGGTCCGCCGTCCGCGCCACCGCGCCACTCTGGCCGCCGACTACCGCTTCCTTGACAACCGCGCCGGCGTGAACGCCGAGGTGGTCTATGCGGCGGGCAATTACGATTTCGATTACCGGGCGGCGAGCATGGGGAGCGCCCGGCTGCGGCTTGATGATTATGCCCTGCTCAATCTGGGGGGACGCTACAAGGTGACCGAGGCCGTCGAGGTCTATGGCCGGATCGAGAACGCCCTTGATACCCAATATGCCGATCTGGACGGCTACGCCACCCAGGGCGTGACCGGCTATTTCGGCCTGCGGGCCCGGTTCTAGGGGGCATCGGGGTGATCGGCCGTCCTCATCGGCTGCTGCGGCGGCTTCTGGGGGGGGCGGCGGTGATCGCCGCCCTTCTTGGTCCGCCGGCGGCGCTGGCGGCCGACCCTCCGCCGCGCCGGGTGGTGTCGATCAATCTGTGCACCGATCAACTGGCCCTGTTGTTGGCCGCCCCCGGTCAGGTGCGCTCGGTCTCGCCGCTGGCGGCGAAGCCCGAGCTGTCGATGCTGGCCGATCGAGCGCGCGCCATCCCGGCCAACCATGGCGCGGCCGAGGAGATCTTTCTGATGGCGCCCGATCTGGTGCTGGCCGGATCCTTTGGCGCCGGCAACGCGGTGACGATGCTGCGCGGCTTGGGGATGGCGGTCGAGGTCTTCCCGCCGGCCACCTCCTTTGACGATATCCGCAAGGACCTGCGCCGGATGGGCAAACTGCTTGGCCGGAGCGCCCGGGCCGAGGCGCTGATCGGCGCCTTCGATCGCCACCTTGCCGAGATCACCAAAGCCCTGTCGCCGGCGCGGCCGCGCGCCGCGGTGATTGAAGCCAATGGCTATACCTTTGGCAGTGGCACCTTGCTTGACGAGGCGGTGCGGGCGGCCGGCCTGGATAATCTGGCGACCCGCCTGGGCCACAGCGGCATGATCGCCCTGTCGCTTGAAGCCCTGGTGATGGCCGATCCGCAAATGGTGGTGACCGGGCGTCGCCTGCCCGGCGCGGAGCCGGAGGGCGGATCGACCCTGGCGCGCGCCGCCGGCAGCAGTCTGGCCGAAAGCGTGCTGATCCATCCCGCCCTTGCCGGTCTGGAACGCCGTGGCGCCGTGCGCGTGCCGCTCGAGTCACGGCTGGCGCTCTGCGGCACACCGATGGTGGTCGAGGCCGTCGCCCGGCTGGCCGCCGCCCGTCCGCCATCCCGCCTTGCCCTGGGTGCGGTGGCCGGAGCCGACGATGGGCGGTGATCGCGCCTTCGCAGCCCTTCTCGCCGGACTCGGCCTGCTGGTCGTGGCCTTGTTCGCCGTCGCCCTGCTGGTCGGGCCGGCGGGATTGGCGCCGCGCGCCGCCCTGGTCGCCCTGATCAGCGGCGACGCCAGCCCCGCCGCCCTGGTGATGCGCGAGATCCGTTTGCCGCGCGCCCTGCTCGCCCTGCTGGTGGGCGGGTCGCTTGGGCTGTCGGGGGCGGCGTTGCAGGGCTATTTGCGCAATCCTTTGGCCGAGCCCGGATTGCTTGGCGTCGGCGCCAGCGCCAGCCTGGGGGCGGTGGTGGCGATCTATAGCGGTCTGGCCGCCGGCTTCGCCCTGGCCCTGCCGCTTTGCGCCCTGGCCGGAGCCCTGATCGCCGTGGTTCTGGTCGGCGTCCTGGCCGGACGGGCCGCCCATCCCCTGACCCTGATCCTGGCCGGCATCGCCGTCTCCAGTTTGGCCACCGCCCTGACCTCGCTGGCGCTCAATCTGTCGACCAATCCCTTCGCGGCGATGGAGATCGTGTTCTGGATGTTGGGCTCGCTTGAAAACCGCTCGATGAGCCATGTGCTGCTGGCCGGGCCGTTCATCGCCTTGGGCTGGGTATTGCTCGCCCGCCTGGGGCCGGCGCTTGACGCCCTGACCCTGGGCGAGGAGGCGGCCGCCACCTTGGGAATCTCCCTGGGGCGGACGCGGGCCCTGGTCGTGCTCGGCACCGCTTCGGCGGTGGGGGCGGCGACGGCGGTGGCCGGCGCCGTCGGCTTCATCGGGCTGGTGGTTCCCCATCTGCTGCGGCCGCTGGTCGGCGGCCGGCCCTCGCGCCTGCTGGCGGCCAGCACCCTGGGCGGGGCGGCGATGCTGCTGGTGACGGATTTGGCGGTGCGGCTGATCGCCCCCGAGCGCGATCTCAAGCTTGGCGTCGTCACCGCCCTGGTCGGCGCGCCGTTTTTCCTGTGGCTGCTGGCGCGGATGCGCAAGGACGCGTTATGAGCCTGCTGCGCTGCGCCAGGGTCAGCGTGGTTCTGGGCGGGCGCCCGGTGGTGAGCGACGCGTCGTTCACCGTCGAACCGGGGGAATGCGTTGGTCTGATCGGTCCCAATGGCGCGGGCAAGACCAGCCTGATGCGCGCCATCGCCGGACGTTTGGGGCATGGCGGACGCATCGCCCTGGCCGAGCGCGACGCGGCCACCCTTTCGCCCCCGTCCCGGGCGCGCCAACTCGCCTATCTGCCCCAGGACCGCGAGATCGTCTGGCCGGTCAGCGTGGAAACCCTGGTCGCCCTGGGCCGTCTGCCCCATCGCGGTGGCGCGACGGGGGGACGGCTGAACGACGCCGCCGCCATCCAGGGCGCCCTGGCGCGGATGGATCTGACCGAGATGCGCAAGCGCCCGGTCGCCAGCCTGTCGGGCGGCGAGCGGGCGCGGGTTCTGCTGGCCCGGGTGCTGGCCCAGCAGGCGCCGCTGCTGCTGGCCGATGAACCGGCTGCCGGTCTGGATCCCGCCCATCAGATCGCCCTGATGGAAACCTTCGCCGCCCTGGCCGGAGAGGGGCGGGCGGTGCTGGTGTCGCTCCATGACCTGGGGCTGGCGGCGCGCTGGTGTACGCGCCTGCTGCTGCTTGATCGGGGGCGGCTGGTCGCCGATGGTCCGCCGGCCACGGTGGTGACCGCCCAAACCCTGGCCCGGGTCTATGGGGTGGAGGCCGATATCCGCAGCGACGCCGGCGGGCTGCTGGTCACGCCAACCGGGCGTGTGGCCAATCGCCTTACACCAGAATCCCGCCTTCGTTGATCCACAGGTCCATCGCCTCGCGGGTGGCGTCATAGACGGCGGCGCCGATCGCTTGGCCGACTCCGGTATGCAGGCCGGCATAGGGGCTGGCCGGGCCCTCCGGCGGGCAGGCGAGGATCAGGCAGTCGGTGCCGGTGCCGGTGACCGGGCGGCTTTGCCCGGCGCGGATCAGGCAGCCTTCGATGATCGCCGCCGTGCGCGCCTGGGTGGCGATCGACAGGGCTTCAAGCAGGGCGCCGTCGTCGAGTCGGGTGGAGACGTGGCACAGGATATTGACCGTACCCGGCGGGTGGGGGGCATCGGGCGGCCGGCCCAAGGCCGGGGGGGCGCCGATGCGTTCGGCATTGCCCAGCCCCAGGGTCATCAGCACCTGGGCGCTGGCCCCGCCCACGTCGCGCCGCGCCTGATGGTAACGGGTGATGGTGCGCGCCGTTAGCAGACCGACGGCGTCGCCCAGCCCGGCGGCTTCAAGGCGCGCGTCCAAAACGGCGCGGGGCTCGATACCACAGGGAAGATCGCCATTGTCGACCTGAACCCAGGCCACGGCCGAGGCATGGCACAGTCCCGGGCGGTTGATTGCCCAGCCGATCATGCGCTGGGGCCGCGCAAAACGGGCGACCAGCAGGGGCGGGCGGCAGTCGACGGTGAAGGTCATGAAAACGCCAAAACCAGAGCGGAAGAGGGGAGGGGCGGGGGGATGACGGAGAAGCGGTGGTCGCTTCCGCATTGCCGCCCTGTCAGTCGGCTGTTACAGTATCGACTGTAAACCTTTTCTGTCCAGGTAGTCCTTTCCCATGAAACTCCACCCAGCGCCTACCGTGCCGACACAAGACCGTCGGCCCCATGCGGTCGTGATCGGAAGCGGGTTCGGCGGGCTTGCCGCCGCGGTGCGTTTGGGAGCCCGGGGGTACAGGGTGACCGTTCTGGAAAAGCTGGGGGGACCGGGCGGTCGCGGCGGGGTGTTCAAGCAAGACGGCTTCACCTTCGATGCCGGTCCGACCATCGTCACCTTGCCCAGCCTGTTCGAAGAGCTGTGGACCCTGTGCGGACGCCAGATGTCCGACGATGTCGACCTGCGGCCGTTGACACCTTTTTATACGATTCGCTTCAACGACGGCGAGACCTTCCGCGCCCAATCCGATCCCGAGGCCATGCGCGCCGAGGTCGCCCGCTTGTCGCCCGGCGATGTCGAGGGCTACGAGCGCTTCATCGCCGAAAGCGAGGATATCTATAAGGTCGGCTTCGAGCAGATGGCCGACAAGCCGTTCTCGTCGATCACCGACATGCTGAAGGTGGTGCCCCAGATGCTCAAGCTGGGCGCCCTGCGCTCGGTCTGGGGCCATGTCGCCAAGCATGTCGCCGATCCGCGCCTGCGCATCGCGCTGAGTTTCCATCCGCTGTTCATCGGCGGTAACCCGCTGAGCGTGACCTCGATCTATTCGATGATCGCCTTTCTTGAACGGCGCTGGGGCGTGCATTTCGCCATGGGCGGCACCCATAGCTTGGTCAAAGGGCTGGTCGGGCTGATCGAAGGCCAGGGCAATCACCTGCGCTATAACGCCGGCGTCGCCGAGATCTTGGTGAAGAACGACCGGGCCTGCGGCGTGCGGCTGGAGACCGGCGAGGAGATCGCCGCCGATATCGTCGTCTCCAACGCCGATTCCGCCGCCACCTATAAAAACCTGCTGCCCGCCGCCCATCGCCGCTGGTGGAGCGACCGGCGGCTGGCGTGGTCGCGCTATTCGATGAGCCTGTTCATCTGGCATTTCGGCACCAAGGGCACCTATCCCGATGTCGCCCATCACACCATTCTGATGGGGCCGCGCTATCACACGCTGATCGCCGATATCTTCCAGGCCAAGACCCTGGCCAAGGATTTCAGCCTCTATCTCTATCGCCCCACCGCCACCGACCCGTCGATGGCGCCCGAAGGCTGCGATTCCTTTTACGTGCTGTCGCCCGTGCCCCATCTGGGTGGCGGTCAGGATTGGGCGCTTGAAGCAGAACCCTATCGCAAGGCGATCCTGGCCGAACTCGAACGCACCGTTCTGCCCGGCCTGGGGGCCAAGATCGTCACCTCGAAGGTGGTGACCCCCGTTGATTTCCGCGACGGACTGTCCAGCCTGAACGGCGCGGCCTTCGGTCTGGAACCGGCCTTTACCCAAAGCGCCTGGTTCCGCCCCCACAATAAAAGCGAAGAGATCGACCGGCTTTATCTGGTTGGGGCCGGAACCCATCCCGGAGCCGGCCTGCCCGGCGTCCTGTCTTCGGCAAAAATCCTCGATACGGTGGTGCCCGATGCCTCGGTCCTGGTCTAATTCGTTGCTGGCGGCGAGCGCCGACGACTATGAGTATTGTCGCAAGCTTATCCGCACCGGCTCGCGGACGTTTCACGCCGCCTCGCTGCTGTTGCCGGCGAAATTGCGCGATCCGGCCTATGCGCTTTACGCCTTTTGTCGGGTCTCCGACGACGCGGTGGACGCTCCCGATGCCCATCGCAACGCCATCGCCGTTCTGACCGACCGCCTGGACCGCGCCTATGCCGGCCGGCCCTTGCCGCTGCCTTGCGATCGCGCCTTCGCCGATACGGTGTCGCGGTTTTCGATTCCCCGCGCCCTGCCCGAAGCCCTGCTTGAAGGGATGGAATGGGATCTGGAAGGGCGGCAATGCCCAAGCCTGTCGGATCTGCAGGCCTATTCGGCCCGGGTGGCCGGCACGGTCGGCGCCATGATGACGGTGCTGATGGGCGTGCGCGAGCCGGCGGTTCTGGCCCGCGCCTGCGATCTGGGCGTGGCCATGCAGTTCACCAACATCGCCCGCGACGTCGGCGAGGACGCCCGCAACGGCCGGCTTTATCTGCCCCACGACTGGCTGCGCGAGGCCGGCATCGATCCGGCGATCTGGTTGGCCGATCCGCGTTTCACCCCGGAACTGGCCGGGGTAGTGCGTCGCCTGCTCGACGAGGCCGATCAGTTGTATCGGCGGGCGATCACCGGCATCAGCGGCCTGCCGGCAAGCTGTCGGCCGGCGATCCGCGCCGCGTGCGATCTGTATGCCGAGATCGGCCGCGAGGTTGAACGCGCCAAATTCGACTCGATCTCGCGCCGCGCCGTCGTCCCCCCGGTGCGCAAGGTCAGGGTGGTCGGCCGCTCGCTGGGTGGAACCTTGCTGGGGCGGACCCTTGATTACGCCCCGCCCTTGGACGAAACCCGGTTCCTGGTCGAAGCCTCGCTCCGCCAATGGGCCCCGGCCCGAAGCTCGCCGCTGGTTCCCTGGTGGCACTTCGGCGAACGCTGGACCTGGGTGATCGATCTTTTGATCGCCCTTGAAAGTCGTCATCAGCGTTTGTGAAGACTTTTGGCGCCCGCTTATTGTGAAATTTGGTCTAGAGCAAAATCTATCAGAGAGAGCCGTGATGGCGCGGGATGCGATCGTATCCCCGGACGTGGTGTAACGGGCGCCCAGGCTGACGTTCTCCCTTGCAACAAGAGGATCCAGAAAATGGATATCCTTATCATTATTGAACTCGTCTTGTTCTTTGGCGGCGTTATCGGTTTGTGTCTATGGCAGCTTTATACGCTGCATCGGCCTTCGACGAACGAAGCGCCGAGCGGTCCGCCGGCGTGGTGGCAGTTTCCCCGGCACTTGAATCGGGCGCTTGATTTGCTGATCATCGCCAAAAACCGCAAGTAGAAAGCCTGGGTCGAACCGTGTTGAAGGGGGCCCCTTTAACCCGGAGGCCTTATTTTAGAGCGGCGATGGCGCGGAAAACCGCTATCCTCTTTTCGCCTGCCGCTCCCGCAAGCCCGGAGGTCGAGTCTTGTCCCAATCCGAAGGGGTCCAGGTTCCCGGGCCCAATCGCGCCGAATTTCCCGAAGGCGCCGTGGTGTTTCGCGAAGGCGACGCCGCCGATGGCGTCTATCTGGTTGAATCGGGCCTTGTCGACATGATCGTCCGCCGCCCCGACGGTAGCGAAGCGGTGATCGGAACCGTCGGCGCCGGAGAGGTCTTTGGCGAAATGGCGCTGATCGATGGTCATCCGCGCATGGCGACGGCGCGGGTGGCGATGGAGGCGACCCTGGTGCGCGTCTCCAACGAGGCCTTCCGCGCCCAGTTGAAATCGGCCAGCCCGGTGATCGCCCGCGTCATGCGCCAGATGGCCCATCGCTTGCGCACCCTGGCCCAGGACATGGCCAACCGCGCCGAATAGGCGCCCAAAGCCAGAACGCGACGACGATGTGCTGGCCTCTCAGGTCTATGCCTCGTCGGCGAGCACTAGAACATCATCGGGACCGAACCACAGAGTCAGCGCCGTGCCGCGTTCGGGCGGCGGGCTGTTGGGGGCGTTGAAGGTCACATAGGTTAGGCTCTGGCGCCCCACCGCCACCTTGACCCGCACCAGGGCCCCTTGAAACCCGACATCGACCACCGTCGCCTCCAGCTTGTTGGTGCGCTCGGGCGTGGGCAGCGGGCCGATGGCCTCGGGGCGCAGGGCGAGGCTGACCGTCGCCCCCACCGCCGCGCCCGCCAGCCCGCGCGTCGTCGTGATGCCCTGGCCTTCGATGGTCAGGCGGTCGGGGGCGAGGGCAACGCCCTCGAGCAGGTTCAAGGTGCCGACGAACGACGCGACGAAGCGGGTTTTCGGGGCGTTGTAGATCTCGAAGGGGGCGCCGACCTGATCGGCCCGGCCGTTGTGCATGACCACCACCCGGTCCGACATCGACAGGGCCTCCTCCTGGTCATGGGTGACGAAAACCGTGGTGATCCCCAATTCGCGCTGAACCGCCCGGATCTCCTCGCGCAACGACACGCGGATCTTGGCGTCGAGCGCCGAAAGCGGCTCATCGAGCAGCAAGATCTTCGGGCGCACGGCCAGGGCCCGGGCCAGGGCGACGCGCTGCTGTTGACCGCCCGACAGCTGATAGGGATAGCGGTCCTTGAGCTGGGGCAGTTTGATCAGCTCCAGCATTTCATCGACCCGCCGGGCGGTCTGACTGGCGGGTTCGCGCGCCACTTTCAGACCGAAGGCGACGTTCTCGGCCACCGTCAGATTGGGAAACAGCGCATAGGCCTGGAAGACCATGCCGACCTTGCGCCGCGCCGGGGTCAGGGCGGTGACATCCTGTCCGTCGATTAGGATCCTGCCCGAGGACGGCGTTTCAAAGCCGCCGATCATCCGCAAGACCGTGGTCTTGCCGCAGCCCGAGGGGCCAAGGAACGAGACGAACTCGCCCCGCTCCACCGCCAAGGTGAAGTCGGAAACCACCCGGGCGGCGCCGAAGGCTTTGTGAAGGTCCTTGAGATCGAGATAGGCCATGCTGTTCGTCGAGGCTCCGCTAGAGCAAATCCCGAGCATTCTGCATCAGACTGCGACGACGATTTGCTTCAATCTCAGTATGGTAGGGCGGTCGGGGTTTTCAGGGGCTGGATTTTTTCGCCCGCGGCGGCCGGCCGACCCATTGCATCAGCCCCATCGCCGCCCAGGTCGCGGCGAAGGCGATCATCGCCAGGGCGGCGGGTTCATAGGCGCGATTGGCGCCGATAAGCTGCAAATAAGGGCCGAAGCCCGGGCGATTGAGAAGACTGGCCACGGTGAATTCGCCGATGACGATGGCGAAGGTGACGAAGGAACCGCTGAGGATCGCCGTGCGGATATTGGGCAAGATGACGCGCAGCAAGATGGTGAGCCGGCTCGCCCCCAGGCTTTCGGCCGCCTCGGTCAGGGTGCGGATGTCGATGCTGCGCAGCCCGGTGTCGATGGCCCGGTACATATAGGGCAGGGCCAGGGTGACATAGGCGAAGGCGAGCAGGATATCGGTGCCGCGATCGCTGGCGGTGAAGGGGATCAGCGACGAGCTGTTGTAGACGCGCAGATAGCCAAAGACGATGACGATCGCCGGAATGACCAGCGGCATCAGCGTGATGAACTCGACGATCGGCCGCAGGCGCGGCAGCTTGAGCTGAACCCAATAGGCCGTGGGCAGGCAAAGCCCGACGCCGACGCCGATGGCCGCCAGCCCGAGCAGGGTGGAATAGCCGAAGCTGGCGATGAACAGCGGATCGTCGAAAATAACCCGATAGGCATCGAAGGAATATTCCCCCCGGCGCATGCGCAGCGAAAACTCGATGGTCGAGACCAGCGGCAAGATGAAATACGAGGCGCCAAAGACGATGGCGAGCCAGGGCCAGATCTTTTTCATGAGCGGCGCAACCAGCGTTCGCCTCGCCCGCGCAGCCAGATATAGAGCACGTTCGACAGCCCGGTGATGAAGATCATGCCCAGGGCCAGGGCATAGCCCAGGTTCTTGTCGTGCAGAACATCGCCGCGAATCTGGGCGTACAGCAAGATGGTGACGATATTGAGCGAACTGCCGGTCAGCGCATAGGCGGTGGCGATGGCGCCGAAGGCGTTGGCGAACAGCAAAAGCGTCGCCCCCAAAACGCTCGGCCACAGGATCGGCAAGGCGATGCGCCGCCAGTATTCGATATCCCCCGCCCCCAGGGTCGCCGCCGCCTCGCGCCATTCGCGGCGCAGGCCTTCCAGGGCCGGGCTGATGATCAGCACCATCAGCGGGATCTGGAAATAGAGATAGGTCAACGTCAGCCCCCAGAAGCCCAGCAGATTGAAGCCGCTGGCATAAAGGTTGACGCCAAACCAGCTTTTGAGCAGGGCGGTGACTAGGCCGGTGCGGCCAAGGGTGGCGAGAAAGGCGAAGGCCAGGGGAATGCCGGCGAAGTTCGAGGCCACCCCGGAAAAGGTGAACAGGGTCGGGCGGATCCAGCCGGGAAGCCCGCCATTGACGGCGGCCTGGGCGATCAGTAGGCCGATCACCGCGCCGCCGATCGCCGAGGCGGCGCTGACCTTGATGCTGATCCAATAGGCGGCGACGATGGTCGGATTGGCGAGGTTGAACAGGTTGTCCAGCGTGAAGCCGCCCTCCTGGTTCTGGAAGGCGCCGATCACCAGAAAGGCGGTGGGCGCCAACAAGAACAGGGCGGCATAGGCGAAGAAGGGGACCACGCCCAGGAAGCGCAATCCCTGGCGGGCTTTGGTGGCGGGATCGGACATATCGGGCGGACCGCCGGAAAGGAACGACAAGGACCAACGGGGTCGGCCAGACCAACCGCAAGGCCACGGGGGCCGCGAAGGTCGTGTCTGGCCGACACCCGCAAGACGGGATTATTTCACGGAGGCGCCGACGACGCTGTCCCATTTTTCGGTGATCACCGCCTTCGAGGCGTTCTGATCGTCGAGGCTGGGGAAGATGGCCTTTTCATAGGCCGAGGCCGGGGGCAGCTTGGCCAGAAGATCGGCGGGGATCTTGTCGGCCTTGGCCAGGGCGTTGAAGCGGATGGGGTGGCAATAGCCCTTCAGCCAGCCCACTTGGCCTTCGTCGGAATAAAGGTATTCCATCCACAGCTTGGCGGCATTGGGGTGGGGGGCATAGGCGCTGATCGCCTGGACATAGACGCCGGCGACCACGCCGCTTTGCGGGATCACCACATCGACGGGCGGATTGCCCTTCAAGGTGTCGCGATCGGCCAGGGCGGTATAATCCCAGCGCAGGATGATCGGGGTCGAGCCCTGGGCCAGCGAGGCGGCCTTGCCGATCACCGGCACGAAATTGCCCGTCTTGTGCAGAGCGGCGAAGAACTTCAGCCCTTCCTCGGCGGTCTTGACCGCATCGCCGCCGCCGGCCTCGACGCCGGCGGCATAGACCGCCTGGATCGCCTGATTGGACGCCCGCGGATCGCCGGCCAGAGCCACGGAATTGGCATAGGCCGGATCAAGCAGGTCCTTCCAGTCGGTCGGACTCTTTTCGATCAGGTCCTTGTTCACCTGGAAGGCCAGCACGCCGTAGTAATCGCCATACCAGAAGCCTTCGCCATCCTTGGCGCTATCGGGAATGCTGTCCCAGGTCGCGACCTTATGGGGCTGGAGCAGGCCTTCGGCCTTGGCCGCCGGACCGAAGGACAGGCCGACGTCGATGACATCGGGGGCCTGGGCGCCCGTATTGCCCTTGTTGGCGCGGATGGCCTCGAGTTCGTCGCCCGATCCGGCGTCGGGATTGAGTTCATTGACCGTAAGGCCGTATTTGGCCTTGAAGCCGTCGATCAGCGCGCCATAGCCGCACCAGTCGCGGGGCAGGGCGATGACCGTCAGTTGGCCTTCCTTCTTGGCGGCGGCGACCAGGGCCTCAGGGGTCTGGGCCGAGGCGGCCTGCGTCGCCGCGGTCAGCGCAAGAACCGCGACCGTTGAACGCAGCACATATTTCAGAAACATGCGTGTTTCTCCCAAGTGTCACGAATATGTCGTCGAAGTCTGGAAGGAAGGCGTCGGTGGCATGGTAAGGATGGCGGGCGTAGTCCAAGCCTAAAAAGCGGTAAAGTCAATGTAGTTTTACCACTTTTGAGAAAGGTGCCGATCTCTCTCGGGTTTGGCCGTGAAATATGACAGTTTTGTTTCCAAGGGGCCGCGTCTTCTTGCCGACTCGCTCATCCGCTCTTTGAGCGCAAGGTATGACCGGCGATCCCTTGCCCCGAGACTGTGCGGAATTCTGTGCCCCGGCGTGACGGTTACGCCATCGGTAAGCGATCTTCGAACATGATGACGAACTAGCTTTTGACGGCGTGCCACTCGAGGACCGCTCGCTTCCACTCGGTGCTGGTCGCATTGAGCGCCAGATAGATCAACTTCGCGGCGGCGTCATCGCTGGGAAAATGCTCCCGCGCGCTGCTAGGGCAGCCCCTGTGGCCTCGGCGTCGACGGCGGTGTAGACCGGCCTTGAGGGCCGCAGCGACGGCCTTGCGGTCCTTGTCGCTGGCAAAACTCATGGAGAATGGCGCAGGAGGTGGAGCACGCAGGTCTGGATCTGGGTTTGAGGAAACGCCGCCTTGATGGCCTGGGGGAAGCCCATGAGCCCATCGACGACAGCGATCAAGATATCTTGGACGCCCCGGTTTCTCAGATCGTTCAACACCTTGGCCCAGAACTTCGCCCCTTCGTTGGCCTGAAACCACAGGCCCAGACCGTCGCGCGTCCCGTCGGGCAGGATGGCCGCCGCTGATACTTGCCGATCAACAAGGGATCGAATGGGCCGTTGCGATCCTGCGGGATGTCCAGAACCACCTTACCGCTGTCGGTTATCACGGTTTTTTGGCTGGCGCCGTCATCGGATGGGACTGCGCGCTCCTCGTCCAGAGCTTTCGTCAATGCCGAAAGAATGCCGTCTTTGCCGAACAAATCGCTCGGTGCGCGGCCTTTCATCCGTTTGTCCAAACAGGCCGAAAACACTCGACTAATTAATCAGGAAAAGGCCCGATTTTCAGAAAATTGTCCCATGCACCTTCCACATATCGTCGACAATGGAGACGCCGACGACCCCGCCGCCCGACCCCGGAAATTGCACAAATTCGCCCTCACCAGTCTGACCAACATTCTCCAAGTAGTAGACCGAGGAATTTCCCGGCATCTGTTTCCCGAGCCGTTTGAGATAGGCGAAGTGTTCCGACGCATGAACGTCCTGTCGCGTTACGACAGCCAAAATTCGTCCCGCCAACTGGGAGATCTCAGGCGCCCGTCCAAGCAGCACATGTCCTTTGTCCGGCGCTACCGGGAAGGCGCTATCGCCTGCAACGACCGCAGCAGCAATCACTTGGGAGAGGATGGCGGACGTCGTCGCCGGGATCGCTTCGTCCTGGGATTTTGCCGGTACCGTTTCGTCGAACAAGACACCGACGATCTTGTTCAGCGTCGCGCTGCTCCTCTGAACGAAGTGTGTCTGTGGCACTCGCGAATTGGTCGATGGCATGCTTTCCAAGGCAATCCTCGACGGATCTGCCTTGTCCATGCCGATTCGGCGCGCATAAGTCTTGCCAGGAGTTTGAACAACCGCGAAGTCACCGTTGCGGACATCAGCGGTCAGCGACACGATTAACGTCTGTCCGGGAAAAGCCACCAGGCCCAGCGTCGGCGCTCGAAGCGTGAAAAGCGAAACGTCACCCATTCCTGCAAGATCGAACTTGTCCTTTGCGTCCTCGATGCTTGTGAGCGGTGCCCCGCTCTCGTGAGCAGCAAGCCGTCCAATAACGGATAGAGGCGCGATCGAAAAAGGGACGATGCTCGGTCCGGTAGGAGCTTTCGTAGCCTCCGCCACTGCTTGATCTGGCGGCAAACGGCCCATGAACCTGGCATAGGCAAGCCAACAGGCGTCAATTGCGGCAAAGACATCCTCGTAGCCTTGGCGGACGACATCCGCATCGACTGGCGTGAGTTGATCCGCCTTGCCGTGATGAGCCTTATTGATCGCATCTCGAAATGGTGCACCAGCCTTCAGTTGAGGTAGATTAATAAGCTTTCGGAACGGCTCTTCATTGAAAGGCCGTTCGCCTCGGTTCCGCGCATTGGCGATCTTACTGAGGAGATCGTTCAGCGTCGGATCTTTCAGGGTCGCGGGATCTGACGCCAGGAGATCCCAGAGCTTGATCTCAATGCGGACACGGACGAGGTGAACGAATGCTCGTGCAAGCGTAACATCGTTCACGTCGGTCTTCTGCCAGTGCTCGCAGCGCAGCCGGGCTTCATCCGCAACGGGCGCAAGACTTACGGTGCATTTCGAAGTCGATATCGCAGAAAACTCCCACACCTCAGTACGTTTCTTCTGGCCGACTGTAGCATTCGCGGAGACAAATGCCTCAATGGCGGGGATAAAACCAAAATCATTGCTCAAGACAAGCGGGTTCATTTCCGCCGCAATGAGGTGCGGGATGGTCGCGGCCAGATTGGCGACATTGCCCGGATCGAGCAAATCCTGCGGATCATCCATCAAAACTGTCGAAATCCCTCCATATCTCGCCCAGACCTGCTGCCACAACGCGAGCACAAATGCCGATAGGTAAGCTCGAAGAGCTGAGGCGTTCATCACATGATGCGCCTCTACCAAATGCTTGCCCTGTGCCGCCAGGAACGTGAAGCCATCGCTCTTGGCGGGATCCAAGCCAGCGTAGGCTGGCGCCTGCAGAAACTGCGCCTTGTACATCCGTTGCGACCAAGCGGTCGCCTGTGAATCGAGACTGAGAATAAGTCCGGAGACCTGATCATGAACAAGGGCCGGAAAACGCTTGAACGGCTCAACCGCCTTCGCAGCTCGATCAAGCTTTTCGATCCGATCACAAGCTGACTTCCACTTCCCGCACGTCAGCTTGATCTGGTCAAGCTGACGGCGCACGCTGGCGAAAACAGTCGCCGCGTCAAGGTAAGCCTTGAGAACGCTTAGCTGTCCCACCACCGAACGCTGATTGGCTTGGATTCCTGTCTCTTGCACCTCTGAGAGGATGACGCCCCTGACAGCCGACTTTGCGAAATCCGCGTTCGCGGCGCGATACATGGCGAGGTTTATAGCGCGTCGGACCTTCTTGATGGCGTTTCGTAGGCCTTCGTTGTCGGGAATCTCTGGCGGTATCGCTGCATTCGGCAGCGGTGCTCGCTCAGGGGCTTTCGCCCAAGCAACACGACACAGTTCGGCAATGCTCGGAGCCATGCTGCGAAGGACAGAAGGGAAATCTGGTTGATCGAATATCTCTTTCGAGAGCCCAGTCATATAGATCGTCGAAAGATCATCCGGCACGTTGTCGGACACAAAAGGCTGCAAACCTGCAGGCAATTGTCCGCGGAGTGCGCGCATGGCGTCTCGCTCCCATTCGGATGCAGTCTTTATAAGCGCGGTATCCGCTTTCCGCGCCTGTTCTAAGGCGTCCGCTACGGACTGGTCGAGCAAGGCGTCCCTTGGAATCGCCCCGGGTTGGGTGAGATCACGATCGCAGACCGGACACGCGGAAAAAGCGTGCCCCGGATGCACTGTTTCATGCCATTTAGCCACGAGACCGTAGAGACGCAGCCGATCCGAGCGATCGGCGTCAGATAGACGCTCGACCAGTTTCTTCGCCTCACTCTCAACGCCTTCCAGCACGCTTGCAGCTGCGCTGAGATCCGCTTCCTGAAGCTCACCAAGCTTCGCGACCAGCTGAATTGATGGTAATCCCTTTAAGGCGGGACCGCTGAAACAGTTTTTAGCGGCTGTCAGTGCGTCACCAAACCGCTTGATCTCCGCATCTGATGTTAGCGGCGGCAATGTCCCCAGGATCAACGCTGCCTCTTCGGCCGCCTTGTCCTCAACAGCCTTCAGACGCTTTTCGGCTTCTTGGAGGCCGGTCGCCCAAGCCTCAGGATCGCTGTCGTTAGGGAGGACGACGCAATCGAGATTCGGCAAATCTTCGCCTTTCTTAAGAAGATCGTCGAGGGTCCGCTTCTGCGCTTCAGTCGCCGTCTCGCTGGTTTCTTTTTCCTGCTTTGCCAACTTTTGATACTTATCAGTTAGTCGATCGTGCAGACGCCCGCTACGCGTTCCGAAATGCGCCAAAGGCCGCAAACCGGTCAGCGTCGAGACAGCCTGTGATAGCGTGGTCTTGTCGTCGAAACGGGTCGCAGCGGCAATTCCAGGCATCAGGGTCCCGACCTGAAGCGCTAAGTCTGGCAAACCCAATTTCTCCAAACCTACCGCGACCGTCTTGAACGCTTTTTTCCCATCCCGCTGTAGGTGGCGCTCAACAGTGACTTCCCGCCCATCGATTAGCGATCGGAGAGAGAGCCGAACCCATGTATCGACCTTTGGTACGCCATCGACAGCCACCAGCTCTTGCTCTGTCGGAATTGGCACGATCGTCGGGATGTCGAAGCCGATCTTCTCCGCTTCGTCGTCGTCACTCGCGACTTGCACCGCAATGCATTCGTGCAACGGAGCCGGCAGCCCCTGCGAACGGTGCCCCAATCCCGTCAGGCACCAACAAACCGCACTCACGAGAGAGGTCTTGCCTGCCCCATTAAACCCTCGAAACAGGGTGGCAGGTGCCGAAAGCTCAAGCTCGAACGGCTTTGGATCTATGCCTCCTTCGGCACAGTGCCGATGCAGACCGCGGAAGCGGTGTGCATCGATCCTTACGAGTTTCCATTTCTGAAAAATTGGCGCTGCCTTGGCTGGCTCGACTACGACCTTAGGCACAATATCTAGCGCGGCAAGTACACGGTCCACTTCGCCGTCCTGAATCGAAGTGTCCTTGTCCGGATTCCAATACGCTTTGCGGTCTTTGTTGTAGAAGGCGAGGATGGCGCGGCTGTCGTTTAACGGTAGGGAAAATTCCTCTCCCCCAGCAATATGCAAGACCTTTCCCCCGATCAGATCTAGCACCACCTCATCGAGAGTCATGTCTGCAATATTATGCGCCATTTCCGCCCCCGAGGTTTTCATCAAATATTTCTAAATATCACACTATGAAGAGTACACTTTTTTGTTGTATTTTTCACCTCGAAATCGTCGCCGTCCTCAATATCACTCGAGCTGGCAGCATCGCAGCTCCATTGCCATTCGGACACCTCGACGCGGCCAATTGTGAGAGACGCAATGTCCGATATCTTCCGATGTGGCGGATCATAGAGGGCGTCGTCGAGCGATTGGACACATGGCTCTAGATCAACCCGACGAATTCCATTTTACAGCCTCCCTCGCGACAGTTGCGTGGGTCAGCGGACCGGCACGAGATCTGGCTTTGCAGAATCTAATCAAACATCGCATTTTCGAGTTGCCCAAGCTCATCAATGTGATGCCACCTCTGTTCGAGATCTATGTCGAAACGATCTCGAACGGTGTCGAACGGCTACGCAAACAGAGTGGGGATCGGGCTCCACGAGCGTATGCCGAGACTATGCGAAATTCTGTGCCCCGGCCGGTGAGCCGGGTTTGGGCCCGTGCCTGGACGGCGTGGGTGATGTCGATTCGCCGCGATCGCGCGCCGGTCCTTGACGCTTGGCCGGCCGAGCCCTAGCCTCTACAGCCCCTTTTCTCGAACTTGCGGACCGCCTTCATGCCGATGATGTCTCTTGTTCCGCCCGCCCAGGACCGCGCCCTGGCGCTGTCCTCCTCCGCCTGGCCGTTCCAGGAGGCGCGCGCGTTGCTGGAAAAACGGTTGAAGGGGACCTTGCCGGAAAAGGGCTATGTTCTGTTCGAAACCGGCTATGGCCCCTCGGGGCTGCCCCATATCGGCACCTTTGGCGAGGTTGTGCGCACCACCATGGTTCGCAACGCCTTTCGGGTGATCGCCCCCGAGATGCCGGCCCGGCTGTTCACTTTTTCCGACGATATGGACGGTCTGCGCAAGGTTCCCGACAACATCCCCAATAAGGAGGTCGTGCGCCCCCATCTCGGCAAGCCGCTGACCCGCATTCCCGATCCCTTCGGCACCCATCCCAGCTTCGGCCAGCACAACAACGCCCGGCTGCGCGCCTTCCTTGATTCTTTCGGCTTCGAGTATGAATTCCAATCGGCCACCGACTGGTATACCTCGGGCCGTTTCGATGGCGCCCTGCTGCGCGTGCTGGAATGCCACGACGCCATCCGCGACGTGGTGCTGCCGACGCTGGGCGAGGAACGCCGCGCCACCTATTCGCCCTTCCTGCCGATCTGCCCCGAGACCGGGGTGGTTCTTCAGGTTCCGGTGGTGTCGACCGACGTGAAGGCCGGAACGCTGGTTTACCGGCGCGAGGACGGCAAGGAGATCGAGACCAAGGTCACCGGCGGCGCCTGCAAGCTGCAATGGAAGGCCGATTGGGGCACGCGCTGGTATGCCCTGGGCGTCGATTACGAAATGTCGGGCAAGGATCTGATCGACAGCGTCAAGCTGTCGAGCCGCATCTGCCGTATTCTGGGTGGCGAGCCGCCGCAAAGCCTGACCTATGAATTGTTCCTGGATGGTCAGGGGCAGAAGATTTCCAAGTCCAAGGGCAACGGCCTGTCGGTCGAGGATTGGCTGCGCTACGCCAATCCCGAAAGTCTGGCCCTGTTCATGTACCAGAAGCCCCAGACCGCCAAGCGCCTGCACTTCGACGTGATCCCGCGCGCCGTCGACGAGTATCTGACCTTCGTCGAGAAATTCCCCGGGCAGGACGAGAAGACCCAGTTGTCCAGCCCGGCTTGGCATATCCACGGCGGCCGGCCGCCGGTGGAAAAGGCCCATCTGTCCTATTCGATCCTGCTCAATCTGGTCAGTGTCTGCAATTCGGACAATCCGGCGGTGCTCTGGCATTACATCAGCCGCTATGCGCCTGGCGCCACGCCCGAAAGCGCTCCGATGCTGGCGGTGCTGGTCGAACGCGCCATCACCTATTACCGGGATTTCGTGCTGCCCCAGAAGGCCTATCGCAAGGCGACGGCCGAAGAGATCACCGCGCTTGTCGATCTGCGGGCCGTACTCACCGCCCTGCCCAGGCCGGTCGAGGCCGAGGCGGCGCAGACCGCCGTTTACGAGGTGGGCAAGCGCCACGAGGGGCTGGGCGATCTCAAGGCCTGGTTCCAGGTTCTCTATCAGGTGCTGCTTGGTCAGGACCAGGGACCGCGCATGGGAAGTTTCATCGCACTTTTTGGCATCGAAGAAATGCTGGACCTCCTTGACAAGGCCATTTCGGGTTCCGATGTCATGGGGGAGCCAAAACTGAGCGTTTCGTAGCTGCTATCCTCCTCCTAAGTATCAGTGCAAAAAGGCCGGACGCCGAAATCCGGCCTTTTTCGCGTTTTCAGCCCGGTATCGGCGAGGCGAGGGCGGCTTTCATCCATCTGGCGAAGGAAAGACCGGAAAATCCTGTTCCCCTTGGATTTCATCCACGCGCTCTGGTCGAATATCCGTCTTGATGGGGGTGCATCCCGGTCGACAGGGGCCAAGCGGAAGGGTATGGTTGGCGGGTCAGTCCTGCCGTAGCGCCTTCCGCGTGTTTTCCCCCAGAATCCAACCACCGGGCCGCTCATGACCTCTTCGCCTCTGCTGGGCCTCGCCCTTGCCGCCGCCCTTGTTGTCCCGACGCTGGCTTCGGCCGCGGCCAAGGTGCCGCCGCTTCCGCCATCGACTCCCACGGCCAAGGGTGTCGGCGTCGAACCGGCGCCGCTCAAAAAGGGGCCGGTGGTCAAGACTCTGGCGGTCAAGGATGTGGCGACCCAGAAGGATTTCGTGGTCCGCCCCGGCGATAACTTTTGGGATCTGGTCACCCGGGCCGGGGTCGACAACAACGACCGCGCCGCCCTGGTCGATAGCTTCAATGCCCAAAAAGACCGCCCGCGCCTTGATCGCGACGATACCGTCAGCCTGACATGGTCAAAGGAGGCCAAGCCCCGGCTGCTGATGGCCAAGGTGATCTGCGCCGGCCAGAAACCGCTGACCCTGGTTCTGGATAAGACCGGCCGCTTCAAGGCCAGTCGCGCCGCCTCGTCGCCGGCCTTGGCGATGCCGACGCCCCAACCCGCCGCCCAGCCCGCCGCCCTAGCCGCCGCCCCGGTGGTGCCGCCCGCCGCCGGCAAGCCGGCCAGGATGATGGCGGCGACCGCCGCCCCGCCACCGCCGCCGCCCCGTCCGTCCCCGGTGGCCGCCGCCCCTTCGCTGGCCGACGCCACCCGTACCGCCGCCGTGATCGCCCCCCGTCCGGCGCCGCCCAAGGATACCCTCCATCGCTTCGTGTCGGCCAATTCGTCCTTCGGCCGCCTGAAGCTGACCCAGGTGGTGGCCCGGGGTGGCCTGCCGGCGCCGGCGCATAAGCCCGCCCCCGCCCTCGCCCCGGAACGCGCCACTCCGTCCTATACCGGCAATACCATGGCTTTGGCCGCGCCTTTGCCCGGGGCGCGCATCACCTCGACCTGGGGCTGGCGGATCCATCCGGTGCTCAACCGTCCGCAATTCCACAAAGGCGTCGATTTCGGCGCCCCCACCGGCACGCCGGTGCTGGCCGCGGCCGATGGCTGGGTGCTCTCCACCGGCTATCAGGGCAACTACGGCAAGCTGGTGACCGTTCAACATAACGCCCATGTCACCACCGCCTATGCCCATCTCGATGGCTATGCCAAGGATGCACGACCGGGCAGCCGGGTGAGAAAAGGCCAGATCATCGGCTATGTCGGGGAAACCGGTCTGGCGACCGGGCCGCACCTTTATTACGAGGTGTTCGTGGACGGCCGGCAGGTCGATCCGCGCCAGCCCACCATCGCCTTGCCCTTCCGCACCGCCCGCTCGGATTAGGCCGCCAGCCTTTCCCTTTCGGAAAATTCATCAAAAATAGCCAACTCTTCGGATCGCCGCACCGCCAAACGCGTTGGTGGCGCGCAAACAATCCGAGGGGGCCACCGTGACGAATTTTCCACAAAGCATCGCCTTGTGTGTCCCTGGCCGTCGCCGAGGTGCCCGATGAGCGCGCCGTCGACGCCCCTGGTTTGGCCGGGTCAGCCCTTTCCCCTGGGTGCGACCTGGGATGGATCGGGGACCAACTTCGCCTTGTTCTCGGCCCATGCCGAAAAGGTCGAGCTCTGTCTGTTCGACCGGGCGGGCCGCAAGGAAACCGCCCGCATCGTTCTGCCCGAATATACCGACGAGATTTGGCACGGTTATCTGCCCGACATCCGCCCCGGCCAGATGTACGGCTATCGGGTTTATGGACCCTATGATCCCAATGCCGGCCACCGCTTCAACGCCAATAAGCTGCTGATCGACCCCTACGCCAAATCGCTCAAGGGCGAGATCCTGTGGCATGACGCGCTGTTCGCCTACAAGCTCGGCCATCCCGATGGCGATCTGACCTTCGATCGCCGCGACTCGGCCCGCCATATGCCCAAATGCGAGGTGGTCGATCCGGCCTTTACCTGGGGGCGGTCGATGGAGCCGCATCCCTGGCATGAGACGGTGATCTACGAAATGCATCCGCGCGGCTTCACCATGCTCCACCCGGGGGTGCCCGAAGAGCTGCGCGGCACCTTCGACGGCCTCGCCCACCGTCGCGTCACCGATTACCTGACCGATCTGGGGGTGACCGCCATCGAACTATTGCCCGTCCATGCCTATGTGCAAGATCGCCACCTGATCGATCGCGGGCTGACCAATTACTGGGGCTATAATTCGATCGGTTTCCTCGCCCCCCATGCCACCTATCTTGGCCATGGCCGCACCGCCTCCGCCTTCAAGGCCTTCGTCCAGAAGATGCACGACGCCGGGCTCGAGGTGATCCTTGATGTGGTCTACAACCACACCGCCGAGGGCAATCATCTGGGGCCGACCCTGTCGTTCAAGGGCATCGACAACCGCTCGTATTATTATCTGATGGGCGAAGACCTCCGCCATTACAACAACTTCACCGGCACCGGCAACGCCTTGGAACTGCGCCACCCGCGCGTTCTGGGCATGGTGATGGACTCGCTGCGCTATTGGGCGACGGCGATGGGGGTCGATGGTTTTCGCTTCGATCTGGCGACCACCCTGGCCCGGGTCGAAGGGCCCTTCACCGAACACGCCGGTTTTCTGGACGCCGTGGCCCAGGACCCCGTGCTCAGCCACGTCAAGCTGATCGCCGAGCCCTGGGATACGGGCCTGGGCGGCTATCAGGTCGGCGCCTTTCCGCCGGGGTGGGCGGAATGGAACGACCAGTATCGCAATACCATTCGCAAGTTTTGGAAGGGCGATGACGGCCTGTTGCCGACGATGGCCGGGCGGTTTTCGGCCTCCTCGGATGTCTTCAACCGCCGGGGCCGTCGGCCTTGGGCCAGCGTCAATTTCATCACCGCCCACGACGGCTTCACCCTGGCCGATCTGGTTTCCTACAACGGCAAGCACAACGAGGCCAACGGCGAGGACAATCGCGACGGCTCGGACGACAACAACTCGTGGAACTGCGGCGCCGAGGGGCCGACCGACGACGAGGAGATCAATACCCTGCGCCGCCGCCAGATGCGCAACATGCTGGCCACCCTTTTGCTCTCCCAGGGCACGCCGATGCTGCTGGCCGGCGACGAATTCGCCAATAGCCAGAATGGCAACAACAACGCCTATTGCCAGGACAACGCCCTAAGCTGGCTGGACTGGGACGGCATCGACGAAAAGGCGCGCTCGCAGATCGCCTTCGTGACCAGCCTGCTGCGCCTGCGCCGCGAACATGTGGTCTTCCACCGCACCCGCTTCTTTACCGGCTCGGTGATTCCGGGAACCGAGGTCAAGGATGTCGTCTGGTTGCGCCCGGACGGCGAGGAGATGACCGAGGCCGATTGGGGCAATTCGGTCAGTCAGGCCCTGGCCATCCGTCTTTCGGGCGAAGCCGGCCTGACCCACCTGGATCGCCGGGGCCGTCAGCAAACCGACGATACCTTCCTGCTGGTGCTCAACGCCAGCCACACCGAGGTCGTCTTCACCCTGCCCGAAGGCGGACGTTGGGAAACCGTTATCGACACCATGGACGAGGATGGCCAGTCGAGTCTGCCCAAAGCGGATGGCGGGACCATCCGCGCCCTGCCCGGGCGCAGCCTTCAGGTGCTGCGCTGCCGCGCCGCCCATGGGAGATCGGCATGACAAGACGGTTTGGCGCCCGGGTCGAGGGCGATGGCGTGCGGTTTTCGCTCTGGGCCCCCGCCGCCGAACGGGTTGAGGTGGTTATCGAAGGCGCGGCCGAATCGCGCCCCGTCGCCATGGTGCCCGGCGGCGAGGGCTGGTTTGGCGCCATGGTCGGCGGCATCGGCGCCGGGGCGCTTTATCGCTTCCGCATTGATGGCGCCGATCTGGTGCCCGATCCAGCCTCGCGCTTCCAGCCCCGGGACGTGGGCGGCCCCAGTCAGGTGGTCGATGCGAGCGGCTATGCCTGGAAGACCGACGGCTGGAAAGGCCGTCCCTGGGCGGAGACGGTGCTTTACGAACTGCATCTGGGCACCTTCAGCCGTAAGGGAACCTATGAGGGGGCGCGGGCCCGCCTGGGGGATCTGGTCGATCTGGGGGTTAGCGCCATCGAATTGATGCCGCTGGCCGATTTCGTCGGTCAACGCAATTGGGGGTATGACGGCGTGTTGCCCTTCGCCCCCGACAGCGTCTATGGCACGCCCGAGCAGTTGAAGGCGTTGATCGACGCCGCCCACGGCCTGGGGCTGATGGTTTTTCTTGATGTCGTCTATAATCACTTCGGCCCCGAGGGCAATTGGCTGGGGCGCTATGCGCCAAGCTTCTTCACCCAGGCCCACCAGACCCCCTGGGGGGCGGCCATCGATTTCGAACGGCCCGAGGTGCGCGATTTCTTCGTGGCCAATGCTTTGCAATGGCTGGAGGAGTATCGCTTCGACGGCCTGCGCTTCGATGCCGTCCACGCCATCCTCGATGCCGAGGAACGCCATATCCTGGGCGAGATCGCCGTGGCCGTCCGCGAGGCCTTGCCGGCGGACCGCCACGTCCATCTGGTGCTGGAAAACGATGCCAATGAAGCCCGCCGGCTGATCGGCGGAACCGACGTGGTGGCGGTGCGCGGGCGTTATGACGCCCAGTGGAACGATGATATCCACCACGCCTTCCATGTGGTGGCCACCGGCGAGACCGGCGGCTATTACGCCGATTACGCCGCCCAGCCGCTGGCCCATCTTGGTCGTTGTCTGGCCGAAGGCTTCGCCTATCAAGGCGAGTCCTCGGCCCATCGCGGCGGCATGGCGCGCGGCGAGCCGACGACGGCGCTGCCGCCGACGGCCTTCGTCGCCTTTCTGCAGAACCACGATCAGATCGGCAATCGGGCTTTGGGGGAAAGATTAAGCACCCTGGCCGCGCCCGACCGGTTGCGCGCCCTGCGCACGATCTTGCTGCTCGGGCCGCAGATCCCGATGCTGTTCATGGGCGAGGAATGGTCGAGCTCGCGGCCCTTCCTGTTCTTTTGCGATTTCCACGGCGATCTGGCCGAGGCGGTGCGCGAGGGGCGTCGGCGGGAATTCGCCGCCTTCCCCCAATTCTCCACCCCGGAAACCCGCGATCGCATTCCCGATCCCAATGCCCCGGAAACCGCCCGGGCCTGCGTGCTCGACTGGTCCGAGCGCGATCAGCCGACGGGCGCGGCGGTGCTGGCCCATCACAAACACCTGCTGGAGCTGCGCTTTGCCAAGATTGTGCCCTTGCTGGGCCGGCTGCGGCCGGGGGGCGGACGCTGCGAGCGCATCGGCGAGGGCGGTCTGGCGGTGCGCTGGGGGATCGACGACGGGCGCGATCTGCTGATGCTGGCCCAGCTTGCCGAGGCCGGATCATTGCCCGGCGCCCCGCCGCAGGCCGATTTGATCTATCGCAGCGACGGCGGCGAGCGGGCCGAAGCGCCCCTTGGTCCGTGGAGCGTGCTTTTCGCCCTGGTGCCGGAGACGAGCCGATGACCGCCGATCTCTATGCGCCGACCGCCACCTATCGGCTGCAGTTCCATGCCGGGTTCACCTTCACCGATGCCGCCGCCCAGGTTGGCTATCTGCGCGATCTGGGGGTCAGCCATCTTTACGCCTCGCCCATTCTCAAGGCGCGGCCGGGATCGACCCATGGCTATGACATCATCGACCATGGCGCGCTCAATCCCGAACTGGGCGGCGAGCGCGGCTTCGCCCAGTTATCCGAGGCGCTGGCCGGCGCCGGCCTGGGGTTGATCATCGACATCGTGCCCAATCACATGGGCATTGGTGCGGCTGATAACGGCTGGTGGCTGGACGTGCTGGAATGGGGGCGCGGCGGACGCTACGCCGGCTATTTCGATATCGACTGGTTTCCCGCCACCCCGGGCTTGCGCGAAAAGGTGGTGCTGCCGGTGCTGGGCGATCTCTATGGCCGGGTGCTCGATGCCGGCGATCTGGTGGCGCGCTTCGATGACGCCGACGGCTCGTTCAGCATCTGGTACCACGAGCATCGCTTTCCGGTCTGCCCGGCGACCTATGCCACTATTCTGGATCTGTGTCTGAAAGAGGTCGCCCTGCCCGAGGCGGCGGCCCTGATGACCGAGGCCCGGCGGCTGCGCGGCACCCCGCGCTCCGATATTCGCCGCAAAGCCCAGCGCACCCGGGGCGAGACCTTCAAGCGCAGCCTGCGCGAGGCGGCCGCCACCCCGGCCCTGGCCGCAGCCCTGGCCTCGGTGACCACGCTGTTCGGACCGGCCGCCACTGACGGCAAGGGGCTGACCCGTCTGCACGCCCTGCTCGAAAACCAGCATTACCGGCCCTCGTTCTGGCGGATCGCCGGCCATGAGATCAATTACCGCCGCTTCTTTCAGATCAATGATCTGGCCGGCTTGCGGGTCGAGGAGAAGGAGGTCTTCGACGCCTCGCACGCCCTGATCGGCGACCTTGTCGGCAGCGGCCGGGTGCATGGGGTGCGGGTTGATCATATCGACGGCCTGCTTGACCCCCATCAGTATCTTGATCGCCTTCAAGGCCTTGTCGCGCCCTTTGCCGAGACCCTGGGGTTCCGGCCGGGGGCCTTTCCGGTCTATGTGGAAAAGATCCTGGAGCACGGCGAAGCCCTGCGCCGCGACTGGCCGACCGCCGGCACCACCGGCTATGACGCCCTGAACGAAATCTCGACGCTGTTCGTTGCCGCCCCCGGGCTGGAAACCCTGCGCGCCCTGTGGCGGCGCGAGGTCGGCGACGAGGCGGCCGATCCGGTGCGGGTGGCGGTGAGAGCCAAGCGTCAGGTGATGGACGAGGAACTGGCCTCCGAGCTCGAGGTGCTGACCGATCAGTGCACCCGTCTGCTCAAGCGCGATCCGCAGACCCGCGATTTCAGCCGCGCCGGCATCAATCGGGCGCTGCGCGAGATCGTCGCCCAGTTCCCGGTCTATCGCAGCTATATCGGGCCCAAGGGGGCGACGCCCGAGGACCGCGCGGTGATCGCCACCGCCATCCGCCGGGCGCGGCGGGCCCGCGCCGTCAGCCATGGGGCGCTCTATGACGTGCTGGACGAGGTGCTGACCGGCCAATGGGGCAAGGGAGTGGGCGGACGGCCCCGGGTGGCGGTCTTGCATCTGGCGCGCAAGGTTCAGCAATATACCGGCCCGGTGATGGCCAAGGGCATGGAGGACACCACCTTTTACCGGGTGATGCCGCTGGTTTCCTTGAACGAGGTCGGCGGTGGTCCCGGTCTCACCCCCCTGGATGGGGCGGCCTTCCATCAGGGGATGGCCGAGCGCCAGCGCTTTCTGCCCCGCGCCCTGGTGGCGACGGCGACCCACGATACCAAGCGCGGCGAAGACGTGCGGGCGCGTCTGCATGGGCTGAGCGAATGTCCCGAGCGATGGGCGGAGCGGCTAAGCGCCTGGCGCGAGATCCTGGCCCCGCTCTGCCAAACGGTCGAAGGCGAGGTTTGGCCAAGCCCGGCCGATCAGATCTTGTTCTTGCAAACCCTGGTTGGCATCTGGCCGGCGGGGTTGGACGCCACGGCGCCGGTGCCGCCGACCCTGCTCGACCGTTTGCGGGCCTATATGCGAAAAGCCGCGCGCGAGGCCAAGACCCATACCTCGTGGACCGATCCCGACGAGGACTATGAAGCGGCGCTGGAGGCTTATGGGGTGGGGGCGCTGACCGGCGAGCCGGCGCCCAAGATCCGCCGCGAGGTGGCCGAGCTGGTCACCCACCTGGAGGGACCGGGGCGGACCACCGCGCTTGCCCAGCTTACCCTGCGCCTGACCATTCCCGGGGTGCCCGATACCTATCAGGGGACCGAGCTTTGGGATGATTCGCTGGTCGATCCCGATAACCGGCGGCCGGTGGATTTCGCCCTGCGCCGGGAAAAGGCCGCCGATCTGGCCGGGGTTGGCGGGGCCGCCGTTGAAAAACTGCTGGCCGATCCGGCGGGCGCGGCGAAGATGCTGGTTCTGACCCGCCTGCTCGCCTTGCGCCGACGGCTGCCCGATCTGTTCCTTGAAGGCGGCTACGAGCCTTTGACCGTCACCGGCAAGGCCGCCGGGCATGTGGTGGCCTTTCTGCGCCGTCACGGCGAGGCCACGCTGCTTGTCGCCGTGCCCCGGCTGACGATGACGCTCTCCGGCGAGGGGGCTTCCGTGGCCAAGGCCTGGGGCGATACCACCCTGGTCCTGCCCGACCGCCTGCCGCTGGAAGGCTGGACGGATTGCCTGTCGGGAGATCGGCTGGCCGATCTCCCCTCCTGCGCCACGCTGTTCGCCCGGCTGCCGGTGGCGGTGCTGCTGGGCTAGAGCGGCTTGCCTGAAATCTGCTTCAGGCCCGCCGCGCTAGGATCTTGATAGCCAAGCAAATCGTCATCGCACTCGGCTCCAGAGTGCTCGGCGAGTTGCTTTGAGCTTATTGGTTGGTGGTGCGGGCGAATTCCCAATAAAGGGCCCGGGCCTTCCGGTAATAGGGACCGGGCTCGAAGGTGCGATCCTCGATCTTCACGCAGGTGCCGACCTTGAAGTAATTGCCGGTGGCGAAGACTTCATCGGCATCGAGCACTTCGGCGAAATCGACGGCGCGTTCGACCACATCGACGCCGTCGTCGCGCAACAGGCGGATGATCCTCTGACGGGTCAGGCCGTTGAGGAAGGTGCCGTTGGGGGCGGGGGTGATCACCTGCGAGCCCTTGGCGAAAAACAGGTTGGTATAGGAGAACTCGGCCACATTGCCCGCCGGATCGAGCATGACGGCGGTCTCAAAACCGCGCTCTTTCGCCGCGCGCACCGCCCGCCCGACATTGGGGTACAGGCAACTGGCCTTGGCTTCGGTGGGCGCCATGTCGCGGGCGGGGCGGCGGAACGGCGTTAGGCAGGCGCTGAAGCCCACCGGTTCGGGCATCGGCGTTTCCCACAGGCACAAAACGAACTGGGCGCTCTCGGCGTCGGGCATGATGAAGCCGGTTTCACCATAGATCATCGGGCAGATGTACAGATCGCCGGCGTCTTCGTAATGGTCCTTGAAGCGGGAGATCCCCTCCCAGGCGAAATCGGCGATTTCGGCGCCGGTCAGGCAGGGTTCCAGCCCCATCAGGCGGGCCGAATGGATGACGCGTTCGCAATGGGCCAGAAGATCGGGGGCGACGCCCTCGAAATAGCGCGCGCCGTCAAAGACGGTGGAGGCCATCCATAGGCCATGGGTGGCCGGGCCGATCAGGGCCGGATTGCCCTCGCGCCAATCCCCTTGTCCATATACCAACGACCGCCTTTGGGCCTGGGCGCCATGATGGGCTGCCATGGTCCGTTCTCCCGATATTTTTTCCAATTGGCTGACCTTGCGGGTTTCCGCAAGGATCGCAAGACTAGGAGAGTAGCCGTCCGCCGGGGGATCTGTCCACCGGCAGAGGCCCCCGGCAGAGAGATGAGAAAGCGCCGAGGCTGGCGGGGGTCCGGTTTTCCCCTCGCCGCCCCGGGGGAGAGCCGCCATATTAGGGATAGGTCGATGCGTTTATGAGTGTGGTATCTTCCCGCAAGCGTGGAAGGCTGCAAAGGGGAGGTGGATATGAACGCCTTGCTGAAGCCGGAGAACTTCAAGCCAAACTATTCTTTGGTGAAACGCGAAGTTTCCAAAATTCATGATCAGTTTTCAATTGAAGATCCGCCGGTCAATCCCGCCGAAATAGCCGAAGGTCTTGGGATCGATGTGCGTTTCGTTGAATTTACGGGGGAACATTCGAAGATTTCGGGATTCTATGATCCGGAAGACAATACAATTTACGTCAATAAGCACGAATTTCCCCTTCGTCAGACCTTTACGATCGCCCATGAACTGGGGCATGCGGTTTTGCATCGGGAATGGGCGAGGGGTGACGGCTATCGGGTGTAGAAACGCTCTCTTAAGTGCTGTAGATGCACGTCTTGTGAGAGAATTTTTCTGTTGTTCCATCATTTCGGTTGAGCCAAAAGCATCGAGTGCCAAAATCTGCGGTTCGCACGCTGAAATAAGTGATGCCGCAACCCACCTTCACTTCGGCATCCCGATGATGAGCAAGTGCTGCCCGCAGGATAATGGCATCGTCGTCACTCACTTTGTCGCCGAGATCATAACGATGGAGCATTTTGTGGAGATAGGCCACCGCATCCTCTTTCTTCTCGAAATGCATGGGTCCCAGGTCAATGGGCTTTGCGGGCATAAAAGCTCCTCCTCATTCTCGGCTTTGTACGGGGATGTCTTGATCATCTGGTGGCAGAAGGCGCTCGCGCAACTCGCGGACGATGATCGTCGGTATATCCATCTCTTCTAGGCGATCACGGCGCTCAGCTACCCACTCGATGCACGTTTCTTTGCTTAGATTGTCTTTCGCGATCCTCTCATACAAAGCGACGGCGCTCATACGGGACAGGCCGAGTTCCATGAGCGACAGTAAGGTTCGGGACGAAACGCCGAACTCGAGCTGAGTTCCGATATCAAGATCATGATCAATCAGGTCATCACGCTTGATCTGACGCAGATGCATATAGAGGACGTCCATATAGGCTGAGATATATTTCGGCGCCTTGAATCTTGCGATCTGCTCAACGAGATCCATCGTATCGCGTATCAATGCGGGAAGCCGAAACTCTTTGCCAACCTTCTGATGCCATTCGATGTTTCTGCGGATCATGGTCGCCAGCGAGAGGCCTTGAAGCCAGTTCACGACCACGAGCGCGTAGAGCCGGTTAAAATTTTCAGGACCAAAAGCAGGGAAGAGATGTGTGTTGATTCTCCCCATGATGGCGACAAACCGATCGTAGCTATCCATGCTTGCTACCTCGGCCGGCAACAAATTCTCCACGTCACCTGAATAAGCGCGGAACGTTTCGAGGAGACGCTGTAGCCCCATCGCGCTCACGCCGGGATGGCGTGCGGCAAGGTCGACATCAATGTCGATCTGTGTGGCCAGACGCTCAAGCGCCTTGTCGAGCTTTACGAGCGATGCGTCGTCATGGCGTTTGGCTAGGTTTGCGGCCGTAATCGTACCAAGGCGCATATAGGTGGTGAGCAGATATGCTCCCACCGGCTCGAACTTATCGGATGGGCCGAGTGCCGACAGGTCATGGCTATCGCGTCCGGAGAGATAGTCAGCCAACTCGTCACCGAGTTCGAGAACTGCATCGCTTTCGCGCTTGATGGGGTATCGTGCACGTTGGGGGACCCCGGTCGGCCAAGCGGTCTTGTCATGTGGATTGATGCAGATGATATTACCCTGAAACTCATCGCCCCAGCGCCCCGCGCGGCCGGCTAGGTTCCAGAAGTCATGCGGCTCCATCGGACGGCCGATTCCTTTGCGGGGGCCACGCAGCACGATAGTGCGACATGAGAGGTTCACACCCTCAATCAGGGTGGAGGTGCATACGAGGAAGCGGATCTTGCCCGATCGGAAGAGCCTTTCGATCTCGATGCGGATCAGCGAGGGCATATTGCCAAAGTGAAAGGCAACGCCGCGCTCGACGAGCGGTGCCAGCCGGAAATTGGGATGCACGCCCTTGCGGGCGAGGTCGGCCAACGCAGCTAGTTCGGTATCAATCTCGTCGGGTGCCGGCAGCAACTGGCTGATCAGATCAGCAACTTTTTCCGATTCTCCCGCAGTATTGGCATATACTAGCGTTCCGCCCCTCTGTCCTGCGGCTGCCGCGATGAAGGCGAGCCGCTTGCGCGACCCCTCTGGTGTACTCGAAAGCTCGAGCGTGCCGATCGGGAGCAGTACATCTTGTTGCCGGACAGCTAAGTTCCAGAGCTTCGGTTTGCGTGGCACTTGGTCTGCCACGATCAGATTTTGGAGGACGGTCGGGGCGTCGCTGTTGACAGCGACGGTTTCCACACCTTCAGGCGCATCCGACAAGAGCTCTTCGGGATTTTGCGTACCAGGGCTGATGAAGACGATTTTGAGCTTCTGATTAGCTCGGGTCGCTCGCTCGATAGCGTCTTGGAGGATCACGCCGCGCTGATTGTCACCGATCTTGTGAGCCTCGTCGACGATGAGCAGATCAATTAAAAAATCCTTGCCGAGCACATTGGCAAGAAGGTGCAGGCGCTCCTGGGTGAATACTAGAACCAGCCGACGGCTACCGGCTCGTGCCGCGTCATATTTTTCGCGCAGGGGAAGGCAGGAGATTTCGATCGGTCCACCTTTGCCGAGTAGCGCCTGAAGATTAGCTTCAATCTCCGAGACAAGGGCGCGTGTTGGTGCGAGGTACACGGCAATGGTCGCCGCGCCCACTACCATTTGGTCGACCAGCCATTGGAGGACAAGGAAGGTCTTCCCCGAAGCGGTCGGGGCGGAGGCCGAAAGCCAATTTGGCATGTTGGCATTGGTCCAGAAGCGCTGCTGGAAATCATTGACCTGAAGCCAAGTGCCGCTCGACTCCACTAGGATCGAGCGCTCCATCTCGCGACGCTGCGCTTCTAGGCGCAATGTCACGCCCAATCGGCCTTCGAGATCTTCTGCAAGCAGGTGGCGCTTGCTGGCTAGCGCGACGGCGCGAAAATTGGATAGCTTGCCGAGGAGGACGGCGCCGGCATCCCTGATGGCCTGTTTGTCTGTTAGCGCGATCGCCCCTGTCGCGATCCGAAGTGCAGCCTCCTGGTCGGTCCGTTGATCGGAACGCGCCAATATGCTGCCTGCCAGCAGCAGGCGCGACCAGTCGATCTCAAGGTGGATCGGATCCGGCTGAAGATTGTCGATCTCGGTGCGGACTGTCATACGTGTGATCGCATCCAGATCCTCGCGGATGCCCTCTTCGCGCAGCCAGGACTGCAGGTCGGCGAGGCTCATCCGCCCTTGATCCCCATGGCCTTGAGAAAGGCAGCTCGGAACCCGTCCGCAGATGGAAGAGGGATGCAAAAGAGCTGGATTTCCATGTCGCTGAGCTTTTCCGCAGCGAGCCGTGCTCCAATCTTGTCACTCCAGTCGGAAAGCGCCCGGCGGGAGCCATCTACAATCTGGTCGGCGAGTACCTTTACATCGCTGGCTGGGTAGAAAGGCGCGTCGAACCCGACGAGGGCCACCCCGCAATATTGGACACGCGTCGACATCTCTGA
The DNA here is from genome assembly GCF_000013085.1 of Rhodospirillum rubrum ATCC 11170. Classification (NCBI taxonomy): domain Bacteria; kingdom Pseudomonadati; phylum Pseudomonadota; class Alphaproteobacteria; order Rhodospirillales; family Rhodospirillaceae; genus Rhodospirillum; species Rhodospirillum rubrum. The sequence goes on from NC_007643.1 coordinate 606,840, forward strand.
GGAGCGGTCGAAATAGCGCTTGAGCGCGCCGGTCAGTTCCGAATTTGTGAGATCGGCCTTGTCACTCAGAAGGATCAGATCGCGCTCGCGTTCGGCATCCTCATGTTCCGGCTCGATCAGGAATGGCGCCAGCGATGCAAGGCAGTCGCGGATCGCGTCACCCACCTTTTTGTATATCTTGGACTCGCCCCAATAGAGCTTGAGCGTGCCGCTTGGGGTGACCCCCGCATAGACTCCATCGGCACCATGATAATGCATGCGGGTGTCAGTCTTGAGGTCCATTTTGCACAGTATTTGGGGTAGCTTGAGGAAGCGCTCTGCTAACAGGAAGAGCAGCATTTCGCCCCCTTCTCCGGTATTTGCGAGGTCGGTGAAGGAGCGTTTGGCCCTTTCGACCAACTCTGTTGTAGCCTCGGTGCTGTTATATTTCAGATCCCGAGCCTTGGCGTCGGCTACTTTCGACCGGGGGATCGCATAGTCGACAACAGCGTTGCGCATGAATTCGGCAAGTCGATGCGGCTGGACTCGTCCATTGCCATCCACTGTCAGGCAGTGACAATGGATCTTAACGGTATGGCCCTTGATGGAGACATCGCGCGCAACCAATGTGAGGTGGACATGGAGGGCTTCCGGGTCTCCAGTCAGCGTCGACGCTAGATCAGTTGCAGTAATCTTCGACAGAAGGGCCCCCACCTCCCAACCCATCCCCCACGTGATAGGTTAATTAAGTCAATCTAAGATTTTAGAATGGCCGCGTCTACAATTTTTTGAGCAACTGCGACCGCTCCCCCTTCTCGCCCCCCTGGAAAAAGCGGCGGTCCTGGTGTAGAGGTGAGGGATGAGCAAACAACGCCTTTATCATTTGTGCGCCCGTGACGCTTGGCGGGCCGCCGCCAGCCAGGGCCGTTACGAGGGTTCGGCCCTTGATCGGTCGGATGGCTTCATCCATTGCTCGACCCTTGAACAGGTCGAGGCGACCGCCAATCGCTTTTTCGCCGGGCGGACCGATCTGGTGCTTCTGACCATCAATCCGGCGCGGATCGACGGAGATCTGCGCTGGGAAGCCGCCGCGAGCCGCGACGGCGAGCTTTTCCCCCATGTCTATGGTGTTCTCCCGCTCGAAGCCGTTCTGAGCGCCGAGACGTGGCAGCCCGACCGCGATGGTCTGTTCCGGCTGTCGGTCACCGACGACACCCCCCTTTAGAGCAAATCCCCTTGCGATCTGGAACAGAGTGCGACGACGATTTGCTTCACTATCAAGATTCTAGATCCCGCGAGAGCGGCCCGTGAAACAGGCGATGCCGGGTCTCCGTGACTTCGCCGCTCTTATCCCTTCACTCTCGATCACGGCCTTCGTGTTGGCCGAGGCCCCTTACCGCGGGGTGATCGAGCGGGGCCGGCGGCTCTTTCACGCCCCGGCCCCCGGCTTGCCGGAGCTTCGCCATGGCTGATTGGTATCGCCTCGCTTGGCCGCTGATCTGCGGCCTTGATCCCGAACGCGCCCACCATCTGGCGATTCGCGCCCTGGCCCTTGGTCTGGCCGGGCACGATCGCGCCGCCGATGATCCGGTGCTCGCCTGCTCGCTGTGGGGGCGGCGCTTCGCCAATCCCCTGGGCCTCGCCGCCGGTTTCGACAAGAACGGCGAGGTCGCCGACGCCCTGTTCGATCTGGGGTTCGGCTTCGTCGAGGTCGGCACGGTCACGCCGCGCCCGCAGGCGGGCAATCCGCGCCCGCGCCTGTTCCGGCTGACCCAGGACCGGGCGGTGATCAACCGCATGGGCTTCAACAACCAGGGCATGGAGGCGATGGCGGCGCGGTTCGTCCGCGCCCGGCCGCGCGGCGTTCTGGGGATCAACCTGGGTAAGAACAAGACCACCGAGGATGCCGCCGGCGACTATGAGGCGGGGATCGCCAAGCTGGCGCCCTTGGCCGATTACCTCGTGATCAATGTGTCTTCGCCCAATACCCCGGGGCTGCGCGCCCTGCAGGGGCGCGAGCCGCTGTCCCTGCTGATCGCCCGCGCCCGCGCCGCCCTCGATGCCGCCTGTCCGGGGCTGCGGCCGCCGCTGCTGCTCAAGGTCGCCCCCGATCTGACCGACGAGGATATGGCCGATATCGCCGAGGTCGCCCTGGGGGGCGGCCTGGATGGGCTGATCTGCACCAATACCACCATCGCCCGTCCCAAGAGTCTGGTCAGCGACCATGCCGGGGAAACCGGCGGGCTTTCGGGATTGCCCCTGCGCTACCGCGCCCGTCAGGTGATCGCCCGGCTTTATGGTCTGACCAAGGGCGCCCTGCCGTTGATCGGCGTGGGCGGCATCGGCGACGGCGCCGAGGCCTATGCCCGCATCCGCGCCGGCGCCAGCCTGATCCAGATCTATTCCGCCCTGGTCTATGAGGGGCCGGGGCTGGTCGGCCGCATCAAGCGCGATCTCGCCCAACGCCTGCGCGCCGATGGCTTCGCCAGCGTCGCCGAAGCGGTGGGCGCCGACCACCGCGATCCTAAGGGGGCAAGCGGGAAGCTTGCTCCCCGCTCGCCCCTCTAGGCTGTTGATCGTCAAGCAAATCGTCGTCGCGCTCTGCTCCAGAGCGTCGGGGATTTGCTCCATAAGGACCCCGTACCGATGACCTCCCCCGTCGCCGCGCCGTTTTTCGCCCCTGGTTTGTCCGCTTTCGCCAAGGAGTATGACGCCTTCATCATCGATCTGTGGGGGGTGATCCACGACGGCACCCAGGCCTATCCCGGCGCCGCCGCGGCGCTCGCCGCGCTGAAGGCCCAGGGCAAGCGCACGGTGCTGTTGACCAACGCGCCCCGGCTTTCGGGATCGGTGATCGCCCAGATGGAGGGACTTGGTCTGGGCCGCGCGCTCTATGATGCGGTGATGACCTCGGGCGATGCGGTCAACGCCGAACTGCTGCGCCGCGATGATCCGTTCTTCCAAGGTCTCGGCCAGGCTTGCCTGTTCGTCGGCCCCGAGCGCGATACCAATGTTCTGACCGATACTGGCGTCGCCCTTGTCACCGATCCGGCCAAGGCCGGCTTCGTTTTGTGTACCGGCCCGGTGTCGTTCGACGAAAGCGTCGCCGATTACGCTGCCCTGCTTGAAGCCTGCGCCGCCCAGGGACTGCCGATGGTCTGCGCCAATCCCGACCGGGCGGTGGTGCGCGAGGGCAAGACGGTGATCTGCGCCGGCGCCCTGGCCGATTTCTATGCCGGGCTGGGTCAAACCGTGGTGTCGCGCGGCAAGCCCGATCCGGCGATCTATCGCCTTGCCCTCGAGCGGCTGGATCTGCCGGCCGGCGCCCGGGTGGCGGCGATCGGCGACGGGGTGCATACGGATATGCCCGGCGCCCGGGCCGCCGGGGTCGACGCCGTCTTCGTCACCGGAGGCTTGAACGCCGAGCTTTTGGGTATCCGTCATGGCGAGGCGCCCGACCAAGCCAAGGTCCGCGCCCTGCTGGACGCCCACGCCCTGACCCCGAAAATGGCCATTCCGGCCTTCGTCTGGTAGGGGCCCTGCCAAAGACCTTCGGCCCGACGGAGTCGACGGTTTGGGAGAGATCCGATGACCCTGATCAGAGCGGCGCGGCCCGGGGATGCGCCGTTTCTTCCCCAGATTGAACGCTCGGCGGCGGTGCTGTTTCGCCAGATCCCCGATCTCGCCTGGATCGTCGAGGGGCCCGTCCAATCGGAAGACCGCCATCGTCAGATGATTGAGGAGGGCGCGGTCTGGGTCGCGGTCGATACGACCGATGCGCCGATCGGCTTCCTGAGCGCGCAGAGGCTCGAAAGCGCCTTGCATCTGTGGGAACTGTCCGTTGATCACGACCACCAAGGCCGGGGTCTTGGCCGCGCCCTGGTTGAAGTGGCCAAGGGCTGGGCGATCGCCCGAGGCTACCCGGCCCTCACCCTGACCACCTTCCGCGAGGTCGCCTGGAATGAGCCGTTTTATCGCTCGCTCGGCTTTGTGAGCCTGAGCGCCGGGGATTTGACCGAGGCGTTGCGCGGCCTTCTTGCCAAGGAGGTCGAAGCCGGCCTGCCAAGGGACCGCCGCTGCGCGATGCGCTGCTTGCTTTAGGGCGAGAACTGTTCGTTGAGGATGCGTTCCTCGAGGTTGTGCTCGGGGTCGAACAGCAAGGTCAGGGAAATGCGGCGGCGTTCCTTGACCTCGACGCGCACGACATCGCGGACCTCGGTGAAATCGGCGGCGACCGAGACCGGGCGCTTGTCGGTTTCATTGACCTCGATCACCACTTCGGCGGTATCGGGCAGAACGGCGCCGCGCCAGCGCCGGGGGCGGAAGGCGCTGATCGGGGTGACGGCCATGACATTGGCGCCGATCGGCAGGATCGGGCCATGGGCCGAGGCGTTATAGGCGGTGCTGCCGGCCGAGGAGCAGACGAGCACGCCGTCGCAGATCATTTCCTCAAGCCGCACCTTGCCATCGACGCTGATGCGCAGCTTGGCCGCCTGCCGGCTTTGGCGCAGCAGGGCGACCTCGTTGATCGCCAGGGCCTCGACGGTGGCGCCATTGGCCGTGGTCGCGCGCATGCGCAAGGGATGCAGGCGCACCGGGGAAGCGTCGCGTAGGCGCTCGATCAGGCCATCCTCGCGATAGGCGTTCATCAGGAAGCCAACGGTTCCCCGGTTCATGCCATAGATCGCCGGTCGGCGGTTGATGGTGGCGTGCAGGGTTTCAAGCATGAAGCCATCGCCGCCCAGGGCGACGATCACGTCGGCGGTGGCCGGCGGCACATGGGGATAGCGTTGCTTCAAGCGCTCCAGGGCCTCCTGGGCCTCGGGGGTTTGGGAGGCGACGAAGGCGATGTTATCGACGGAATGCATGGTCAGAGCGGTCCGGCCTGCCGGGAGGGGAGGGGCCACTATAAGGCTCCGCCAAGGCCGGCGGATGAAGAAAAAGGAAAGTTTCGCGCGGTGCCGCCTGGGGGATTATCCACCGGTGGTGCTCATGTGGCGGCTGACCGCCGGGGCGCGGCTGGTACGGTCGATGATGAAGTCATGGCCCTTGGGCTTCTTGGTCATCGCCCGGTCCAAGGCCTCGTCCAGGGCGGCGGCGCCGCCGCCGTCGCGCAACACGGCGCGCAGGTCGAGGCTGTCGTCCTGACCCAGGCAGAGGTAAAGCATGCCGGTGCAGGTCAGCCGTACCCGGTTGCAGCCCTCGCAGAAGTTATGGGTCAAGGGGGTGATGAAGCCCAGGCGGGTGCCGGTTTCCCGGCAGTCCCAATAGCGGGCCGGACCGCCGGTGCGATGGGCGCTTTCGCTCAAGGTCCAATGGCGCTTCAGCCGGGCCTGGACCTCGGTCAACGGCAGATACTGGTCGATGCGGTCGGTTCCGGTGTCGCCCAGCGGCATGGTTTCGATGAAGGTCAGGTCATAGCCGCGCGTCCCGCACCAGGCCAGCAGGGCGTCGATCTCGTCCTCGTTCACCCCGCGCAGGGCGACGGTGTTGATCTTCACGGCAAGGCCGGCGCGGTCGGCCGCCGCCAGCCCGGCCATCACCCGGTCGAGATCGCCGCGCCGGGTGATCGCCCGGAAGCGCTCGGGGCGCAAGGTATCAAGCGAAACATTGATGCGCCGGACGCCTCTTGCCGCCAAATCGCCGGCGACCTCGGCCAGCCGGGTGGCGTTGGTGGTCAGCGTGAGTTCATCCAGGCCGCATTCCCTTTCGGCCGGGCGCAGCGTCCGACCCAGGTTCTCGATCAGCCCCATCAGCCCGCGGCGGTGCAACGGTTCGCCGCCGGTGATGCGGATCTTGCGCACCCCGCGGCGGATGAAGGCCAGCGCCACGGTTTCAAGCTCTTCCAGGCTCAGCAGATCACGCTTGGGCAGGAAGACCATGTCCTCGGCCATGCAATAGGCGCAGCGCAGATCGCAGCGGTCGGTGACCGACAGCCGCAGATAGGTCACGGTGCGGCCGAAGGCGTCGACCAGCGGTCGCGGCGGTTCGACCTGCGGTCGCGGGCCTTCGGCCAGGGGACGGGCGGCGGCCTGGGGCAAGGGGGGGAAGGATCGGGTCATGGCCTTCATGTGGGGGCTGCGCGCGCCCCCGCAATAGGATCCCGGGCGCGGCGGTTTTAGGCGCCGGGGGAGGTTGGCGGCTCGGTCGCCTCCAGGTTGACGACATCGGTGCGGATCAGTTGTTTGCCGCCATGCTCGAACATCACCGTCACCCGATTGTCGACCGCCGATTGGATTTGACCGACGCCCCAGTCGGGGCGGCCGGGCAAGCGCACCCAGGCGCCGGGAACCATGCCGAAAGCCATGGGGTTTCCTCCTTAAGGTCTTGGCGGACAAGGCGGTCCGCTGTGGTGGCGCCTTGTCGGCGAGCGGGGTGGCTGGTAACACTACTTGCAAGATCGGCTTTACGCACCGTCGGGTCCAGCCCCTGGCCTTGCGGCCGGACCTTCGCCCGCCGCCCGTCCCTTTCCTGTCGATGGAGCTCGACCGTGAGCGAGACGCCTTTTTCGCCCCATTCCTTTGCCGCCTCCGCCCCGTCCGTGCCGGATCGGGCCGAGGGCGCGGCCGAAGACCTTGATCTGGCCCTGATGTTATGTACGCGTCTATGCCACGATCTTGCCGGATCGATCGGCGCGGTCAATACCGGGGCCGAACTGCTGGAAGAAGAAGGCGAGGCCTTCGATCCCGAAACCCTCGCCCTGCTCGCCGACAGCGCCCGTGGCGCCGCCTTGCGGCTGAAGGTGCTGCGCATGGCGATGGGGCTGGTTCGCGGTCGTCAACCCACTCTGGCCGAAGCGGCAGAGGGGCTGGGCGGCCTGCTGGCCGCCTCGGGCCGTCGCTTCGCCCTTGGCGACCCCGCCATGGGCGACCCCGGCGCGCCGACGGTCCAGCTTCTGGTCAATCTGGCGATGGTGGCCGCCGATGTTTGGCCCAAGGCCGCCGAGATCACCCTGGGCGCGACCGAGGACGGCTATGGGGTGTGGGCGCGCGGCGCCGCCGGTCCGCCAAGCGCCTCCTGGGATCAAGCCCTGGCCGGGGGGGACGACGTCCCCGATCCGCGCACGGTTCAGGCGTGGTTGACCAAACGGCTGGCGGCCCGCTTGGGAATGGCGATCCTCATCCCGTCCTCGCAGGCCGGAACGCTGCTGTTGACACGCCGGTAAGGCCCCGGCCTCTTGACTTTCGGCCAGGGGGGCATACGTGCCTTAAGGTATGTGGACTTGGCCCTTTCGCCCCATCGCACTTGCTGGTAAAGATGGGTTGTGGCGCCATCAGGGCCGGAAGGTCGGCCAGATGGCGGGACGGGGAACGTGCAAAGACGTCAAGGGTCACACCGATCGCACCGCTTCCGGGGCATCGGACCTGTGTTTTAACGCGCGTGTGTCTTGACGGAAGCGGTCTCGAGCGAGCCGTTTTTCCGAAAAACGCCAAGGAGGTCCAAGTATGGACGATCTGCTCAGCGAGTTCCTCACGGAAACCTCGGAAAGCATTGCCACGCTTGACGTGGAACTCGTGAATTTGGAGCGGAATCCAAACGACAAGGGTATCCTTTCGAACATTTTCCGTCTGGTCCACACCATCAAGGGAACCTGTGGTTTCCTTGGGCTGCCCCGCCTTGAAAGCTTGGCCCATGCCGGCGAGAACGTGCTAGGCAAGTTCCGTGACGGCGATCTTGAAGTGACCCCGGCGGCGGTGACGGTGATTTTGCACACCATCGACCGCATCAAGGAAATCCTGGGTCATCTGGAAGCCAATGAGGTCGAGCCCGAGGGCGACGACAAGGATTTGAAAGCCCATCTGAACGCCTTCGCCGAGGGCAAGCAGCCGAGCGTGGCGGCGATGGCCCCGGCCCCGGCCCGCGCCGCGGGCTCGGGTCCGGCGATTTCGGAAGGCGGCTATCCGGTCGCCGCCGAGCTGCTGGCCGAGGTGAGCGAGGCCGTCGCCAAGGGCAAGCGCGCCGCGACCGAGGCCGAGTTGGCCGCCGAGCTGGCGGCCGAACTGGCGGCGGCGGAGAAAGCCGAACAGGCGGTCGCCGCGCCCGTTCCCGAAGTCATTCCCGAGGTCAAGGCCGCGACTCCGGTGGTCCAGCCGGCCAAGCCGCCGGCGGTGACCGCCGCCCATGACACCAACGGCCCCAACGGCGGTGGTGGCGGCGAGCAGAAGGAAGGCTCGGTCGCCTCGCAGTCGATCCGCGTCAATGTGGAACTGCTTGAAAACCTGATGACCCTGGTGTCTGAACTGGTGCTGACGCGCAACCAGTTGCTCCAGATGGTACGCGGCAGCGACGATTCGGAATTCGTCGCGCCGCTCCAGCGGCTTTCCCATATCACCACCGACCTTCAGGAAGGGGTGATGAAAACCCGCATGCAGCCGATCGGCAACGCCTGGGCCAAGCTGCCGCGCATCGTGCGCGATCTGTCGATCGAAATGCACAAGAAGATCGATCTGCAGATGTACGGGGCCGATACGGAACTTGACCGTCAGGTTCTCGAGATGATCAAGGACCCGCTGACCCACATGGTGCGCAATTCCGGCGATCACGGCCTGGAATTCCCCGACGAGCGGGCGGCGGCGGGCAAGCCCGAGACCGGCGTCATCAAGCTCAACGCCTATCACGAGGGCGGCCACATCATCATCGAGATTAGCGATGATGGGCGCGGCCTCAATCTTGAACGCATCCGCGCCAAGGCGCTCTCCAACGGCCTCGCCACCGAGGCCGAACTGGAGAATATGACCGATCAGCAGATCGCCCAGTACATCTTCCGCGCCGGGCTTTCCACCGCCGAAAAGGTCACGGCCGTATCGGGCCGCGGCGTCGGCATGGACGTGGTCAAGACCAATATCGAAAAGATCGGCGGCACGGTCGAGCTGAAGACTTGGCCGGGCAAGGGCTCGCGCTTCGTCATCAAGATTCCGCTGACCCTGGCCATCGTCTCCGCCCTGATCGTCGAGGCCTCGGGCGAGCGCTTCGCCATCCCGCAGATCTCGGTGCTTGAACTGGTGCGGGTGACGGCCAATTCGGAAACCACCATCGAGCAGATCAACACCGCGCCGGTCTTGCGCCTGCGCGATCGCCTGATGCCGCTGGTGTCGCTTTCGGCCCTGTTGCGCCTGGATGACGGCGATGACGAGGAACTGGGCAAGACCGCCGACGCCACGGCCGGACGGCGCGATGAAACCTTCATCGTCGTCAGTCAGGTTGGCACCTATACCTTCGGCATCATCGTCGACCGCGTCTTCGACACCGAGGAAATCGTCGTCAAGCCGGTCGCTCCGATCCTGCGCCATGTGTCGATGTTCTCAGGCAACACCATCCTGGGCGACGGCAGCGTGATCATGATCCTTGATCCCAACGGCATCGCCAGCGCCACCGGCGAGGTGACCATGGGGTCGGCGTCGGGGACCACCGAAGCCGCCCAGTCCCACGAGTTCGTCGGCGAGGATCGCACCTCGCTGCTGGTCTTCCGCGCCGGGGGCAAGGATCTCAAGGCCGTGCCGCTGGCCCTGGTCGCCCGCCTCGAGGAAATCGAGACCGACAAGATCGAGCATTCCTTCGGCAAGCCGGTGGTTCAGTACCGGGGCCAGTTGATGCCGCTGGTCGGCATCCACGATGAATTCACCCTTGCCGGCGAAGGCCGCCAGCCGGTTCTGGTCTTCTCGGACCGTGACCGCACCATGGGTCTGGTCGTCGATGAAATCGTTGATATCGTCGAAGACCACTTGAAGGTGGAATTGCGCGCCGATCTGCGCGGCGTCGTCGGAACGGCGGTGGTCAACGGCAAGGCCACCGATATCATCGATACCGGGTATTATCTGACCAAGGCCTTCGGCGATTGGTTCGGCACGATGAAGAGCGATGCCTTCGGCGAGCAAAAGAGCGCGATCCGGGTTCTTCTGGTCGACGACAGCCCGTTCTTCCGCAATCTGCTGACGCCGCTGCTGTCGGTTTCGGGCTATGCGGTGACCGCCGTCGAATCCGCTGAAAAGGCCCTGGAACTGCGTGAAAAGGGCCATTCCTTCGAAGCCATCATCAGCGATATCGAGATGGCCGGCATGGATGGCTTCTCCTTCGCCGCCGCCATCCGCGCCGATGGCCGGTGGGGCAATCTGCCGCTGATCGCCCTGTCGAGCCACGCCACCGAGCGCGATCTTCAGCGCGGCCGGGAAGCCGGCTTCGATGACTATGTCGCCAAGTTCGACCGGGACAGCCTGCTTGAGGTCCTCGGGCAACTGGTTGGCGGACAGCCCGCTCTGGTGGCCCAGGAGGGCTGAGTGTCCTGCTCATCGGGGAAGCTTCTTTCCAAGGCTCTTCGCCGGTGTCCTCGCGTTCGTCTCGTCGGGCTGCCCTCCCTTGTTGGGTGGGGGCCCGGCTGCCCGCCAGATGACGTCTATCGTCGCTTGGCGGGTGTCGCGCCCGGATGGGCCCTCTCTGAAAAGGGCAAGGAGTACTCATGAAATCCTGTCTGATCGTGGATGATTCGAAAGTCATCCGCATGGTTGCCAAAAAGATCCTGCAGGAACTCCAGTTCGAAACGCTGGAAGCCGAGGACGGCCAGGTCGCTCTGGACGCCTGTCTGAAGGCTTTGCCAACGGCCGTTCTTCTCGACTGGAATATGCCGGTCATGAATGGTCTCGAGTTTCTCCAAAGGTTACGCAAGTTGCCGGGGGGGGATCAGGTGATCGTGGTGTTCTGCACCACTGAAAACGATATTGATCACATCCAGGAAGCGATCGCCCACGGGGCGAACGAATATATTATGAAACCTTTCGACAGCGAGATCCTTCAGGCCAAATTCCAGCAGGTCGGTCTTCTGGACGCATGAGCGTTTTCGGAACAGTGGGAAAGAGCAAAGCGTGACGATAACGACGTCCGAAGCGACCAGCCATACCCTCGGCGGACCGATCCGGGTCATGGTCGTTGATGATTCCGCCGTGGTGCGGGGGCTGGAAACCCGCATGCTCGAAGAGGATCCGGCCATCCAGGTCGTCGCTTCGGTGGGCAATGGTCAGATGGCGGTGCAAGCGCTCGACCGGCACGACATCGAGGTGGTGATCCTCGATATCGAGATGCCAGTGATGGACGGGTTGACCGCCTTGCCCGAGTTATTGCGAAAGTCGCCCAATCTCAAGGTGATCATGGCCTCGACCCTGACCCTGCGCAACGCCGAGGTCACGCTCAAGGCCCTGCAGATGGGAGCCTCGGAATGTCTGGCCAAGCCGACGACGTCGCGCGAGATTTCGGGGGGGACGGATTTCCGGCACGATCTGGTGGAGAAGGTCAAGGCTTTGGGCGGGGCGCGGCGCCGCGCCCTGGGACGGGCGGCGCCGACGGCGCGGGCCGGCGGGGCCGTGGTCGAGCGCAAGGTCGGGGCTCTGCCCTCGCTGATGGCCCAGCGCGCCCAGCAGCCGATCTCCCTGCGTCCGGCGGCCGAGGAGCGCCCCGATATCATCGCCATCGGCAGTTCGACCGGCGGTCCCCAGGCGCTGTTCACGGTTTTTGGCGATATGCGCAAGGGCGGTTGGCCCAGTCAGCCGATCGTCGTCACCCAGCATATGCCCGCGACCTTCACCACCATTCTGGCCGGACATATCGAACGGGTGGCGGGGGTGCCGACGGCCGAGGCCAAGGATGGCGATCCCATTCGCGGCGGCCATATCTACATCGCGCCGGGCGACTATCACATGGTCGTGGAAACCCGGGGGACGGAAAAAATCCTGCGATTGAACCAGGACCCACCGGAAAGCTTTTGTCGTCCCGCCGTCGATCCGCTGTTCCGCTCCGTCGCCAAGGCCTATGGCCGGCGGGTGCTGGCAGTGGTGCTGACCGGCATGGGCGCCGACGGCTCCAAGGGAGGCAAGATCATCGCAGAGTCTGGGGGCACCGTGATCGCCCAGGACGAGCCCAGCAGTGTGGTGTGGGGAATGCCCGGAGCGACGGCCCAGATCGGGGCCTGTTCCGCCGTTCTTCCCCTCAAGGACATTGCGGCCTACGTTCTCCGATCCGCGAACAAGCGCTGATGGCATGAAACCGGAAGATTTCGACTTCATCTCCAAGCTGCTGAAAGATAAATCCGGGCTCGTTCTGACCAAGGACAAGTCCTACCTTATCGAAAGCCGCCTGATGCCCCTGGCCCGGAAGCGCGGCTTCAAGGGATTGGACGAACTCATCGGTCAACTTCGGCGCCGCGATCTGGCGCTGGAGCGCGAGATTACCGAAGCGATGACGACGAACGAGTCGTTCTTCTTTCGCGACAGCAAGCCCTTCGATCAGTTCCGCCAGGTGGTCCTGCCCAATATCCTCAAGGCGCGGGCCAGCAAGAAGTCCTTTCGGATTTGGTGCGCGGCGGCTTCCAGCGGCCAGGAACCCTATTCCCTGGCGATGATCCTCAAGGAAGAGGCCGCCCGCCTTGCCGGCTGGCGCGTGGAAATCGTCGGCACCGATCTGTCGACCGATATCCTGAAGAAGGCGCGCTCGGGGCTCTATTCCCAGTTCGAGGTTCAGCGCGGCATGCCGATGAACCTTCTCGTCAAATACTTTAAGAAGAAAGACGAGATGTGGGAAATCGACGCCGGTATCCGGGCGATGGTTCAATACAAGGAATGGAACCTGCTTGAGGATCTGCGTCCGCTTGGTCAGTTCGATGTGGTCTATTGTCGAAATGTTCTGATTTATTTCGACCAGCCGACCAAGACCAAGGTTCTGGACGCAGCGGCCGCCCTGATGCCCGAGGACGGGGTTCTCTATCTGGGTGGGGCGGAAACCGTTTTGGGGATCACCAATGCCTTTCGGCCGATCCCCGGCCAACGCGGCGTCTACGCGGTGGCCAAGGGCGAAAACGTCAAATCCCTGGGCGCCGAAGCCTGAGCGCCCGGCCAAGCGGCAAGGGCCGGGCGGGGATCACGAGGCGGTCTGTTTGACGCCGCCGTCCTTGGGCAGGGTGTCGTCGGGGTCGCGGAGCACATAGCCCCGACCCCAGACGGTTTCGATGTAATTGGTGCCGCCGGTCGCCTGGGCCAGTTTCTTGCGCAGTTTGCAGATGAAAACGTCGATGATCTTCAGTTCTGGCTCGTCCATCCCGCCGTAGAGATGGTTGAGGAACTGTTCCTTGGTCAGGGTCGAGCCCTTGCGCAGGGTCAGCAGTTCAAGGATGCCGTATTCCTTGCCGGTCAGATGGACCGGATCCCCGGCCACCGAGACGGTGCGGGCATCGAGATTGACTTCCATCTGGCCGACGGTGACCACCGATTGCGAGTGGCCCATCGAGCGGCGCACGATGGCCTGCAGACGGGCGATCAGTTCGGATTTATCAAAGGGCTTGGTCAGATAATCGTCGGCGCCGACGCCCAGGCCTTTGACCTTGCGATCGCTTTCGTTCAGCCCCGACAAAATCAGCACCGGGGTGTTGATGCGCGAGGCGCGCAGGTGACGGATCACCTCGATGCCATCCATATCGGGAAGCATCAGGTCGACGATCAGGATGTCGTAGTCGTAAAGCTTGCCGATCTCCAGCCCATCTTCGCCGGAGTCGGTGGTATCGACGACCCACCCCTCCTTCTTCAGCACCAGATCGATGCTGCGGGCGGTGGCGGCATCGTCCTCAATGACGAGAACACGCATGGTCGTGTCTCCAATCCTGGGGCAATCCCGATAGAATTGCTGGAGTGTTAACCTCCATTAACGATAAAAGGGCAGGGGTCGCCACGCAAGCGACAAAATGAATACGTGTTAAAAATCTGATGCTTCCATGTAGATCTTCTAGCTTCATGGAAGGTTGTGTCCGGCTGTGCGTCGCCGCCGATTCATCGCCCGTTAAGGCCGCTCGGGCACTGTGACCCTCTCCTAATTCTGGCGGACCGGCCGATGAGCGCGATTTTCTCCAATTTGCTGAACGATCTGGCGAAGCTGCCCGAGCGGCGGATTTTCGGCCGGGTGGTCGGCGTCCAGGGCATGCTGGTGGAAATCGGCGGCGCCCAAACCAATTTGTCGGTCGGCGATCGCTGCGCCGTGATCGCCCGCGACGGCCGGCCGATCACCTGCGAGGTCATCGGTTTCCGCGCCGCCCGCGCCCTGCTCATGCCCTTCTCGGTTCTGGACGGAGTCGGCCTGGGCTGCCGGGCCGAGGTGATCGAGGGGGTGCCGGCGATCTATCCGACCCGCGACTGGCTGGGGCGGGTGATCAACGCCATGGGCGAGGCGGTCGACGGCAAGGGGGCGCTGCCCGCCGGCGAACGCGCCGTAGCCATTCGCGGCCGGCCGCCCAGCGCCCATTCCCGCCAACGCGTCGGCGGCAAGCTGGATCTGGGCGTGCGGGCGATCAACACCTTCCTCACTTGCTGCCGGGGGCAGCGCATGGGCATCTTCGCCGGATCGGGCGTGGGTAAAAGCTCGGTCATGTCGATGTTCATCCGCAATACCAACGCCGATGTCATCGTCATGGGGCTGGTGGGCGAGCGCGGGCGCGAGGCGCGGGAATTCATCGAGGACGATCTGGGCGAAGAGGGCCTGAAACGGGCGGTCACCGTGGTGGCGACCAGCGATGAAAGTCCGCTGATGCGCCGTCAGGCGGCCTATATGACCCTGGCCGTCGCCGAATACTTCCGCGATCAGGGGCTGGACGTGCTGTGCCTGATGGACAGCGTGACGCGCTTCGCCATGGCCCAGCGCGAAATCAGCCTGTCGGCCGGCGAGCCGCCGGCGTCGAAGGGCTATACGCCAACGGTTTTCGCCGAACTGCCCAAGCTGCTCGAACGGGCCGGTCCGGGGGTCGAGGGATCGGGCTCCATCACCGGATTGTTCACCGTTCTGGTCGAAGGCGATGATCACAACGAGCCAATCTCCGACGCGGTGCGCGGTATCCTCGATGGGCATATCGTGCTTGATCGCGCCATCGCCGAACGCGGGCGCTATCCGGCGATCAATATCTTGCGCAGCGTCTCGCGAACCATGCCCGGCTGTAACAGTCCGGCGGAAAATGCCCTGGTCGCCAAGGGGCGGCGGCTGATGGCAGCCTATGAGAATATGGCCGAGTTGATCCGCCTAGGCGCCTATCGCAAGGGGTCCGACCCCGAGACCGATACCGCCATCCATTATCATCCGGCGCTCGACGCCTTTTTGACCCAGGCCAAAACCGAAGGGACCGATCTGGCCACCGGCTATGCCATGCTTGAGGCCGCCCTGGCGCCGCAGATCGAGATGAGCCCGCCGCCGATGGCGGCCAAGGGCTTCCCGGCGCCCTCGCGCAGTTTCCAGCCGTCGCGCTCGCCCGCGCCGCCGCGCAAGCGCGACTAGAGCAGATCTCCGAGCGATCTAAAGGGGATTGCGATGATGATTTGTTTGACTATCAAGATTCCAGGCCGGCGAGGGGTCTTTGGCGATAGGGGGGGATCTTGGCCAAAAGCCTGCAAACACTGATCCGTTTGCGTAAGTTCGAGGTTGATGAATGCCGCCGGGCCCTGGGCGAGTTGTTCGCCGCCGAGGCCGAACTGGAGGCGCGTGTCGCGGCGCTGGAGGCCGAGCGGTCGCGGGAAGAGGCCTTCGCCCGCGATCCCGGGGTGATGATCCCGGGCATTGGCTTTACCCTGGGCAATTTCGTGGCCCATTATCTGGCGCGCAAGGCCGCCCTGGCCGAGCAGAAGCGCTTGCTCGACCTCGCCATCGAAGAGGCGCGCGAAGCCCTGGCCGAGGCTTTCCGGGTGGTGAAGACCCTGGAGATCACCCGTGATCAGCGCGACGCGCGCGAGCGCGAGGAACGCGATCGCCGCGATCAGGCCGCCTTGGATGAAATCGGTCTCACTCTCTATCGTCGGCGGAAGGCCGAGGATCGGCGCTCCGAGGAGTGAGCGGCGCCGGGGCCGCGCTTGGCGAGGCCGTCGGCGGGGCGAGGGGGGCGCTCGTCGGCTCCGCCTCGTCGGCGAGGGGCGCATGGGCGCCGGTGACCCCGACCGGGCGCAGCAGATCGAGGCGTACGAAGCCGATCAGTCCCTGGGCGGTCATCGCCCGGGCCCAGACCTGACGGGGGTCGACGTCGAGCACCACCAGGAAGGTCCCGCGACGGATGATGGCGGCGGCGTCGTAATGGTTGCCCGGGCCGGTGCGCAGGGCAACCGTTGGCGCGACCACCGTATGCACCCGGCCCGAGGGCAGGGCGCCGGTGGCGCCGTCGCGGGCCAGCGGCGCTGGCGGCGGGCTGAGGGCGGGCAAGCCGGGGGCGGTGGGGGGCGGCTCGCGCAGCCAGGGCAGGGCGACCAGGGCGAACACCAGCCCCAGACCGGCCGGCGGCAGAAGCTGCAGCCAGAAACCGATCCCCGGCCCCATCCAGACATTGCGCAGGCGTCGCCCCGGTTCGGCGCCCAGGGCATTGAGCATGCGTTCGGCGTTATCGCGGTCGCGGCCTTCCGCCGGGGCCAGGGCCAGGGCCTGGGTCGCCAGCCCATGGGCCAGCGAACGGTCGCCCCGGCCGAGAAAGGCCCGGGCCTGCTGAAGGAGCAGGGCGCTGTTTTCGCGATCGGGCTTGACCCCGCCGCGCAGATTGACCCAAAGCGCCGACAGGGTATGGGGCGGGCCGAGGGGGAAGGCCCACCAGCCCTTCAGCCAGCAGTGCAAGCTGGCGGCGAAGCCCAGGCGTTCGGCGCAACGCCGGCAAAAGACACCGCTGATCGGCGTGCGCTCGGTCCGCCACAGCCGGCCGGTGACCTTCTCGAAAATGATGTAGCGGGGCTGGGCGGTCACCTGACCGCAGGAGGAGCAGGCCCTGGGGCCGCTGGCGGCGGCCGGGCGGGCGGCGCTTGTCGCCGTCGACGCAGGAGGCGGGGCCGGGCGGGCGGTGGTCAGGGTGGCATAAAGGGCGCGGCTGCGCGGATCGGACAGCGTGTGATAGGCGTCGTTGATCCGCTGGAACTCGGCGACCGCATTGGGGCTGGGGTTGCGATCGGGATGCAACTCGAAGGCCTTGCGGCGATAGGCCTGCTTGATCGCCGTCTCGTCGGCATCAAGGGCGAGGCCGAGAATGCGGTAATAGCCCTTGGGATCCTGGGTGGGAATACTCATGCTTGCGGGCTCACGACTCTCCGATCGAGAGCGGCGGCCGGCCGCGCCACAGCGGCTGGCGATCCTCGGCGATCACCCGATGGGGCAGCCCGGCCACCCGGTTCGCCGGCTGGTCATGGTCATCGCTCCGCCCCGCCGTCTGGCTTGCCCGGACTTCGACCTGGACCCAGCGCGGCACCACCTCGTTGTTGATGTCGTCAAGAACGGCCAGGGTCAGGTCCTCGGGTCCCGGCCAGGACCAGCGACCAAGCCCGGCGATATAGCCGGCGAAGGCCGGGCCATCGATCAGCAGGCGGTCGGGCACCAGACGCACGACAAGCAGCGGATCGGTCAATCCCGGTAGGTCGACCCTGGGGCGGCCATCGAGGATGACCAGATAGTCATGACGCGGCGCCGGATTGGGGCGGGTAAGCAACCCATCCCGGCGGGCAAGCGGATCCATCGACAGCTCCTCGCGCCGCTTTCTCTCTCTTACAGACTTATGATCAAACCATGATCCGCAAGGGCTGAGCAAAGGGTTAATGGCGCGAGGATCGCCCGGTTTTTTCCCGGAGTTTTTCGGGTGGACCTATTTTTCCACAAAGGCCTTTTCGATGACGAAATGACCAGGCTCGCCGGTGTTGCCCTCGCGGAAGTCATGGGCCTCCAGCCAAGCCTTCATGTCGGCCAGCATGGCCGGGCTGCCGCACATCATCACCCGGTCGCGTTCGGTGCTCATCGCCGGCAGGCCCAGGTCGGCCGTGATCTTGGCGGTTTCCATCAGCGTGGTGATGCGGCCCTGATTGCGGAACGGTTCGCGGGTCACGGTCGGGTAATAGATCAGCTTCTCGCGCACCATGTCGCCAAGGAATTCGTTATCGGGCAACAGATGGGTGATTTCCTCCTCATAGGCCAATTCGGCGATGAAGCGGCAGCCGTGGACCAGAACGACCTTGTCGAAGCCCTCATAGACCGCCGGATCCTTGATGATCGACAAGAAAGGGGCGAGGCCGGTGCCGGTGCCGAGCAGCCAGAGGATCTTCCCCGGCAACAGGTTGTCAACGACCAGGGTGCCGGTCGGCTTGCGGCTGATCAAGATGGTGTCGCCGACCTGGATGTTTTGCAGGCGCGAGGTCAAGGGGCCGTTGGGCACCTTGATGCTGAAGAATTCCAGGTTCTCCTCGTGATTGGCGCTGACCATCGAATAGGCGCGCAGCAGGGGCCGCCCCTCCACCTCGATGCCGACCATGGTGAACTGGCCGTTATCGAAGCGAAAGCCCTGGTCACGGGTGGTCTTGAAGCTGAAAAGCGTCTCCGTCCAATGATGAACCTCGGTAACGGTTTCCTTCAACAGGGTGCTCATGATGGTCTTGTCTATCCCTCTGCCGTCCCCGAAATGCCGCCGATCGCGCGTTCTACTCCGGGGAATTAAATCCGATCATTATGGTTGGCTATAGCCGATTCGCCGCGCTCAGGCAAAGCGAAACGCCGCCCATAGACATGCCTTTACAGCATGTAGGGCATGCGGCTTGCTTGGTAAATACCATATGAAAAAAATGGGTTAAGGCGCGCAAGAGTTTAGGCGATCAGGCCGCCCGGCGGGCCGGCCAGCGGCGGGGCGAGGCTTTCGGGGGGCGGGCGGACAAAGGGACCGCCGGCTTCGAACATCACCTGACCGCCCAGGCCAAGGGTGACCAGGGCGGTGTTGAACAACACGGTGATATCGCCGCGCATGGTCGGGGTCAGCGCCTCGCGGCTGCGCACCACCATGTCGAGCATGCGTCCGCCGCGCCGATACAGCCCGTCGAACTGCAAAAAGCCGAGCCGCGACAGATCCACCTCGACCAGGAAGCGCTCGCCGCGTTCCCGGCGCTTGCCGGCCTCTTCGCCCTCGCCATCCTCGGTGGGCGGGCGGCGCAGGATGATGCGCACCGGTTCGATCGTCGCGCCGTTGAGGAAGGGCACCGTATGGACGCGCCATTCCCCGGCCGTCGGCTTCTCGGTCGTCGGGCGTTCGGCCATATCGCCCAGGTCCGCCCGCAGTTTGTCGGCCAGTTCGACGCCGCGACGGCCCATCTTCTCCAGGCTGCGCAAGGTGGCCTCGCCCGGCCATTTCGCCGCGTCACCGCCGGCGCGCAGCGCGCCGACGAACGAGGTCAGGGTCGCCGCCAACATCGGTCCGGGGCGGGGGGTGCTCGCCACCAAAGGATTGCCCGCCGCCTCCGCCTCGCTGGCGTTCCGATCAAGCAGGGCGATCGCCTCGGCCAGGGCCGGCCAGCCGCTGGCGCCGGCGCCGCTTCCCGTCAGCGGTGGGATCGGCGGGGGAACCTGGGTCACTGGCGGCAGGGGCCGCCCGACCACCTGAAGGACGACGGAGCTTCCCGCCGGGGCGTCAAGGCGGCCGCTCACCGCCAAACGGCCGATCCCGGTATCGACCATCGACTGAGCGGCGCCTCCCGGGGTGACCACCGTGCCGGTCAGCGTTTGCCCGGCCAGCCCCGGCGCGGCGGGCGACGGGGCAAGCCCGCCGCCGGAAACCGGCGGGATCGGGCTGGCGGCGACACCCGGTGGCAGGGCCGGCGCCGCCGTGGGCGAGGGTATCGGCGGCGAGCCGGGCAGTCCCGCGCCCCCCGCGCTCCCCGCCACGCCGCCCGGAGCGGCAAGGGGGGGGATCCCCGGGGGGGTGGGGAAGGCCCCCGGGCTCGCGCCGCCAGGGCCCGTCAACCCCCCGGCGGGCGGACCGACGCTGACCAGACGCACCGTCAATCGGCTGCCGATCTCCAGGCCGCCAAGGCCGGTGGGCGGGGCGCCGTCCGCCGGGCCGCGCACCAGCAGGGCGGATAGCCCGCCGCCCGCCGGGCCGGCGCCGGCCGATCCCAGGCTGACCCGGTCGCCCCCGGCCACAAGCCCGGCAAGCATTCCGCCCGGGCGCAGGCCCGCTCCATTGATCGGTCCGCCGGTCACGCCCCCCAGGGATCCGGGCAAGGCGCCAGCCGTCGGGTTGGCCGCGCCGGCGGCTCCGCCGCTCAAGCCGGCAAGCGGCGGCCGGCCGTTGAGCGCCGAAATCCTCACCAGGGTCTGCCCCCGGTTCTGGCCGATCAGGGTCAGGCTGAGCGTGCTGCCGGCGGGCAGGTCGAGCGGTGTTTTGAGGGTGAGTTCACCAAAGGACGAGGACAGCGTCACCTCGCCCCGGCCGGCAAGCGCCTGAACAACGGCGTCGATCTGGCTGCCCGGGGGCAGGGCGACGACGGCGGCGGGCGGGGCGGTGACCACGGCGGTGGTCGGCGCCGGCGGGGGGACGACCGGCGGCGTCGGCGGCAGGGAGGGGGGGACGGCGCTGCTCATGCCGGCGATCTCCGCTTGCGGGGCTGTGAACGACGCCCGGCGCCGCCTGCGGGGGGCGCGGCGCGGCCGGTCACAGCGTCTGAAAGACCGTCTTAGCCCTGCAGCAGGCGCTCGGCGATCGCCTCGACATCCATCGCCGCCTCGCTGCTGGGGAAGCGGGTGAGGATCGGGGTTTGATTGCGGATCGACTCGCGCACCCGGGTATCGCGCCGGACGATGCCGGCCAGCGGCGGGCTGATCTTGAGGAAGCCCTGGCAGGCCTTGAGCAGGGTTTGATAGGTGCGTTCGCCCTCGCGCGTCGAATTGCAGGCATTGACCACCACCCGGATATCCAGGTCGCGCCGTTCCATGGCGGTGATCTTGATCAGGGCATAGGCATCGGTCAGAGAGGTCGGTTCATCGCTGGTCACCACCAGCATCGACCCGGCGGCGCGCGAGAGCAGCCGCACCGATTTATCGACCCCGGCGCCAAGGTCGATGATGACCTTGTCGTAGCTTTGCGACATCAGCATCAGATCCTCGACCAGGATCTGCAGACGGCCGGGCGGGATATTGGCGAGGCTGCCCGACCCCGAGCGTCCGGCGATCACATCGAAATTGCCCGCCGGATAGGCGGTCGCCGCCTGATTGAGGGTTTTCTTGCCCGACATCACGCTGCCCAGATCGTGATTGGGCATCAGGCCAAGCTGGATATCGACATTGGCCAGCCCCAGGTCACCGTCAAACAGCAAGGCCCGGCAGCCGCGCTTGGCCAGGGCATGGGCGAGGGTGATCGAAAACCACGTTTTGCCGACCCCGCCCTTGCCCGAGGCGATGGCGATGATATTGCGGGTGCGCGCCATCAGCCCGGTGGCCCGGGGCGCCATCGTCGGGAAGGGGGATTCGGAGCTGGGTGCGTCGCTGGTCATGCCGGTCACAGGGCCTCCGAATACGGCGTATCGTCATCATCGGGATAAGCGCCGCCTGCCGAGGAGGCGCCAATCGCCGACTCCTCCTCCAAGGGCAGGATCAGCCGCGCCAGGGACAGCGGCGTGATCGGGCAAAGACCGTTGGCAACATGGGGATTGATGGAAACATCGCCGAAAGCCAGGGATCCGGCCTCGGCGGCGGCCAGGATGCCGCCAAGCCGGCGGGCCATGTCGAGCCGGGTGGCCAGGATGCGCGAGGCGCCGACCTCGGCAAAGGCCTCGGCGATCTCCATGGCCTCCATCGGGTCGGTTCCGGCATTCAACACAAGCGCCGCATCCATGGGGACGGCCGAGATAAGAGCCCGCAGGTAGTCCATGTCGTCCTGGGAAAAGGGGTTGAGGCCGGGGCTATCGATGAAAATAACCCCAAATTGCTGCTGCATATTGGGCACGAGTGTGGCGAGGCCATCGGGACCCCGGGCTTTTTTAAGGTCGATCTCCAGGATGCGGGTGAAGGCCGCCAATTGCTCTTGGGCGCCGGCGCGCACCGAATCCGCGGTGATGACGCCAACGGCCCGGCCGGAAAGCCGGGCGCGGGCGGCCAGTTTGGCAACGGCGATGGTCTTGCCGGTGCCCGGCGGGCCGACCAGCAGGATCGGCCGGGGCGCGGCGGTCTGGGGCATCGGGGCGAAGCGGAAGACCTGATCAAGGGCGCTGGCGCAGGCGCTTATGGCGTCGCGGGCCGGCGTCACCGCCGCCAGATTGACCAAAAGCTCGGTCAGGCGGGCCGGAGCGCCGTGGAATTCCAGGGCCTCGCGCACCGCCTCGCCCACCGGGGTGCGGTGGGTGCCATGCAGGGCGGTGTGGATATCGTCCTCGACCAGATCGCCTTCAAGGGCGGCGGTGATGCGCACGCCATTGCCATCGGATGCGCGCTGAGTGGACACGATGATGGCGTCATCGCCCAACTCGGCGCGAATCGCGGCCATGGCATCTGCCATGCTGTCAGCGGTATAGCATTTAAGCCGCATGGGTTGGCGTGGTTTCCAGTTGGGACGGCATGCCGGAGGGCGACCCGGGGCATGGGTTCGGTGAAAAGGACAGACCACCATAGGGCGGGTGCGTTAATTCCCCCTTACCGTAGACCCGGTCAAGACCGAACGGGAGGTGTTTTCACGGGTCGGTCATGGGGGCCGGTCCGCCTAGCTTATCATGTTACCAAAGCCTGTCCGAATCATGACGGATTGGTAAATTGAGATATATCCGCCATGGACTTAAGGTCTTTTTACGGCGGCGATGAGCAGCCCTCCCCAAGATAAGGACCCGGTCCGATGACTTTACGCGATCTGCCTCGCCTCGTGCGGCGCGATTTGTTAACGCCCGTTACCGCCATCTTGTTCCTGGTGATCGCCATCA
This sequence comes from Rhodospirillum rubrum ATCC 11170, assembly GCF_000013085.1. Taxonomy (NCBI): domain Bacteria; kingdom Pseudomonadati; phylum Pseudomonadota; class Alphaproteobacteria; order Rhodospirillales; family Rhodospirillaceae; genus Rhodospirillum; species Rhodospirillum rubrum. The sequence goes on from NC_007643.1 coordinate 629,516, forward strand.
GCGGAATAATGTTGTTTTGGCATCAGGGCGAACACCTCGTGAAGGATGCCCACGAATGGCTGGGTATGGGGTTTATCGGTGTAGCCTGCTGGCATCTCTGGACCCATCGCAAGTCCGTCGCCGCCGCCCTCAAGCGCCCTTTGCCGCGCTGGGGATTCGCCGGGGCCACGGCTTTGGCCGTGGTCGTGGTGATGGCCACGGCCTCGACCGATGGCAAACAGGGCTCGCCCAAGGCGCTGATCGGCTCGCTGATGGCCGCCCCCCTGCCGGTGGTCGCCCAGGTGGTGGGCGCCGATCCGCAGGTTCTGGTCAATGCCCTGGAGGCGCGCGGCTGGCGACTGCCGTCGTCCCAGGCCACCGCCTTGGAGATCGCCAGCTTGTCGGGGGGCTCGCCGATGGCGGTGCTGGCGGTCGCCCAGGGCTTGGTTCAGCCCACTCCCTGAGGTTACGGGCTGAGGTTACGGGCCCTGAGGCGGTGGGCGGCCCACCCCCCCGCCTTTACGGTGTCCTCTTTCTGTCGTTTCCTTTACGCCGCCAAGCGGCGCCAGCCCTTTACGCCGCCGCGCGGCGCCAGCGGGCGGGCAGGCGGGCGAAGATCACCAGATTGCCAATCAGGATCAACGGCAGCCCGGCCATTGCCCAGGCGCTCCACTGGTAGCCCTCGAATAGGGTCGATACCGTCAGCGCCACCACCGGAAACAGCACGGCCGAATAGGCCGCCCGATCGGGTCCGATGCGCGAGACCAGCGAGAGATAGGCGGTGAAGCCGATGACCGAGCCGGGGATCGCCAGATACAGCAAGCTGCCGACATAGCGCGCCGACCAGTCCATGGCGAAAGGCACCCCGCGCGCCAGAACGAAGAGGGCGAGGAAGACCGAGCCCCAGGCCATGGCGCGGACCACGGCGTTGGGCAGGTCGGTTCCCGAGGCGGTGGCGCGCAGCGAGACCAGATTGCCCAGCGAGAAGACATAGGTGCCGCCCAAAGCCAGGGCGACGCCCAGGGCGGTGTCGGCGCTGGCTTCGACATGGAGAAAGGACTCGCCAAACAGCAAGGCGATCCCGGCGATGCCGATCAGGGCGCCGCCCACCGTCCGGACCGCCGGAACGCGCTTGAGGAAAAGCCACTGATTGGCGGCGTTGAAGACGGTGGCCATGCAGAAGACCACCGAGACGATGCCGCTGGCGATGTATTGGGTGGCCGAATACATCAGCACGAAATTGGTGCTGAACAGGCAGAGCCCGAGCAGGGCGAACCAGGGGTGATGGGCCAAGGGCGCCGGCTTGAACCGGCCGCTCGCCGCCAGACCAAAAGCCAGGACGATCGCTGCGAGCAGGAAACGCCAGAGGATCGACACCTCGGGCGCGATGGTTCCCAGCTGAAGGTGGATGCCAAACCACGTGAACCCCCAGCACAGAACGACGACACAAAATAAGATGACGGACATGGTGGAGACAGCCCAGATCATGGGGGGAAGGGGGACCTTTCCTAGCACCCCCCGGGCGCCCTGGTCTGTCACCGCCTTGCTTGGCGTATCGCGGCCTTGCGGCAAGGCGATCCAAAGTGCTTAGCTGGGTTTTCGTTCGAGCCTGAGGCGCGGGTCATGGCCGATCTGGACGACTTCAAGATTTTTGAGCATCTGCACAGCGCCGGCGTTCCGCTGCGGGCTTCGGCGCGCTTTGGCGACGGCGTGGCCGCCGCCTTATGGGAGCGCGACGAGCATGTGTTTCAGCGCTACGAAACCCCCGACCACCATACGCTGAGCCTTTATGTCGACGGTGGAACCGGGATTCGCCGCTTGGCGGGCGAGCGCTTGCGCATTGGCGATCACGCCGGCCCGGGCAGCCTGTGCGTCATGCCCGCCGAGGTGACGTCGGACTGGTCGGTCGACGGTCCGGTCCGCCTGTTTCATTTTTATATCCCGCGCGTCGTCTTCAACCGGGCGGTGGTTGAAACCCTGGATCTCGATCCCGCCCGGGTCAGCCTGCGCGATGAAAGCTTCCTGCGCGACCCGGTGCTTGAAGGCATGATCCGCTCGGCGATGCTGGCGCTGTCGTGGAACGATCCGGCCGAGCGGGTGGCGCTGACCCATGCCGGGCGGGCGCTGATCGCCTATATGGCGGCGCGGCTGACCGATCGCGGGGCGCGGGCCTTGCCGGCGATGGGCGGGCTGACGCCCCGGGTGGTCGCCCGCCTGCGCGCCTTCATCGAAGCCAATCTCGAGCGGGCGCTGAGCATCGACGATCTGGCCGCGGTGGCCGATCTCAGCCCCTTCCACTTCGCCCGCGCCTTCAAGGCCACCCTGGGCGAGCCGCCCCATGCCTATGTGCAAAGCCGGCGGATCGAGCGCGCCAAGACCCTTCTGCGCGCCGATCGCCTGCCTTTGGCCGAAATCGCCCTGCTTTGCGGCTTTGCCAGCCAAAGCCACTTCACCGCCCGCTTCCGCCAAGCCACCGGCCAGACGCCCGGGCGTTACGCCCGGGAGGGCGGTGGTCTGGTTTCTGATGTATTTCTTTAAAATCAAGGGATTAGAGAGAGGGTGGCGCGGAAAACCGGTATCTGCTTTTCTAAGAACCCGATCTTTGGGCCCTTCGTCATGATACCATGGCGCCTGTAGAGAAGACGGGCGAAGAGCGGGCGCGGCGTGAATGGCGAGAGCTGAAAACATCAATCCCGGGATTCTTGTCTGGGCGCGGGAGTCGGCCGGGCTGGGTCTGGAGGAGGCGGCGCATCGGCTTGGCATCCCGTCAAGCCAGCGAAAGACCGCTGTGGAAAAGCTGCGAGAGATCGAGGCCGGACAGACCTTTCCCACCCGTGCTCTGCTCAGCAAGTTTTCGGCCGTTTATCGCCGTCCGCTCATCACCTTCTATATGAAGGAGCCGCCTCGCAAAGGTCTGCGCGGCGAGGATTTTAGAACGCTGTCCACACCGGTCTCAGGCAGGGAGAATGCCGTTCTTGATGCCCTGCTGAGGGATGTTCGCGCCCGTCAAGAGATGGTGAAAAGCCTGCTGGAAGATGAAGAAGAGGCGCGGCCGCTTCCTTTCGTCGGCTCGGCCAAGCGTGAGGATGGCGTGGGGGCGGTTGTAAACGCCATCGCCAAAACCCTTGGCTATGATCCCGATGCGCAACCGCGCGGCCGGCGGGGTACCGGTGTCGATGATCTGTTTAAGGATCTGAGGACCCGCGCCGAGGGGGTCGGAATTTTCGTTCTTCTGATGGGCGACCTCGGATCTCGCCACTCGACGATCAGCGAGGCGGTTTTTCGTGGTTTCACGATCGCCGACAAGATCGCGCCCTTTGTCATCATCAATGATCGCGATGCCCGCGCGGCCCGCTCCTTTACGCTGCTTCACGAACTTGCTCATCTGTGGCTGGGGCAAACCGGGGTCAGCGGCGCGGTGGAGACGGCGGAGATTTCCTCGAGGGTCGGGGTGATCGAGCGATTTTGCAATGATGTCGCCGGGGAATTCCTGCTTCCCAGCGCCGCATTTAAAGACCGGCCCGAGATGCTTGAGGCCGCCACCAAGGACGCCGCCCATCGGGTCGTCAGCGATCTCGCGCGGACGTGGAGCGTGAGCGAGTCGATGATGGCTTATAAGCTTGCTCGGATAGGCTGGATCGGCGGCGCCCTGTATCAGGATCTAGCGGCTGACTTCGCCGCCCGCTGGCAGGCGCGCAAGGACCGGGCTGAGGAGAACAAAAAGGAAGGCGGTCCGAGTTACTACGTGGTGAAGCGGTTCAAACTGGGGGATGCCCTGGTCGATGTCGTGCGTCGAACACTTCGGGATAACCTGATCACCCATACCAAAGCGGCGAAAGTTCTGGGTGTGAAACCCGGTTCGGTCGATCCTCTCATCCGAAATTTCGAGAAAACAAAAGGTGTCTTTCTGCCCGATTCGCGGGGGTGATGGCGTGCTTTACCTGATTGATGCCAATGTTCTTATTCGCGCCCACGAAGACTACTACGGAATCGATCAGGTGCCGCAGTTCTGGATTTGGCTGCTGACGGTCGCCGAGGCTGGACTCGTCAAGATGCCCTTCGAGATCCATGACGAAATCGCCGTTTCCACCGGTCCGCTGAGCGCCTGGATCAAGCTGGAGACGACAAAAGAACGCTTGATCCTGGATGAAGAGGTGAAGGGGGCTTGCGTCGATCGGGTTCTGAGGGAGGGGTATGCCCCTGATCTTGATGATAGTGAGCTTGAGAAAATGGGCCGCGATCCGTTCCTTATCGCCTATGCTTTGGCGGCGAAGGATAGAATCGTCGTCACAAAAGAAGTTTCAAGGCCTGGAAAGAAAAGGGCGAACAGGAAAATTCCGGACGTATGCGCATACTTCGGGATCAAATGTATGAAGGATTTTGATTTTTTTAGAAGTGCCGGATTTAATACGAAGTGATTTGGCGCAGGGGCCGCAAGCGCTGCGCCGAGAAAGGACGGAAGGTCCAGAGCGATATGCGGGAAATCTGGTCCCCCCCACACCGCTCCAGGATCTTGATAGGGGAGCGAATCCTCGTCGCGCTCTGGTTCAGAGGGCGAGGGATTTTCTCTGCGCCTAAATCTGCCCCAGGGTCTTGATCTTGGCCTTGGGGTGGATCTCGTTCTGGCTCATCACCACGGTCATCGGCCGGAAGCGTTCGATGATCGAGCGGACATAGGGGCGGATCATCGGGCTGGTCAGCAGGACCGGCGATTCGCCTTGCATGGCGAAGCGTTCGAAGGTCTGGCGGACGCCGACGATGAATTCCTGCAGCTTCGAGGGCGCCATCGACAATTGGCGATCCTCGCCCTGGCCGATCAGCGCCTCGGCGAAGGCGGTTTCCCATTGCGGGGACAAGGTGACCAGCGGAACGATGCCGTCCTCGTTGACATTGGCGTCCGACAGCTGGCGGGCGATGCGGGTGCGGACGTGCTCGGTGATCATCATGATGTTGCGGGTGGCGCCGCAGGCCTCGGCCACGCCTTCGAGGATGGTCGGCAGATCGCGGATCGAGACGCGTTCGGCCAGCAGGTTCTGCAAGACGCGCTGGACGCCCGAGGTGGAAATCTGGGTGGGGATCATGTCGGCGATCAGCTTTTGCTGTTCCTTGTCGAGATCGTCGAGCAGCTTCTGGGTCTCGGCGTAGGACAAAAGCTCGGCCATATGGTCCTTCACCACCTCGGTGATATGGGTGGTGATCACCGTTGGCGGATCGACCACCGTATAGCCGCGGAACATCGCCTCTTCGCGATTGGACAGATCGACCCAGACGGCGGGCAGGCCAAAGGTCGGTTCGTGGGTTTTCTCGCCGGCCAGGGTGATTTCGTCGCCGCGCGGATCCATCACCAGCAACATGGTCGGCCGCAGGTCGCCGTGTCCGGCTTCGACCTCCTTGATGTAGATGCGATAGGTATTGGCGGCGAGCTGCATGTTGTCTTGGATGCGCACCGGCGGCATGACGAAGCCCATATCGGTGGCCAGGGCCCGGCGCAGCGCCTTGATCTGGTCGGTCAGGCGCTGGTTGTGGGCGGTGTTGATCAGCGACAGCAGGCCATAGCCCAGTTCCAGGCGCACGAGGTCGATCTTGAGCGCCGTCGAGATCGGCTCCTCGGCCACCGGAATTTCCTGGGTGGCCAGTTCCTGGGCGTGCTCGGCCTCGTCGCGTTTGATGTTGGAGGCCTTGCGATTAAGCCACCAAGCCGCGCCCCCGGTCAAACCGGCGAGCAGCAGGAAGGGCAGGGCCGGGGTGCCGGGCACCAGGGCCAGCGCTCCGGCCAGGAAGGCGCTCATGCCCAGGGCCTTGGGATAGGCGGTGAACTGGCCGATCAGGGCGGTTTCGGCGGTGGTCGTCAGCCCGCCCTTCGACACCATGACGCCGGCGGCCACCGAGATGATCAGCGCCGGAATCTGGCTGACCAGCCCGTCGCCGACGGTCAGCGCGGTATAGGTGTTGGCGGCTTCGCTGAAGGTCAGATCATTCTGGGCGATGCCGATGATCATGCCGCCGATGACGTTGATGAAGGTGATGATGATGCCGGCGATGGCGTCGCCGCGCACGAACTTCGAGGCGCCGTCCATGGCGCCGAAGAAGTCGCTTTCCTTCTGCATCTCCTCGCGGCGGCGGCGCGCCTCGGTCTCGTCGATCAGGCCGGAACTGAGATCGGCGTCGATCGCCATCTGCTTGCCGGGCATGGCGTCCAGGGTGAAGCGCGCCGTGACCTCGGCGATACGGGTGGCGCCCTTGGTGATGACCATGAAATTGACCAGCACCAGGATCGAGAAGACGATGACGCCGATAACGAAATTGCCGCCCATGATGAAGCCGCCGAAGGCTTCGATCACATGGCCGGCCGCCGCCGTGCCTTCGTGGCCCTGGGCCAGGATCAAGCGGGTCGAGGCGAGGTTGAGCGCCAGACGCAGCATCGTCGTGATCAGCAAGACCATGGGAAAGGTACTGAATTCCAGCGCCTTGCGGATGAAGACCACGGTCATCAAGATCAGCACCGACAGCGTCAGCGACATCGCCAGCATGATGTCGAGCAGCCAAGTCGGCATCGGCAGGATCAGCACGACCAGAATGGCGATCAGGCCAAACGGCAGGGCGAATTCGCCGGTGACCACCAGCTCGCGCATGCGGCGGGCCCAGGCGCCAAAGGCGAAGGGCGGCGGTCCGTCGGGCGTGCCGGGGCCATTGACGGGAAGCGGCGTCAGCCTGCCCTGGTTCAGATCCTCGGCCATGCTCTTAGCGCTCCGTCATCGGCGGTCAGGGATGGGTCGCCTCGCCCTCGCCCGGGGCGGGAACGGGAATGCCCTCTTCCGTGTACTGCTTGAGCTTGTTGCGCAGCGTGCGGATCGAGATGCCAAGAATGGTGGCGGCGTGGGTGCGATTGCCCAGGGTGTGGCGCAGGGTGTCGATAATCAGATCGCGTTCGACATCGGCGACAGTGCGCCCGACCAGCGAGCCGGTCAGGGTGCTTTCGCCCGCCGGGGCGTTGGCGGTATCGCCCCCGGTCAACAAGATCGCCTCGGGCAGGATACGCGGGCCCGAGGACAGCAAGACGGCGCGGTGCAGGGTGTTTTCCAACTCGCGGACATTGCCGCGCCAGGAATGGCCGCGCAGGCTCTGCCGGGTCTCGTCGGCGAGCGGGCGGTAGGGCACGCCGTTCAGATCGGCGAACTTGCGGGCGAAATGGTCCGCCAGCAGATCGATATCGGCCGGGCGCTTGCGCAAGGGCGGCAGGGCCAGGGTGATGACGTTGAGGCGGAAGAACAGGTCTTCGCGGAAATGGCCGGCGCGCACCTCGGCTTCCATATCGCGGTTGGAGGTGGCGAGGATGCGCACGTCGACCTTGATCGGCTGGCGGCCGCCAACGCGGTCGATCTCGCGTTCCTGCAGCACGCGCAGCAGCTTGGCCTGCAGCCGCACGTCCATCTCGCTGATCTCGTCAAGCAGCAAGGTGCCGCCATTGGCCTCTTCGAATTTGCCCAGCCGGCGGGCGACGGCGCCGGTGAAGGCGCCCTTCTCGTGGCCGAACAGTTCCGATTCCAACAGGGCCTCGGGGATCGCCGCGCAGTTGACGGCGATGAAGCGGCCCTGGGCGCGCCGGCTTTTGCGGTGGATGTGGCGGGCGATGATTTCCTTGCCGGTGCCCGATTCGCCAACGATCAGCACGCTGGCATCCGAGGGCGCGATCTGTTCGGCCATGCGCACCAGGGCGCCCATCGCCGGGTCCTTATAGACCAGGGCGTGGCTTTCCTCGGTCACCGCCTCCAGCACGGCGGCGATCAGCTCGGGGTCGGGGGGAAGGGGGATGTATTCGCGGGCCCCGGCCTTGATCGCCCGCACGGCGGCCTGGGTATCGGTGCCCACCCCATAGGCGACCACCGGCGTCGCCATGCGCTCCTCGGTCATCCCGACCATCAGGCGATTGACGTCGAGACGCACGTCGATCATCACCAGATCGGCGCCCTTGCCGTCGCGCAAGAAGGCCAAAGCCTGATCGATGCCGCCGACCTGACTGACCTGGGCGCCCCGGTCCATCGCCATGCGGCTGGCCTCGCCCACCTGTCCATCGAGCGAGCCGACGATCAGCAAGCGCATGACGGAATCCTTTTCGTAGCGACCGGGTCTGGCACGGGGGAAAGCCTTCTCATCCGTAGTAGTCCACGCGCTGGGCCGGCGGCAGCGCGCTGTTGAGCAGCATTTCAAGCCGCCGGGGGTTCTCCTTGCGGGCGACCGACAAGATGCCCACCAGATAAATCCGTCGCACCAGGGTGTCATCGGCGCCGTTGCGCTCGAGCTTGCCCGCCAGCGGCAGGAACACCACGTTGCCCATGATGGCGCCATAGAAGGTGGTGAGCAGGGCCACGGCCATGCTCGGCCCGATGACCGCCGGATTGTTGAGGTTGCCCAGCATCTGCACCAGACCGATCAGCGTGCCGATCAGCCCCATCGCCGGGGCCACTTCGGCGGCGCGGCGCAGCACCGAGGTGGCGCGGGCCAGCCGCTGCTGGGTGGCGTGGATATCCTGGGCGAGGATGGCTTCGACATCGGGTTCGGGCAGGCCGTCGACCACCAGACCCATGCCCTTGTGCAAGAACGGCTCGTCGCGCAGCGACTCGAGGATCGGCCCCTGAATCTTGAGGATGCCGCTTTTGCGGCAGAAGTCGGCCAGGGCGAGGATCTTCAGGGCGGCGGCGCGGGGCGGCCTTGTCGATTGGGTCAGGGCCGGGCGCAACATCGCCACCGTCACCCCGATATCCTTGACGGTGAACGAGGCGACGGTCACCGCCAGGGTGCCGAGCACGACGATCAGGATCGAGGGCAGATCGAAAAAGGCCCGGGGGGAACCGCCCAGAACGAGAGCGGTGACGATCAGCGCCAGGGCGCCGCCGATGCCGGCCACGGTCGCCAGATCGGGAAGCTTGCGCGAAGGCCCCGGTCCTTCGATGTCGCGTGAATCGGCCATGAGACAGGATCGTCCTTTTTCAACGGGCCCAAAGCGAAGTCCACAAAAGGGAGCGGCCAGTCCGAACGGTCGGCCCTTTCCGAACGGTCGGCCCTTTTGCGACCAATCGCGATCCCGCGCCGGACCTGACGCGCGGTTTCAAGGCCTTTTACGACCCGCTGTCGCCCGGGGCAAGCCCGGCCCCGCTGCGGGACCGGCGGCCCGCCGGCTTAGCCGCGATCGGATTTGATGATTTCCGTCATCGTCACGCCCAGGCGATCATCGACCACCACCACTTCGCCACGGGCGACCAGGCGATTGTTGACGTAGATGTCGATGGCCTCGCCAACCTTGCGGTCGAGTTCGACCACCGCGCCGCGGCCCAGTTTCAGCAACTGGTTGACCTGCATATGGGCTTTGCCAAGAACGGCGGAAACCTGCACCGGAATGTCGTAAACGGCTTCCAGATCGGCCGCCGAGCGGGGCTTGTCGGGAATTTCGGGAGGCGAAAAATCATCCGACATGCCGTCGGCGCCCCCGCTCTTGAGATCGGTCAGGTTGAAGTCCTCGTCGGCCATGGGTTGGTTCCTTTAAGGATCGGTCGTCGTCGGAGCGGCCGGCTCGTCCGCTTCGGGGGCGTCGGAAACCGGCGCGGCGGCGCCGGCCAGATGGCGGTCGATGAGCGCTTCGATCTCGGCCCATTGCCGGGCGCTGTCGCGCTCGACCCCGCCTTCGCCCCATTCGACCTTGCAATCGGTGGGGGGAACCCGGGGGTCGGCCGAAACCGTCAGCTTTCCCTCATAGCCGCTTTCGGCGGCGACCGCATCCAGACGCTCGCGCAAGGTATCGGCGATGGCGGGGTGGACGCGCACGATCAGCCGGGGCTCGGTGAAGACGCTGGGCAGCAATTCGCTGACCAGGGCGGTCACCTCGGCCACCGCGCCATCCTCGGCGGTGGCGGGCAGGACCTTGCGGCAGACGCCGAGGATCAGCCGGGCGGCGTCGCGGGCGATATCATCGATGGCGGCGTCGTGACGGTGCTGAAGCTCGCCCAGGCGGCGGCCCATCTCGGCCAGGGCGAGGGCGGCCATGCGCTCGGTGGCATTGGCCGCCTCGTCCAGGGCCGCCGTATGCCCGCCGATGTAGCCTTCCTCGCGGGCGGCCTCCACCTGGGCGGTGGTGAACATCGGCGGTGGCGGCGGTGGCGGCTCCTCGGGTTCGGGTTCGACGGCGAGGGTCGATGAACTGACCGGGATGGCTTCGCCATCCAGCCCATAGATCTGGTCGAAGCGCCGGTCGAACAGGAATTTCTCGATTGTGCCCATGGCGCATCTGCTTCCGGTTAATAGACCAACTCGTCGTCCTCCTTGCCCTCGGAAATAACGATCTGGCCGCTATTGGACAGTTCCTTGGCAAGGGTGACGATCGAGTTTTGGGCTTCGTCGACTTCACGCAGGCGCACCGGCCCCATGGCCTCCATGTCTTCGCGCAGCATCTTGCCGGCGCGCTCGGACATATTGCCGAAGAACATTTCCTTGACCGGATCGGAGGCGCCTTTGAGGGCCAGACCCAGTTTGTCTTTTTCGACGTGGCGCAGCAGGGTTTGAACGCCCTGGGCGTCGAGCCGCTTGAGGTCCTCGAAGGTGAACATCAGCTGCTTGATCTTCTCGGCCGATTCGCGCGAGCGCTCTTCCAGGGCGGTGATGAAGCGGCTTTCCGTATTGCGGTCGAGGTTGTTGAAGATCTCGGCCATCATCTCGTGGGCGTCGCGCTTGGCGGTGCGGGCGAGGTTCGACATGAATTCGGTGCGCAGCGTCTTTTCCACGCCGTCGAGAACCTCTTTCTGCACAGCCTCCATGTGGAGCATGCGCATGATGACTTCCATGGCGAAGTTCTCGGGCAGCAGCGACAGCACCCGGCTGGCATGGTCGGGCTTGATCTTGGACAGCACCACGGCGACGGTCTGCGGGTATTCGTTCTTCAGGTAGTTGGCCAGAACCTGCTCGTTCACATTGCCGAGCTTGTCCCACATGGTGCGACCGGCCGGACCGCGGATTTCCTCCATGATCAGGTCGACGCGGTCCTTGGGCAGCGAGCGCATCAACAGGCGCTCGGTGGTGTCATAGGACCCGACCAGCGAACCGGTATTGGAAATGGCATCGGCGAAATCGACGAACAGCCGCTCCACCAGCGTCGAGCCGATGGTGCCGAGGTTGGCCATGATCTGCGACAGTTCGCGAATCTCTTCGTCGTCCATCATCGCAAACAGCTTGGCCGAATGGTCCTCGCCCAAGGACAGCATCATGATAGCTGCCTTCTGCGGGCCGGTCAGGCTGCGATAGTCTTCCTTGATGCGCGACACGGATCAGATCTCCCGGTCAGGGCGTCGTGGAGGAAAGGAAAAGGACACCGGGCATGGACATCAGGACTCCTGATAGAGCCAGTTGCGGATGATGGAAAGCGCTTCTTCGGGGTGCTTGTCGACGATCTCGCCGATCTTGCGCAGGCTTGACGCCTTGACCCGGCCTTCCACCTTGTCGATATCGATCAGTTCTTCGGCGTCGTCCATCTCGTCGGGCATGCCGAGCATGCCCGCGGGGATCGACCCGCCCCCCGGACCGGTCAACTGGGGATGGCTCTGCATCTCCGCCGTCAACAGGCCGGCGCCGCCCTGGTCCGCGCCACTGGGCAAATTCTCGAAGGCGCGCTGCACCAAAGGCCGTACCACCAGCAAGATGATCAAGATGGCGACCACCGCCACGCCCAGACCCTCGGCCATCTTCATGACCTCGGCCTTGGTGAAGCCCAGGAATTCCCAGGCGGCGGCATCGTCGAACAGGGCGCCCGGATCGATGAACTGCATGTTCACCACTTCGATCTGGTCGCCACGGGCCTGATCGTAGCCCATCGCCGAGCGAACCAGCGAAGTGATTTTCTGCATTTCATCGTCGGAGCGCGGCTGCCAAGTGGTGACGCCGGCGTCATTGGTGGTGGAGGTACCATCGACCATCACGGCGACCGACAGGCGCTTGACCACCCCGGCTTCCTTGACCTCGTTGGTCACGATCTTGGTGATCTCGTAGTTGACGGTTTCCTCGGTGCGATTTTCGCTGGTCTGCGAGGTCGGCGCCCCGCCGTTGCCGGCGAACTGGGCCTCGGGCAGGTTCTGCTGGACCGAGACGTTGGAGACGGCGTCGGAGGATTTGTTCTGTTCGTCCACCGTCGTCGTCGAGCGCACCACCTGACCATTGGGGTCGAAGCTTTCGCGGCTGGTGACGATACGGTTGAAATCCATATCGGCGACCACCTCGGCGCGGACCTTGCCAACGCCGATGGTGCGTTCAAGAAGCTGTTCGATCGATTGGGCGAGGCGGCGTTCCTCGGCCTTGCGCAACTCGTCCTGGTTCTGGGCGATCAGCGCCCCTTCCTCGCCCATGCCGCGCGTCAGCAGCGTGCCACGCTCGTCGATGATCGACACCTGACCGGGTTTCATGCCCGGCACGGCGGCGGCGACGAGGTTCTGCACCGCCACGACCTGTTCGGGCTGCAGGCGCCGTCCCTTCATCAACAGCACCACCGAGGCGCTGGGGGCGACCTGATCGCGGGTGAAGGGTTCGCGCTTGGGCAAGACAAGGTGGACGCGGGCGCCCTCCACCCCCTGGATGGTGCGCACGGTGCGCGCCAACTCGCCCTCCAGGGCGCGGACCATATTGATATTCTGGGTGAACTGGGTCGATCCCAGGGCCGAGGCGCTGTCAAAAATCTCGTAGCCGACGGTGGCGCCGCTGGGCAGGGCCGATTCGGCCATCTGAACCCGCAGCTTTAAAACCTGATCGGACGGAACCAAAACCGACCGTCCGTCATTGGCCATTTGATAGGGGATATTCCGCTCTTCGAGCTGGGCGATGATTTGCTTGGCGTCGGCCGGAGCCAGATCCCCATAAAGCAGTTCCATCGACGTCCCCGACAAACGCGAGGCGACGTAGATGACGAAGCCGATCAGGGCGATGGCGACGCCGGCCAAGGCGGCCAGGCGGACAGGCCCCAGATTGCGCATGGTCTGAACGAAAGAGTTCACGGTGCCCCATCCATCGAAAAGAACCGGTCGCCTGATTGGTCGACCCGTTGCGCCCGCCTTTTTTGGCCGGTCTCGTTCGGCTTAGTGGTGTCGGTCCCCTGGCCCAGGCCTTGTCCGCCGTAGCTGTGTCCCCAACTTTGCCGACCTTAGGATAGGGTGGATGAAAAGACTCTTAACGCATGGGCAAGATTTGCCCACCGTGAACAGGGAAGGGGGTCTTACGGTACCCTGTGGCGTTTGCCGACCCTGGCGGGCAATCCTGGGGAATGAGATCGCCTACGGAATAGATAAAATTTTACGCGATATCCACACAATTCAGGCCATTTTGCTCGAATCGCGCATTTTTTATGAGGGGGCGCCCTTCTGGACTTCGCGGCGCCCGCCGATTTCTCGATATCAACCATTTTAGGTTGAAGAGACGCCAAGTAATCATTGCCAAGGCGATTATCCGGGTATGCGCAAGGGGGACGATCGCGGGGCTCCGGTCCATCGCCTATATAATCTTAAGGCTATAACAAAAAACCCCTCCGGCCAGAAAACCGGAGGGGTGGGATGCGAAAAACAAACCGTGCCCGGTTGAAGGGCTTACCGCTTGATGCGGATCAGCTCGTCAAGCATGTCGTCGGCGGTGGTGATGATCTTGGCCGCCGCCGAATAGGCCCGCTGGGTGGTGATCATATTGGTGAACTCGCTGCCGAGATCGACGGTCGAGGCTTCCAGGGTCGCCTGATTGACCGTTCCGGCGCTGGCTTCGCCGGCGGCGCGCACGGTGGGTAGGCCCGAGTTGTCGGTTTCCTGGAAAACATTGCCCGACAGTGAATTCATGCCGTTGGGATTCACGAAGGTGGCGATCGGGATCATGAAGATCGGGGTGGTCACGCCGTTGTCGAACAGGGCGGTGACCACGCCATCCTCGCCGATCGACACGCCGGAATAATTGCCGAACTTATTGCCGTTCTGGCTGATGTAGTTGAGCTGATAGGCCGAATCACGCTGGGTGATGCCATCGCCCGAATTGTAATTGCCCCAGAACTGGCTGATCGCCGGGCTGCCCGGCGGGGCGGAGGATCCGTCCATATTCAGCGCGCCGTTGCCCCAATCCAGACGGACCTCGCTGCGGGCTGAGGCCGCACCGATCTCGTCATAGCCGAACATGGTATCGGGGGTGCCGTCGCCGTTGAAGGTGATGGCCGAGGGATAATCGCGGGCGGAGGCCGAGACCCTGTTGGAATTCACCCACGAGCCGCGCCATTGGGCCGGCGAGGTCATCGGCAAGCCTGCAGCCAGCACATCTGGCCCGTCCAGTTTCCGCACCGTCCACGGCTGGGGCAGCCCGGCCGAATCGATGGGGTTGGTCTGGATGACGGCGGGCTGGCTGCCGGTTTTCAGCAAGCTGGTATCCACCGTCATGGTGTCGGATTCCGAGCCCTGGCGGAAGAGGATGGCGTTTTCGCCCGACACCCGCTCGGCCCAGCGCGTCGGGAAGGTCTTGCCGGTGATGGTTCCTACCAAGCCATCGGCAGGAGGCGCCGGTATGGTATATTCGGCCGCATAGGCGTTGCGGCTGGCGTTTTCGACCGCGTCGCCCAGCTTGTCGAGCACCTGCGACAGCGTGCGACCGGCGACGCTGATATCGAAGGGCGAGGCCGCGCCGGCGGCGGCCAGGGTTGTGCTGGCCGAATCGGCGCCCGCCACGAAATTGAAGGTATAGGCGGTGCCCGACATGTTGATCGTCACCGAGGTCCCGGCATCGGGCACGCTGGTGAAATCCAGGCGACCGGCGGCGAAATAGGTCTCGCCGTTCTGCGACAGCATATCGACTTGGCGCGCCCCTTGGGGCGGGGTGACTTCGGCGTCCCAAACGTTCTGGGCCCGCTTGGTCCAGGTGTAGTTCATGTTATGGGGGGTGCCGAGGCTATCGAAGATCAGCGCGTTGGTTTTCGACGTGCTGCCGATATTAGCGGCCGAGGGCAGATTGGCGCCGATCGACAGGGTCGAGGTGGCGCGGGCCGTGCCGCCGATGGTGTTGAGGTTGATCGGCCGCATATTGGTGTTATCGACGGCATTGGGATTGATGTAATAGGTGTCGCCGCTGCCGGTTTTGTAAGACTTCATATAGACATTGCCGTTCTTGGTGACGGTCGAGGCGGCGGCGGTGCCGTCCCAGTTGTCCAGCGGCCAGCCCTGCATGTAATAGCCACCCGAATTCATCAGATAGCCGTCCTTATCGACCTTGAACGATCCGGCGCGGCTATAGGCGTAGCCGGTGGGGTCGATCGCCTGACCGGAGACGACGAAGAAGCCTTGGCCGGAAATGCCGATGTCGGTCGAGGAGGTGGTCGCCTGCAGCAGGCCCTGGACATCGACGCCGGTGCGCGGCTTGGACTGCACGCCACCGGGGGAATAGGCGGTGAGCGAGACCTGCTGGGTGACCAGGGTCTGGAAATTCACCTTGGTGCCCTTGTAGCCGACCGTATTGACGTTGGTGACGTTGTCGGCGATGGCGCCAAGTGCGCTGGACTGGGCCTGCAACCCCGAGACGCCCGAGAAAAGAGCACCGTAGAGGGACATGATCGACTCCTTTTTCGCGGTAGGGGCGCCCGGTTCAAGCCCTTGGGTCGCCAATGTGTCTTCTGTATGGAGCGAGGGCAAATCCCGAGCGATCCAGAGCCGATCGCGACGACGATTCGCTTCAATATCCGTCGTTTAGAGCGGTGGCGGGGACCAAGTGTCACCCACGCCGCCCTAAAAGCCGAAGCCCCGGCATCAGGTCGAGGCTTTGTTCTCGTCGGTCGCCGGCGGGGTGTCGGCCAATTGCTCGTCGCTGGGCAGGGTATTGAACACGCCCAGCACCTTGGTCAGATCGACGCTGGTCGACCCCAGGCCCAGCAAGGTTCCGCCTTTGCCATCCGAAGCGATGCCGGTCACCTTGCCGATGGTCGTCGACCAGGTCTCGATCGAGCCGTCCTTCTTGGATGTGGCGGTGACGGCGATACGGTAGGTGCCGTCGTCGAGCTTCTCACCGTAGGAATCCTTGCCGTTCCAGGTGATCTTGTGCAGCCCCTGGGTCAGATCGCCTTGGAAGGCCCGCACCAGATTGTCCTTCTCGTCGTAAAGGGCGATGGTGACGTTATCGGCGGCGGCGGTCAGACCATAGGTGAACACCGCCTGACCATCCTGCAGGGCGACGACGGTGGATTCGGCTTCGACATATTTGCCGAGATAGCCGACCGCCATGGCCGCCTGGCTGTTGCCCGAGACGGCGAGCAGCTTTTCCATGTTGTCGTTGGTGTTGATCTGCTGTTCGACCTGGGCGAACTGCACCAGCTGATTGGTAAACTCGGTGCTGTCCATCGGCGACAGCGGATCCTGGTTCTTGAGCTGCGAGGTCAGCAGCGTCAGGAAGGTGTTCATATCGCTGGTCAGCTTGCCGCGCGACTTTCCAGCCTTGGTGGCCGCGGCGGCGCCCGCTGCGGTCGATGCTTCGGCGGTTAGATCGGCCATGGGATTCTCCCTTGGGGTTCGAGCGGGGTCAGACGCGGATATCGACGCCGCCGCGGGCGCTGGCCCGCTGGCCGCGCGCCGCATCAAGCGCCGCCGGATCGTTGCTTCCATCGCCGGCGGTCGGATCGTCCTGACCCGTCGCGCCGCCGCGCGTGTTTCGGCCCGTGCCGCCCTCGCCGCCGTTGGCGGTCTGGGCATTGGGATCGCCGCGCAGGTTGAAGGCGAGGCTCCCCGAATCGGCTTTCAGCCCGGCGTCTTGCAGGGCGCGTTCCAGGCCCCGGGCGTCGTTGCGCAGCATATCGAGAGTCTCCGGGCGGTCGGCGACGATGGTGGCGCTGACTTGCCCGTCCTTGCTGACCTCCATCTTCACTTCGATCCGCCCGAGCTCCTTGGGCGTCAGCTGAACGCTGATGCGATCGATGCCGCGATCAAGGGCCTTGCCCAGCGTCACCTTGACCTGATCGACCACCTTTTCGGCCTGGGTCGGCGTCCGCGCCGAGCGCGGGGCCGCCTCGGCGGCGCGGGTGCTCTGGGTGGTCTGGGGCGCCGTGGTGGCCGCCGTCGCGCCGATCGCCTCGGCTCCACCGCGCAGGGTGGTGGCCTGGGTGGCGGTGGTGGCGGTCGTCGCTGTCGCGGCCGGTGCGGCGGCGGCGGCCTGGGCGACCGCCTGCTGCGCCGTCTGGCGGGCATCGGTCCGGCCAAGGGCTTCGCTCTGGCCGGTCTGGCGGGCGGCGAGCTGCTGCTCGATCACCTGCTTTTCAAAATCGACCTGGGCTTGGGCGGCCGGGGCGTTTCTTTGGGCATCAAGGGTCTGGGATGCCGTCGGCGTCGGCTGGGCTGGCGCCGGTGTGGCGTTTTGCTGGCGGGCCTGGGCGCCGGTGCCGCCATCCTGGCTAGTATTCTGCGCCAGGGTTTCCTGGCCGGTCACGCTTTGGGCGCCCTGGGCCCCGGCCTGTTGGGCCTGGGCGGCTTTTGGATCCTGGGAGGCCTGGGTGGCGCCGCGCACCCGCACATCAAGCGCGGTATCGGGACCAAGGCTCTTGGCCATCTGGGCGGCCTGATCCTGGGCGGCCACCGGAGTCGCGGTGATCGCGGTCTGCGCCTGGGGCGTGGCGTTGTCGGCGGTGGCGCGCGAGGCGCCGGCTCGGGCGGCGCTCGCCTGGGCGATATCCGCGGCCGACGGGGCAGCGGGAGCGTCTTCCCCGGCCTTGAGGGCGGCGGCGGCGGCGATCGCCGCGCTTTGGGCCTCGGTCGGCCCGGTGGACGGCGGGGCTTCGGCGGCTTTGGCCTGGGCGGCACCGGCCGTCGCCGCCAGGGGGGGGACCTCGCCCTGGGTCGGCAGACCGGTCGCGGCCGTCTCGGCCACAAGACCGGTCACGGCGGCGGCGGCGGCGGTGGCCAGAGCCGGGGTCGAGGCGAGGGCGATCGGCGTGGTTGGCGGCGGAGTCAGGGGCTGCGAGGCGGCGGCGGCGGCGGCTTCCGCGGCGGCGCGGGCCTTGTCGTTGTCGTCCTCGTCATCGCGCGCCGTCGAGTCGACCTGGGTGGGACGGTCGGCGTCATCGCGCGTATCGGTCTTGGTCTCGCGGGGGGTCGTGCCCTTCTCGCGCTCGGATTTGGGGATGGCCGTGGTCTCGGTTTCGGACGGGCCGCTGGCCTTGGAACCAAGATTTCTGAGCAACGAGCGCGACATCTCGGACGAGACGGTGCCCGAGTTCAACTGGACCGAGGAGGTCTTGAGTAGGCGGGCGAATTCCGCGGCGACGTCGGTTCCCTCGGTGGTCTTGCCCGAGGTGGTTTCGGGGACCAGTGGGAAGCCGGTCTGGTTTTTGCGAGAGACCGAGTTCACGTCCATGGCGTCTTCATCCCTTGGATTCCGCGCCCCACGACAAGGCGCCGACAGCGGAGGCCGGGGCCACGATGAACGGGGCTCGGCTAAGGAGTGAAATGCAAGGACCGGGCCAAGGGCCCTGTTGGGGGCAATGCCTTGATGGAGAAGGCGAAGCGCGCGGAGGATCGGGCGGGGGAGACGGGGCGGGGGAGGAGTCTGCAGCCCTTTTGCCCGAGCGGGGGAAAAAACTTCCCACCCCCCGGGCCAAGGAAGAAAGGGATCAGGCCATCTGGTCGACGAAAAGCGGGTTGTTGTCCATGCCTGAGATCGTGCTGGCGAAGACGGTGAGATAGGACTGCTGCTGCTGGGACATGGACTCCAGGTTGCGCTGCATGACCTCCACCTGATTGGCGAATTCCTGCTGAAGCTTGAGCTGCGCGGTCAGGTTGTCTTGCATCGCGGTTTTTTTCTGGGTGGTCAGGTCCTTCATCTGCTGATTGAGATTGGCCTCGTGGCCTTTCACCGTGTTGGCGTTTCCCGCCATCAGGGCTTTGGCGCCGGTGAGCACCGCGTCGGCCTTGTCCAATTCGGCTAGGGCGCCGGCCACGTCCTCGGCGGTCGACAGCGGCGTGGCGCCGGTGGAATTGTGATTCCAGCTTCCGGTCACGCCAAGGCCGCCGGTGACCAACTTGCCGGTCACATTGGTGGAAACCCCGCCATCAAGGATCATGGCGAAAGTCATCGTTCCATCGCCGTTGTCGGTGACGCTGGTGATGCCGGTGGTCAGCGAGGTCGTTCGGCCCGTGGCGTCGCTGTCGCTGGGTTTTTCGGTATTATACGAGGTGTATTCGCTGATCGACTGCGATCCCAGATCGGGAACCCAGACGGTGCCGTCAGCCATTTCAATGCGGAAATCCGACCCGACATAGGCGCCGCGCAGGGTGGCCTGGGAACTGCCGATCCCGCTGTTGTAGCTGATCTCGTTGGGCGCCCAGGTCGCGCGGTCGCGGACCTTGCCGACCAGATTATACGCGGGGGAGTAAAGATCGGCCGCGACATTCAGGCTGCGCAGGTTTTCGTCATACTGGTTGCGCCAGTAGTCGGACTTATAGTCGCTGCGCTCGAGTTCGCCCAGGGCCGCGCGCATGGCGCTCAGCTTCTCGGTGATCGTGTCGAGGCTTTCCCTGCTGTTATCAACGGCGATCTCGGCGGTCTTGATGCCCGATGAGGTTTTGATCAGGCGGTCGGACGCTTTGTCGATCGAGTTGGATTTGGCTTGGAAGGTCTCGTTAAGCGCGGTCTGCTTCTTTTGGATGGCTTGGGCGGCGCGCGATTGCATGTTATCGAGCGCGATCTGCTCGTAGGAGCCGAAAGATAGGCTGTTGTCCGAGGTCAAGGCGGTGATCATGACGTCCTCCTGCCGGCGTTCTGCCGGGTGCGGGATGGCGGGCACGGATCGAAATAACAAAGCCTCTCCGCAGGGCCTTTCCTGGCCGAGACGGAGGTGCAGAGACCAAAGTATAACATGGGCGCGCGAAAGCGGCCAAGGCTTATCCGAAACGCTTGGTCAAGGCCGCGGCCACTTGGGCGATGACTCCCCGCCAGTCGCCGCGACGGGATTGGCGGAACAACCGCGCCGAGGGGTACCAGGGGCTGTCGTCGCGGTCCATCATCCAGCGGTAATCGGGCACATAGGCCAGCATCACCCAGGTTTCCACGCCCAGGCCGCCGGCGAGATGGATCACGGCGGTATCGACGCCGATCACCAGATCAAGGGCGGCGACGACGCGGGCGGTGGCGGCGAAATCGCCGCCCGGCGCTAGCGCCGCGGGCAAATCGGGCAGATCGGCGGCTGGCGGGCCGAGTTGTAGTCCCGTCCAGGCGATATCCAACCCGGCGTCTTTGACCCGATCGAACAAGGGGCGCAGCGCGGTCGCCGGACAACTGCGCAGCCTGTCCATGCGATTGCCCGGATCGCCGGCCCAGACCAGTCCCACCCGGGGGGGGGAGGAGGGCGGGCGCGGTGCCGGCTCGGCCCGGAGCCAGCGGTCGGGGCCAGGGATGGTCTCGCTGTCGACGCCTAAGCGGTGGGGCAGCGACATCAAGGGCAGATGGGCATCGGCGGCGGGGGGAGACTCGGCCTGGGCGACGACTCGCACCGCCGGTCCCAGGGCCGGTCCCAAGGATTGCGCGAGCAGGCCGACCAAAGACGGCGGGCACTCGATAATGCCTTGCGCGTCGCCGGCGCGGGCCAGGGCGGGGATGATCAGCCGGCTCATCATCAGGCTATCGCCGAAGCCCTGTTCGGCATGGAGCAACAAGGTGCGCCCGGGGCCCAACGGTTGGCCATCCCACAGCGGCATCGGCCAGTCGGTCGGCGCGGGGCCGGCGGCGCGGCGTCCGGTGAAGCGGCCCATCCGCCAGCGCGCCTCATGGGCGGCCCAGCCTTCCTCCCAGGCGCCGGCTAGCAGCAGGGCCCAGGCCAGATCATAGCGGGCCTCCGGCTCGTCGGGATCAAGGGCTAGGGCTTGGCGGTGGGCGGCGATCGCCCCCTTGATATCGCCCAATCCCAGCCGGCAAACCCCAAGGTTGGTGTGATAATGGGCCCGTTCGGGGGCGCGGGCGACGGCGGCGTCCAGCAAGGGCAGGGCGTCTTCCAGCCGGTCGCGCTCGATCAGGAAATGGGCGAGGTTATAGGTCCAATCGGGTTCGTCGGCGGCCAGGGCGACGGCCCGGCGCAAGGCCTTCTCGGCTTCTTCGTCAAGGCCGCTCTCGCCCAGGCCGGCCCCCAGGCTCGACCACGCCGCGGCATCCCCGGGGCGAAGCGCCACCAGCGCCCGCCAAGGAGCGATGGCCTGGGCGGCGCGGCCGGCCCGGCGCAGCAGCACCCCCTGGCGGCGGTGCAATTCCGCCTCGTCGGGGTGACGGCGAAGGGCGTCGTCGAGCAGGGCGATGGCTTGGTCGCGCCGGCCAAGCTCCTCCAGGCGGTCGGCGCGAAAGCCCAAGGCGCCGGCGGTGGCGGGAAGACCCTCGGCGGCGCTCAGGGCTTCGGCCGGACGGCGCGCCCCGGCCAGGGCGACGGCCAGATCGGCCAGCCAGTCCAGCCGCGTCGGATCGGCAGCCACCGCCGCGCCCAGGCTTTCAAGGGCCGCCGTCGGTTGGCCAAGGCCAAGCAGAATGCGGCCAAGACCGGCCAGGGCCGGTCCGTGGCCGGGGTGGCGGTCGAGCACCAGACGATAGAGATCGCGGGCTTCGGCCGGGGCGCCGCCCTCGCGCAGGGCATCGGCGCGGGCGATCAGGCTATCGCGGATCGGGTTCGGGGCGGGGGGCGGCGACATCGCGGCTCCGGCAAAGGGGGACCCTGGTTCAGGCAAGAGCGCGGCGGCCACGGGCGAAAACCGCTTCTGGCTCCTGCCGCCACCCGGTCAGCCTCGCTTGCCCGGGCGATTGAGGCAAGCCCGCGCTTGCCCCCCCTCGGGCGGCCATGTCACCTTGCCGCCATGGACAGCACCGACGGACCCCTGGATCTGATCGCCGAGCGCGCCGAAGCCGCCTGGAGCCGGGGGGACCGGCACAGGGCGATGACTCTGGCCCGCCTGGGGCTTGGCCAGGATGACGGCCATCCCCGCCTGCTGGCCGTTCTTGGCGCCTTTGAGCAAGCCGAAGGCCGCTCGGCGGCGGCGGCCGGGCTGTTTCGCCGGGCGATGGCGCGCTGTGGCGATGATCCGCTGATGCTCCATAACCTGGGGGTTGCCCTGCGCGGCGCCGGGCTGATCGATGCGGCGGCCGCCGCCTGGGAAGGGGTTCTGAGGGGCTGCCCCCAGCGCTTCGCCACCTTGTTCAATCTGGCCCGCCTGCGCGACGACCAGGGCCGGGGCGAGGAGGCCTTGGCGCTGTATCGGCGGGCCTGTCTGGCCGATCCGGCGGCCAGCGACGCCGCCTATAATCTGGGGAACCTTCTGGCGCGGCGCGGCGCCCTCGCCCAGGCGGCCGAGGTTCTGGGCAAGGCGGCGAGTGTCACTCCGCACGATGCCCGCATCCAGACCAATCTGGGCATCGTGCTGCGGCGCTTGGGCGATGCCGCCGGCGCTTTGGCCTGCCAGCGGCGGGCCGTGGCTCTTGACCCCGATCTGGCCGACGCCCAGTGGAACCTTGCCAATCTGCTGCTGGCCCTGGACGATTATGACGAAGGCTTCGCCCGCTATGAATGGCGCAAGCGCCGCGCGCCGTGGCGGCTGGTCGATCCGCCTTTGGCCGAATGGCGGGGCGAGGATCTGGCCGGTCGGCGGCTGTTGGTCGGCCTCGAGCAAGGCGCCGGCGACATGATCCAGGCGGCGCGCTTCCTGCCGGTTCTGGCCGGGCGCGGGGCCAGGGTCATCGTTGAGGCGCCCGACGCCCTGGCCGGTCTACTGGCGACCGTCGATGGCGTCGAGTCGGTGGTGGCGCCCGGGGCGTGGGCGGCGGCGCGGGCGACGTGTCATATCCGCGCCTTCAGCCTGCCCTATCGGCTGGGCCTGCGCTTTGCCGATCTGGCGGCCACCGCCGGGCCCTACTTGCGCGTTCCCCCTCGCACGCCGACGCCGCCAGCGCTGCCGCCGGGGGGCCAAGGCCCGTGCGTCGGCCTGTGCTGGTCGGGCAATCCCGATTTCACCGAAAACGCCGTACGCGCGGCGCCGCTGGCCGCCTTCGCCCCTTTGACCGCCGTCGAGGGGCTGACCTTCTTCAGCCTGCAAAAGGGCCCGGCCGTGGCCGAGCTGGCGGCGAGCGGCCTGCCGGTCATCGATCTCGATCCGTGGCTGGTCGATTACGCGGCGACGGCGGCGGCGATGGCGCGGCTTGATATGGTGGTGACCACCGATACCAGCGTCGCCCATCTGGCCGGGGCCTTGGGCCGGCCCTGCCTGCTGCTACTGGCGGCCCATTGCGACTGGCGCTGGGGCATCGGCCGCGAGACCAGCCCGTGGTATCCTAGCCTGCGCTTGTTGCGCCAGGAACGCCTCGGGGACTGGCGGGCGCCGGTGGCGCGTGCGGCGGCTCTGCTGGCCGGCTTGCGGCGCGGGACCGATACTCGCGGGCCAGAATCGACATGATGGCCAGGGTACGGTAGCCGTTGGCGCCGAGAACCCCCTCGCGCAGGTCGCCCTCGTGAACAAAGCCCATGTCGGCGTAAACCTGACGGGCGCGGGTGTTATCGGAAAACACGTCCAGCCACAGGCGATTGGCGCCGAGGCCGGAGAAGGCGTGATCGATCACCGCCTCCATCATCGCCTTGCCGATCCCCAAGCCTGGCCGCACGGCGATCATCCGCACCAGTTCGACCGCGTGATGGGGATTGGTCAGCCCGGCGAGGATGACGAAGCCCACCGGCCGCGCCCCCGAATCCTGGAACAGGATATATTGGTGATCGGACTCCGTCATGGCGTGACCATGGCGTTCGCGCGGCCAGGGCAGGATGAACGGGGCGTAATCGGGGCGCGCTTCCTGGCGCAAAATGAAGGGCAGATCCGTCGCCCGCCCGGGGCGACCGGTCAAAGGCCATTCGATTGGGGCAAATTCGGGCGGGGAAAATTCGGGCACCGCGGCAGGCGTCATCGTCATCGGGCCGGATCCGTTTCACGGTCAAGGAGGCCTCTTAAAAGCCGCTTGCGGGAATCCTGATCCCCGTCCGCCGCTCCAAGATCCTGATATTGAAGCAAATCGTCGTCGCGGTCTGGTTTAGATCGCTCGGGATTTGCTCTCCTGGGGCCACCCCTTTCGCCGCGTCCCGATCTTTTCCAGCCCGATCTCTTCCACAAAAAGACAATCCGTGAGCCTTCCTTCGCCGTCAAGCGATCCGAGGCGACGGTGGCGGGCGGCGGGCGCTCAGACCGGAGGGTCGCCGGCCTCGGGCGGGGGGGCGGAGTTTTCCAGGCCGGCGGGAAGATGAACCCGGAAGGACGATCCCTCGTCGATCACCGAGTCCACCCAGATGCGGCCGCCATGGCGTTCGACGATGCGCCGGCAGAGCGCCAGCCCGACGCCCGATCCGGCCACGCCGCCTGGACCGCCGCTGTCGAGCCGTCGGAACAAGTTGAAGACGGTGTCGAAGTCCTTGGGGGCGATCCCCCGGCCATTGTCGGTGACGGTGATCTTCCAGCCCGGCCGCTGATCAAAGGCTAGGGCTTCGATCGCCACGCCGATGGCGGGGCGGCGGTCGGGGTGGCGGTACTTCAGAGCGTTGCCGATCAGGTTCTGGAAAAGCCGGGCAAGCTGCCCCTCGTCGCCCGAAATCAGGGCCGGCTCGTCGGGAAGGGTCAGGGCGGCGCCGCTTTCCGCGATCGCCAGGGTCAGGTTTCCCAGGGCGAGGGTCAGGGGATGGCGCAAGTCGATGGGTTCGAAGTGGGCTGGCTGGGTGGTGATGCGCGAATAATCGAGCAGGTCGTTGATCATCGTTCCCATGCGCGTCGCGCCGTCTTCGGCGAAGGCCATATAGTCGCGGGTTTCGCTGTCCAACCCCGGCCCCAAGCGGCGGCGGATGAGCTGCAGATAGCCCCGCACCATTCGCAAGGGTTCTTGCAGGTCATGGGAGATGCCGTAGGCGAAGCTTTCAAGCTCGGCGTTGGAGCGGGCGAGGGCGGCGGTGCGATCGGCGACCCGTTGCTCAAGGATGGAATTGGCCCGCTCAAGCTGCTTGCGGCCGTTTTCCAGTTCGATGATATCGCAATAGGCGCGCAGGGCGGCGACGATGGTGGTGAACAGCTTCTGCGAGGTCAGCTCGGTCTTGGCCTTGTAGTCGTTGATGTCGTACGCGACGATCACCTCGCGCTCGGGCGCCTGACCGGGCTGGCCGGTTCGCAAGATGATGCGGATCGCCCGGTTTCCCAGGTCCTCGCGGATATGGCGGACCAGCCGCAAGCCGGCGTCGTCGGATTCCATGACGACGTCAAGCAAGATGGCGGCGATATCGGTTTCGTTTGCCAGAACGGTCCGGGCTTCCTCGGCCGAATGGGCCGAGAGCAGCAGCAAGGGGCGATTCTTGAAGGTGACGTTGGCCAGAACCGTCCGCGTGATCAGATGAACTTCCAGATCATCGTCAACGATCAAAACCTTCCACCCCAGGTCCGATGCCGGGGAGGAAACGCGGTCTTCTCCGGGAAGGTCATCTTCGACGAGGAGAAGATCGGGGTCGCCGATGGGATCGTTCATCTGGCCATGCCTGTGCCCGTCCGGGCGGACCTTCTCCGCAGGAGTGTACCGTTAGCGAAGTGTGCGCGTTTGAAAATAAAAACACAACAAAGGGTGCAAGAGGCCGTCTCCCGCCCGGGAAACGCCGGCCCTGCCTTCCGCTAGGAAGACAGGGCTGTTCGATTTCGAACGACGCCTAGACGTCCAGGCCCAGATCGCGGTGCTCTTGCGCGCCCGATTCGTCTTCAAAGGCGATGCGCAGGCCAAGGGTCAGCTTGATCGCCAGCCAGACGACGAAGCTGGCAAGGACCATCGCTCCGCCGACGGCGGCCGCGCCCAGGGCCTGGGTGGTCAACGGCACGGTCGGATCGATGACCGACACCACCAGGGTGGCCCACAGGCCGCAGATCAGATGCACCGAGATCGCGCCGGTCGCGTCATCGATGCGCAGGCGCTCGATCAACGGCACGGCGATGACCACCAGCAAGCCACCGATGGCGCCGATGGCCAGGGCGACCAGGGGCATGGGCAGGTGGGGGGCGGCCGAGATCGAGACCAGACCGGCCAGGGCGCCCTGCAGGCCCCGGGCCATCACGCCGTTGCGACCGACGATCAGCGACACGATCAGGGCGACGGCCAGCCCGGCCGCGCCGGCGAGCAGGGTGTTGACGTAAGTGGGCACCAAGATCGCCGGACCGGCTTCGGGCACGGCCAGCAGCACCGCCCCGCCGGTCAGGCCAAACCAGCCGATCCAGCCGGCGAAGGTGCCGAAGGTGGCCAAGGCCAAGCTATTGGTGGGCAGGGCATGGATGGCGCCGTTCGAGGTGAATTTGCCCTTGCGCGCGCCCAGCAGCACCGCCCCGACCAGGGCGGCCCAGCCGGCGGCCGAATGCAAGACGGTGGCCCCGCCGATGTCGACGAAGCCAAGGCGATCAAGCCAGCCGCCGCCCCAGCTCCACGAGCCGGCGATGGGCCCGAGAACCGCCGCCAGCACCACGGCGAAGATCATGAAGGGCCATAGGCGCAAGCGCTCGGCCAGGGCTCCGGCGACGATCAGCACCGGCAAGGCGGCGAAGGGGGCGCGCAGGAACCATTCGGCCATGGCGTCCGGTGTCGCCCCTTCGACCGGAAGCGGGAAAAAGGCGAAGGTGCCGTGAAAGCCGCCGTTGACTCCGACCATCAGAACATTGCTGCCGATGAAGAAGAAGGCGAGAACGGCCAGGGCGCTGCCGCAGATGCCCTTGATGGCCTGGGCGCCGCTCGCCCCCGGGCGTACCAGCCCGCTTTGGAACAGCGTCAGCCCGGCGAGCAGCCCCATCACCAGCAGGCCCTGCATGAGCAAAGGCAGCGGGACCGGCCACAGGGCGGGATCGGTGAGCGGGCCGGGCAAAGGAGAAGCCAGGCTTTCCTGGGCGATGGCGGGGGCGCCGAGACCGAGGCCGGCGAGAACAAGCAGGGCCAGGGCGGGCAAGGACGCACCGGCTGGCAGGGTCCGCGCGCGGGCGGGGTTGGTCATGGGAGAAATCCTCCTCAGAGAGCGTCGGCGTCGATTTCGCCGGTGCGGATGCGCACGATCTTGTCCAGGTCGTAGACGAAGACCTTGCCATCGCCGATTCTGTCGGTCCGGGCGGCGTTGCAGATGGCTTCGACCGCGAGGTCGGCAAGTCCGTCGCTCACCGCCACCTCGATCTTCACCTTGGGCAGGAAGTTCACCTGATATTCGGCGCCCCGGTAGATTTCCGTCTGGCCCTTCTGGCGGCCGAATCCCTTCACTTCGGAAACGGTCAGTCCGTGGACGTCAAGCGATGTCAGTGCCTCGCAAACTTCGTCGAGCTTGAAAGGCTTGATGATGGCCATGATCAGCTTCATGAGTGCCTCCCCCAATCGGATCGGTTCGGTTGCCTGATGACTTCGGAAATCCCCCTGGGCGTCGCCGCCCGCCGGTTTCTTGTCGGTCTGCAAGGACGAGGTCCCGCCTGAGCGGGACCGGAGTCTCAAAAAGTTTGGCCCCGCTAGCGCAGGACCGGAGTCTCGAAAAGATGTGGTCCCGCTAGCGCAGGACCGGAGTCTCGAAAAGATGTGGTCCCGCTAGCGCAGGACCACGGTCTTCGTGCCGTTGATCATCACCCGGCGTTCGACATGCCAGCGGACGGCGCGGGCCAGAACCACGGTTTCCAGATCGCGACCGGCGGCGACCAGATCGTCGACCCGGTACTTGTGATCGACGCGGGCGACTTCCTGTTCGATGATCGGGCCTTCGTCCAGGGCGTCGGTGACGTAATGGGCGGTGGCGCCGATGATCTTGACGCCGCGGGCATGGGCCTGATGATAGGGCTTGGCGCCCTTGAAGCTGGGCAGGAAGGAATGGTGGATATTGATGCACCGTCCCGACAGCGCCGAACTCATCGCCGGGCTGAGAATTTGCATGTAGCGCGCCAGCACCACCAGATCGGCGCTGGAGTCATCGATCACCTTCAAGATCGCCTCTTCCTGGGCTTCCTTGCCACCGGTGGTCACCGGCAGATGGTGGAAAGGAATGCCGTGCCATTCGGCGAGTCGCGCCAGATCCTTGTGGTTGGAGACGATGGCGGGGATCTCGACATGAAGCTGGCCGGCCTGCCAGCGGTGCAGCAGGTCGTACAGGCAATGGCCAAAGCGCGAGACGGCGATGACCACCTTGGGCTTGCGCTCGGCCGACACCAGATCCCAGGTCATCTCGAAGCGTTCGGCGACGGGGGCGAAGCATTCGCGCAGCGCGCCGAGCGACGGCAAACCGGCGGTGTCGGAGCGGAAAACCGTGCGCATGAAGAAGCGCCCGGTATCGGGATCGCTGTAATAGGCCGCCTCGATGATGAAGGCGCCCTGGCTGTTGAGAAACCCCGAGACCGCCGCCACCAGACCGAAACCGTCCGGGCAGGTGATGGTCAGAATAATCGCCTTGCGGGGATCGGTGGGCGGCGGTGGTGTCTGCGGCTGTAACATGATCTCTCGTCCTGACGAAGCAAGCTTGGGTGTGTACCTCCCGTAACGGGTGTTCGTCCAGTGCGGGGTGGACTTTGCGCGGCTTTACCGGGCCCGACTTGCGGAGTATCGTGCGCCCCTTTCCGAAAATGGGCCGTTTTGGCCGAGCAGGGAGACCGCCGATGGGTGCGCATTTGATCGATGGTAAGGCCATCGCCCAGCAGCTTCGCGAGCGCATCGCCCAGGAGGTCGCCGATTTGAAGGCCCATCGCGGCTTGGTGCCCGGCTTGGCGGTGGTGCTGGTCGGCGAGGATGCCGCCAGTCAGGTCTATGTCGGCTCGAAAGAGAAGATGGCCGTCGCCGTCGGCATGCATTCGGTGGTCTGCCGCCTGGCGGCCACGACCTCGGAGGCCGAGGTGCTGGCCAAAGTGGAGGCGCTCAACGCCGATCCGACGATCGACGGTATCTTGGTGCAATTGCCGCTGCCCGCCCATATCGACGAGGACAAGATCCTGCTCGCCATCGATCCCGACAAGGATGTCGATGGCTTCCATCCGGTCAATGTCGGGCGGCTGTCGATCGGCCAGTCGAATGGCGAGCACGGCATGGTGCCCTGCACCCCCAAGGGCTGCCTGATGCTGCTCAAGGGCGTGCTCGGCGATTTGACCGGCAAGACCGCCCTTGTCATCGGCCGCTCCAATATCGTGGGCAAGCCGATGGCCCAATTGCTGCTGTCGGCCAATTGCACCGTCACCCTCGCCCATTCGCGCAGCCGCGATCTGCCCGATCTCTGCCGGCGCATGGATATCGTCGTCGCCGCCGTCGGCCGGCCCGAGATGGTCAAGGGCGACTGGCTGAAGCCGGGCGCCGTGGTGATCGATGTCGGGATGAACCGCTTGCCCGCGGCCCCGGGGGCCGAGAAGGGGAAGTTGGTCGGCGATGTCGATTATGCCTCGGCCGCCGCCGTGGCCGGGGCGATCACCCCGGTGCCGGGCGGCGTTGGGCCGATGACCATCGCCTGTTTGCTGGCCAATACCCTGGAGGCCTGCAAGGCGCGGGGCGCCGGCGCCTGAGAGCCCGGCTCCGCTCACAGCATACGGGCGAAGTCCTCGGGCGGCAGCGGCCGGCCGAACAGATAACCCTGGATCAGATCGCAATAGTGCTCGCGCAGAAATTCTAGTTGCGCGTGGGTTTCCACGCCTTCGGCTACGACGGTTAGGCCGAGGCGCCGGGCCATGATCGCGGCGGTTTCCACAAGAACGGCATCCTCGTGGCTGGTCAGCACATCGGCCACGCAGGAGCGGTCGAGCTTGAGGATGGAAAAGGGAAACTGGCGCAGGCATTTGATCGAGCTGTGGCCCGAGCCGAAATTGTCGATCGCCAGGGCCACCCCCATCTCGGATAAGGCCATCAGCGCCGGGGCGATGCCCTGGGGATCGCGCAGCACCATCCCCTCGGTGATTTCCAGCTCGAGGAACGCCGCGCCAAGGCCGGTTCCCTCTAGCGCCTCGCGGACGCGCAGGGCGAAATCGGGATTGCGCAACTGGCGCCAGGACACATTGACCGAAACGCGAAAGGCCTTCGCCCCCTGAGCCTGCCAGACCTTGGCCTGGGTGCAGGCGTTCCACAGCACCCAGCCGCCGATCTCGTCGATCAGCCCCAGTTCCTCGGCCACCGGAATGAACCGCGAGGGCGGGATGAACCCCTTGTCGGCCAAGGGCCAGCGCACCAGGGCTTCGGCCGAGACCACCGCCAGGGTCGCGCTGTCGACCACCGGTTGGTAATGGATGGTCAAATCCATCGCCCGCACGGCCCGGCGCAGGGCGTTTTCCAGGTCGAGATGGCTTTGGATTTCCCGGTTCATTTCCTCGGTGAAGAACTGAAAGGCGTTCCGCCCCGAGGCCTTGGCCCGATACATCGCCGTATCAGCGTTGCGCAACAAGGTATCGACGTCTTCGGCGTCATTGGGAAAAAGGGTGATGCCGATCGAACTGCCGATCAGCACCTCGTGCCCGCCCTCCAGGGTGAAGGGCCGGCGCAGGGTTTCAAGGATGCGGTTGGCGATCATCGCATAGTCGCGCTGGTGGCCGTCGCCGGTCAGGGCGATGGTGAATTCATCGCCGCCCATGCGCGCCAGGGTGTCGCTGTCGCGCAGGCACTGCGACAAGCGCGTGGCCACCTGTTGAAGCAACTGATCGCCGAAGGAATGGCCAAGCGAGTCGTTGACCGTCTTGAAATGGTCGAGATCGACAAAGAGCACGGCGAGTTGATCGTTGCGGCGGCGGGCCGAAGCCAGGGCGGTGAGCAGACGGTCCTGGAACAGAACCCGGTTGGGCAGGCCGGTCAGGGTGTCGTGGTTGACCTGCTGCCAGGCTTGGCTGTCGGTCGCCGGCGAGCGGGGTTCGATCACCGTCATCAGGCGATCGACCGCGCCGTCATCGCGACGCAGCGGGATGATGGTCAGACGGCTGTGGGTGCGCTGGCCGTCCGCGGTCGGCAGGTCCACGTCGTTTCGCCAGACCCGCCCGCAGAGCAAATCCTCCCACAGGGTGCGCGCCAGTCCCTCATGAAGGTATCCCGTGGCCAGGGCCTGGGGAGTCGCCCCCAGAAGGGCGCGCACGGCGGCGATGTCCTCGGCCAGGAAGGCCGGATTGGCATAGGCGATCCGGCCAAGGCCATCGCTGAGCATCACGCCCAGGGGGATATGGTCAAACAGCGCCGATTGGGAAACGGGCTCGACCTCTCC
This sequence comes from Rhodospirillum rubrum ATCC 11170, assembly GCF_000013085.1. Taxonomy (NCBI): domain Bacteria; kingdom Pseudomonadati; phylum Pseudomonadota; class Alphaproteobacteria; order Rhodospirillales; family Rhodospirillaceae; genus Rhodospirillum; species Rhodospirillum rubrum. The sequence continues at coordinate 660,723 of NC_007643.1, forward strand.
CTCTTGGGGGGCGAGGGTGATGAGGATCACCTGAAGGGGGGTATCCGTCGTTCTATCGGCCGCTCCGTCGCCGCGTAGCACGACGGGAATGGCCCGGCCATCGACCCTTAGCGCCGTGCGCAGGTCCCAGGGCGGTCCGGCCAGACGCAGGCGCGCGGCCAACACCTCGCGCGAGGGGTCCTCAAGGAACGAGAGGAAGGGCAAGCCGCTGAGCGACTCGGCCGAAAGCCCTAGGGCTTGCCAGAGGGTCTTATCGACGGAGAGGATTTTCCCCGCCGACAAGACCACCGAACCGCATAGACGACGCCCGCCCGCGCCCTCCGCCCCAAGGTTCGAGGAGACGGAGGGCGACGAACGATCGGGCGGGGTGGGGGCTTGCGGGCTGGCGGACATGGTTAACGGCACGGCCCCCGGTCGATGAAAAATTCTCTTATCGCTCTTTTATGGCGGCGCCGATCCCTTATTGGTGGAATTTAATTAAAATGCGCTGCAACGCAACCATTCCTCCATGACCGATGCGGTTTTTTCCCATCCGCGATCGAGCATCATGGCGTGGCCGATATCGGGCAACAGCTGGGCGGTGGTGCCATGGAAGGCGGCGGTCGCCAGAACCTCGATCGGTGGCACGAAGGCGTCATCCTCGGCGCCGAGCACGAGCAGGGGCAGTTCCTGGGGGCAGCGGCGGCGCGGCACGTCGAACCACGTCATATCAAGAACCACCCGCGAGGATTCGTTTTGCAGCAGGGCGGTGTAGCGTTCGGCCTCGCGCGCATCCAAGGGGGTGCTGAACAGTCCGGCTTCGACCATGCGCAGGCTGGCTTCTTCCGGTCCGAAGGTTTGAATGCGCCATAACGCCATGCACAGCAACGGATGGCGCAGCGCCATCAGCACGCTGCCGCTGAACAAGCCGGTGGGGGGAACCGAGGCGAGCAGCACGGCGGCGGCGGCCTGGGTATCTTCCAGCACCTTCTGAACGACCATTCCGCCCATCGAATGACCAATCAGCACCGGGGGGCGGTCCAATTCGTCGATGACCCGGCGCAGATCGTCGGCGTAATCGGCAAGGCGGGTGCTGTCGAGCCGCTCGGCGCCGTCGCTGGCGCCATGGCCGCGCAACGACAAGGCATGGGTATCCCATCCCCGCGCGGCGAACCAGGGCATGAAGGTTTCCCGCCAGCACCAGGCGCCGGCAAAGGCGCCATGGACGAAAACCAGCGGTGGCCGGTCGGCCATCTCCGGATCGGCGGTGGTTGGCGGGACCCGCAAGACTTCGAGATGCATGGACCTGCTCTCCTGAATTTTGTGGGTGCGAGCGCGGGGGCGCGGGGGGTTCAATATGGGCGCATGGCCTCTTTCCCGCCAGAGCTTTGCCAGTTCCGCGCGCATCCCCGGCCAAAACCGATCGTTGCCATAGCGAGGATGGTCCCTATCTAGGAGGGGCACCCGCACGGCTTGGAGGATGGCATGCTTGATGGCTGGCCCGACGCGACGCTGCTGGCACGGATCCAGTTCGCTTTCACGGTTTCCTTTCACATCATCTTTCCGGCCTTCACCATCGGCCTTGCCAGCTATCTGGCGGTGCTCGAGGCGACGTGGCTGATCACCAAGCGCCGGGTGTTTCTCGATCTCTATAAGCACTGGGTTCGCGTCTTCGCCCTGACCTTTGGCATGGGCGTGGTGTCCGGGCTGGTGATGAGCTATCAGTTCGGCACCAACTGGGGGCCCTTCGCCAAGGCCACCGGCTCGATCCTGGGGCCCTTGATGGGCTATGAGGTGCTGACCGCCTTTTTCCTGGAGGCGGGGTTCCTTGGCGTGATGCTGTTCGGGCTGACGCGGGTTGGCCCCCGCCTGCATTTCTTCGCCACCCTGATGGTCGCCGTCGGCACGCTGATCTCGGCCTTCTGGATCCTGGCGGCCAATTCCTGGATGCATACCCCGACCGGCCATATCCTGGAAAACGGCATCTTCCGACCCGGCGACTGGATGGAGATCGTCTTCAATCCCAGTTTCCCCTATCGTCTGGTCCATATGGTCACGGCGGCCTATCTGACCACGGCCCTGGTGGTGGGGGCGGCGGCGGCGCGGCGTTTGCTGCTGCTGCGCAAAAGCGGCGAAGGCCGTAACGATCCGGGCAAGGGCGAGGCCTCGCGGCTGGCTTTCGCCATGGCCATGGGCATGATCGCCCTGACCGCGCCGCTTCAGGCCTTTCTCGGCGATCTGCATGGCCTCAACACCTTGGAGCATCAGCCGGCCAAGATCGCGGCCATGGAAGGCCATTGGCAGGAAACCATCTCCCCGGCGCCGCTGATCTTGTTTGGCCTGCCCGACGCCGAGGCCGAGACGACGCGCTACGCCGTCGAGATCCCCTATCTCGGCTCGTTGATCCTGACCCATTCCCTGGACGGCGCGCTTCAGGGGCTCAAGGCCTTTCCCGAGGCCGATCGCCCGCCGGTGGTCATTCCCTTCTGGTCATTCCGGGTGATGGTCGGCTTGGGCCTGCTGATGATCGCCCTGGGCGCCCTGGCCGTTTGGGCCCGGCTGCGCGGTAGGCTTTACGACAGCCCGGCGCTGTATCGCTTCGCCCTGCTGATGGGACCGGCCGGTTTCATCGCCGTTCTCGCCGGCTGGGTGACGACCGAGGTCGGTCGCCAGCCCTTTGTCGTCTATGGGCTGATGCGTACAAGCGATATGGTCTCGCCGATCGGCGCCCCCGGGGTGGCGGCATCGCTGCTGGCCTTCATCGTCGTGTATTTCGCCGTCTTCGGGGTGGGCATCCGCTATCTGCTCAAGATGATGGCCCAGCCGGTGGCCCGCTCCAAGGATGATCCCGTCCCCTTCACCCGCGCCGCCGGCATCACCCCGGGTCCGGCCGAGGAGGCTCGCCATGTCGATTGACCTGCCTTTGATCTGGGGGATGCTGATCGCTTTTGCCGTCTTCGCCTATGTGGTGCTCGATGGCTTCGACCTGGGCATCGGCATCCTGTTTCCCTTTCTGGGAGGCGAGGACGAGCGTAATCGGGCGATGAATTCGATCGCCCCGGTGTGGGACGGCAATGAAACTTGGCTGGTTCTTGGCGGCGGCGGCCTGTTCGCCGCCTTTCCCGAAGCTTATTCGGTGCTGATGACCGCCTTTTACGCCCCGGTCATCGCCATGCTGCTGGCTCTGGTGTTTCGCGGCGTCGCCTTTGAATTCCGCTTCATGGCCAAACGCGGCAAGCGCTTTTGGACGGCCGGCTTCTTCGCCGGATCGCTGATGGCCGCCTTGTGCCAGGGGATGATGCTGGGGGCCTTCGTTCAGGGCATCGCCTTTGAGGACGGGCGCTATGCCGGGGGCTGGTTCGACTGGTTCAGCCCCTTCTCGCTGCTGACGGGCGCGGCGGTGGTCTGCGGCTATAGCTTGCTGGGCGCCGGCTGGCTGGCGATCAAGACCGATGGGCCCTTGGCCGATTTCGCCTTTCGCATCGCCCGGCTTGCCGGAGTCGTTACCCTAGTGGCCATCGTCGCCGTTTCGGCGCTGACGCCGCTGGTCGCGCCGCTTGCCGCCGAACGCTGGTTCGGTCCGCAGATGCTGTGGCACGCCCCGGCACCGATCGCCGTGGTGGTGCTGGGCGCCGTGTTGCTGCGCGCCATCGCCCGCCGGCGCGAGCTGACGCTGTTCCTCTCGGGATTGGGGCTGTTCGCCACCTGCTACATCGGCTTCGCCCTGTCGAAGTATCCCTATATCATCCCCGATCACGTCACCTTCCGCGCCGCCGCCGCCGATGAGGCCGCCCTGGCCTTCCTGCTGCCCGGGGCCCTGGTGCTGATCCCGATCATTCTGGGCTACACCGCCTATGCCTATTGGGTGTTCCGCGGCAAGACCGGACACGAGGGGTACGGCCATTGAGCGGGAACTCCTTGCCCCCCGAAGGCGGGCGCGGGCGGCGGCTTTTGTGGTTCGTCGCCCTTTACGGCGGATCGCTGGCCGCCTTGGGGCTGGTTGCCGCGGTTCTGCGCTGGGTGCTGTCGACGGGCTGAACGGGCTGCCCGGCCAAGCTGGCGACAAGGCGTTCCAGGGTCTTGGCGGCGAGGGCGTCCAGCGGGCGGGTGCCGCGACCGGGGGGATAGGCCTTGTCGGTGATCGCGGCGATCGGCACGGCCAGCCCCACCGCCTTGCCCGAGGCCAGGGTGGCGCTCGAGACATGCAGGGCCACCACCATCGGTCCGGCGGTCGTCCAAGCCAGGATCGGCGAGCCCGAATCGCCCTGAACCACGTCGCAATCATGGAGCACGGTGCCATTGGCCAGGGCGCCGGTCAGCGCGCAGCCAAGATTGGCGGTCTGGATATGGCGGTGATCGAAGCCATAGCCCACCTGGATCAGTCCGGCGGGCGCGGCGGCGATCGCCTGGGTTCCCAGCCAGCCCTCGCTGAGGCCCAGCGGGGTTTCCAGGCCGAGCACCGCCCAGTCGCCGGTGGTCTCGCCCGGGCGCGAGCCGGGGGCGCGGCGGATCGTGGTGACGGCGGAGAACGAGCGCCAGTCGCCGCGCTGGTAGCCAGCGGCGAAGGTCAGCCCAGAGGCCGGCATCCAGGCCCCGGTTCGCGTGTTCCACAGGCAATGGGCGGCGGTCAGAACCTCGGCCCGGCCGATCAGGCTGCCGGTGCAAAAGGCGCCGTCGGAGCGGTTGACCCGCCCGATCGCCGACCATGGCCAGGAAAAGGCGTCGACGGCGCGGCGGTCATCGGCGCCCTTGATGCCGGGCTTGAGGCGGGCGCGCAGGGCGGCGTCGCTTTCGGCGGGCAGATCGCGCGCCGATTGGGCCGCCGCCGCTCCGCCGATAAGGCCAAAAGCCAGGGCGAGAAGCAGCGGCCGGACCAGGGGGGCGATCAGCCGGCGGGGCGCCACGCGCTGACCACTTCGGGCGGCGGCAGAACGGAGCCGCCATCCACATAGCGCCAATCGACCATCACCCCTTTGCCATCGCGCAGGGCCGTGCGGCCGACCCAGGCGCCCATGGTCGACTGGTGATCGCTGGCGCGGAAGGAAAGCGGCCCCATCGGGGTGGAAAACGCCATGTCCTTAAGGGTCTCGACCAGGGTTTCACTTTCGGTGCCGCCGGCCTTTTCAAAGGCGACGGCCATCGCCGTTAGGGTGTTATAGCCCACCAGCGAGCCGACGAAGGGATCTTCCTTCCAGCGGGCGCGATAGGCCTCGACGAAGGCGCGGTGCGGCGCGGTGTCGATATCGTACCAGGGATAACCGGTGACGATCCAGCCCTCGGGCGCCTCGTCCTTGAGCGGGTTGAGATATTCCGGCTCGCCGGTCAGCATGCTGACCACCTGACGGCCGGCGAACAACCCGCGCACCCGTCCCTCGCGCACGAATTTCGGCAGATCGGCGCCAAACAGCACATTGAAGAGGCCCTCGGGTTCGGCCTGCTGCAGGGCCTGAACGGTGGGGCCGGCGTCAAGCTTGTAAAGGGCGGGCCATTGCTCGGCGACGAAGGTCACCTCGGGGCGGGCGGCCAGCAGCAGTTCCTTGAAGCGGGCCACCGCCGACTGGCCATATTCGTAATTGGGGGCGATGGTCGCCCACCGGGTGATCGGTAGCTTCGCCGCTTCGGCCGCCAGCATCGCCGCCTGCATATAGGTGCTCGGCCGCAGGCGATAGGTATAGCGGTTGCCCTTTTCCCAGGTCAGGGCGTCGGTCAAGGGCTCGGAGGCCATGAACAACACCTTGCGCTGGCGGGCGAAATCCGACACCGCCAGACCGACATGGGACAGGAAGGTGCCGGCCAGGGCGTGGACGCCGTGGCGGGTCAGCAACTCCTGGGCGGCGGTCACCGCCTTGCCCGGATCGCCGCCGTCGTCGCGGCTGATGACCTCCAGCGGCCGGCCGCCCAGCAACCCGCCGGCGGCGTTGATCTGCTCCACCGCCAGTTGCCAGCCGTTGCGATAGGGCAGGGTGAAGGCCGGAATCTGGCTGTAGCTGTTGATCTCGCCGATGCGAATCGCCTCGGCGGCCTGGGCCCGGCGGATCGCCGGCGCGGCCAGCCCCAGAATGCCGGCGGCCGATCCGGCGAGAAAGGCCCGTCGCCCCACCCCGGAGGCCGGTTTTTTCAAAGCCGTCCGCGCGGCTGGCTGCTTGTTCATGATCGGTTTTCCCCGCCCATCAAGAAATGCTCAAAATGACTATTTCCACTTGGTTGGGGACTGTCAAGGCTGGCGGGGTGGTCGCGCGCAAAAGAAGATTGGCTGAAGCGGCCGCGAACCGCTACCATAGGCGGTAAGCCAGAATGGCTGAAGTAATCTACGCTCGGGTGTTCGGAGGAAACTGAACCATGACGATGTCCATTGACGGGGCCGCTTCGGCCCGGGTGTCGGCGCGCGCGGCGGACAAGTTCAAGGCCCTTCTCGCCGCCGCCGCCAAAGAGGCCAAACAGGCCGCCGACCAGCGCAAATCCGCCCAAGGCGATCGCGTCGAGTCGGCCTCCAGCAAAATCCAAAGCGCCTATGATGCCCAGGGACGGCTTATCGCCGAGCGGGCGGCGCTTGAGCGCCTGGAAAAGGCCAAGGAGGCCGGCCGCAAGCTGTTGGAGGGCATCGAAGAGGTGACCCGTCAGGCCAAGGCGACCCGCGCGTCGCTGGCCAATAATCGCAAAGAGGCGGCCAAGGAACGCATCCGCCAGATCAAGCAGCAATTGCAGACCCTGCGCGCCCTGGCTGCCGCCGATCCCAAGGGCACGGCCAAGCGCGTCGCCCAGCTTGCCCGGGAACTGGCTTCGGCGGCCAAGGAGTATTCCTCGGCCGGCGGCGGCGGCGCGGGCGAAGGCGCCCTCTCTGGTGGCGCTTCCACGCCTTCGGCCATCGCCTCCGCCGGATCGGAGGCGGCGAACGCGACCTCCGACAAGGCGGCCGAGGCGGCGAAGGCGCAAGCGGCCGAGGCGCCCGCCTCCGCAGCCGTCGTCGCTCCGGCCCCGGCCAGCGCCGGTCAGGCGGAGAGCGCCGACAAGAGCGAGGCTGCGGCGGGCGAGGACACGGGGGAGAAGGCCGCGCCGGGCAAGGCCGAGGCCAAGGCGGCGACGGCGTCGTTGGGCCAAAGCGACAAAAGCGGCGACCCGTCGTTCAAGGACGAAGTGAAGCGGCTGATGCGCGAGTTGAAGGCCCTTTACGCATTGGCCAAGCGTCTGGCCCAGCGCCGGGGGGCCAGCGAACAGGACTTCGCCCAAACCGATAAGGATATGCGGCAGGCCGGATTCGATGTCGAGGCGGCGCTGGCGCAAGTGGCGTCGCCAAGTGGCGCCGATGCGGGCGGGTCTACCGAAGGAGAGGCGGGCGAAGGAGAGGCGGGCGAAGGAGAGGGGATGGCCGAGGCTGACGGCGCGGCCGAGGATGTCGCCGCTGTCGACATGCCCCCCGATGTGAGCGCCGCGGCGGCCTTGCCGACGGTCTCGATTCTGGTGTGACCGTCCACCAGCGGCGAGCGGAGAGGGTCGGGGGGCCGGCTCCGCCCGCCGTCGTTTTGGAGAGGTCTTATTTCGACTGGGGCGCGGCCATAAGCTGGCTTTGGGGAACCTTGAGGGTCACGCCCGAGGTGCCGTGGTCGAACTGCTCGTTGCCGACCATCAGGCTGGGACCGGCGTCGGTCTGCACGATGATATCGGTGATCTTGCCGACGCCATCGGCATTGGCCCTGGTGACCGTGCCGATTTTCTTGCCCGCCTGATCGAAGACCGGCAGGGCCTCCCAGGCGGCGAGTTTGTCGGACTTCATGTCGGACGAGGAGCCGCCTCCCGAGTCCTGGGCCAGAGCGGGAACCACGAGCAGGGCGGTGGTCAGGCCGAGGGCGGCTAACGTTTTGTGGACCATGGGGGAAATCTCCGAGATGAGGGTCAAGGATGGGTCTTGTCGAAACAGACCCGGGTCCTTAACCCTTAAAGGGTGATTTCCGTTCCTGAAAATCCAGGGGTGTGTCTTTTCCGGGGCGAAACGGTGCGGGATTTAAGGCGCAGACGCCCGGCCGCTTTCGCCGGGCGTCTGCGCTGCAAGCGGTTTCAGGCGACGCCGGCGGGTTCGCGCCGGGCCTGGGGGGGCGGGGCGTCCGGGGGGGCGCCGCGTTTGCCCAGGTGGCGCAAACATCGGTCGATCCAGGCGCGGGTCAGCTTCTCGGCAAGGCTGTTTTGCCCCAGGCGCTGGGCCAGGGCCGGGAAATCGACCTCGTCCAAAGGCAAGTCCTGGTTGAAGCAGGTGAAGACGATGCGGGTCTCGCCGGTTTGCGGATCGGTGAGCGGCTGAAGGCACTGGCCGCAGATTTCCTTCATCATGCATTGCATCGGCGAATTGATCGAGCCGATGGCGACGTGGCGGGAATTGAGGTGGGGGGCCAGCACGCCATGGCGGGCTTCGGCGATGGCCCGCATCATGCGGTCCGAGCCGATGGCGATCACCCGGTCGACCTCGGACAGGGCGATCGGCGGCGTTCCCAACCGGCCCTCGGCATAGGCGACCATGGCGTCGACGATGGTGCCGGTGACGGTGAAATCACCGGGGCGCTCGGGCACGAAGCCCGGCGTCTCGTCGCAGCACCAAACGATGGTGTCGGCGGCGGCATGGATATCGTCGATGCGGTAGCGGTCGGCCAGCCCCTTGTAGCCGGCGAAATACAGAACCTTGCACCCCTCCGCCCGCATCGCCTTGCCGATCGAGAACAGCACGGCGTTGCCCAGCCCGCCACCGGCCAGCAGCACGGTTTCGCCGGCGCCGATTTCGGTGGGCGATCCGGTCGGCCCCATCAGCACCACCGGCTCGCCCAGGCGCAGATGGGCGCAGAGATCGGAGGATCCGCCCATTTCCAGCACGATCACCGACAGCAAGCCGGCCTCGCGGTCGACCCAGGCCCCGGTCAGCGCCAGTCCCTCCATCGCCAGGGTGGTGCCATCGACGCGCGCGGCTTGGCGCTCGAAGTTCTGCAGGCGGTAGAACTGCCCGGGGCGGAAGCGCCTTGCCGCCTGGGGGGCGTGCAAGGTGATTTCGACGATCGTCGGGGTATGGCGGGTGATGGCATGGACGGTGGGGCGCAGCGTGGCGTTCATCGCCGCCAGCAGGGCCGCGCCATCGCCCTTGGGCGGCGGGCGGTTTTCCATCAGGGCGCCGATCACCGGGTAACCCTGTTTGGCCGAGGCCATGGCGGTCACGACATTGCCGGCATAGGACGGATGGAGATCGCCAAAGAAGCTGATGCCGGTGCCATCGGCGCGGGCGTCCAGCAGCACCTGGGGCTCGTTGGGCTTGGGGCGGCGCTCGGGGGAGACCGGCCGGCCGTTGGCATCGACGGCGCGGAAATACTTGCCGTCGAGAACGATGGCCCCGGTCTCGCGGGCCAGCACCGTATTGGGAACCGTGCCGGCGGCGACGATGACGGCGCGGGCGGCCACGCTGACCTCGGCCCCTGTCTGGCCGTGGCGCAGGCGCAGGGCCCGGGCATGGCCATAGGCGTCGAGCTCGACCTCGAGCGGGGAGAGGTGCTCGGCGATGGTAATGCCCTCTTCCAGGGCCTTCGCCACCTCCTCGTGGTTGTTGCGATAGGCCGGAGAGTCGGTCAGGCCCCGGCGGTAATAGAGGCTGGCGCCACCCCATTGGCGCAGCAGGTCAAGGACGCGGGCCGGCCGGCCCTCGCCCTCGGCCAGGGCCCGTTCGGCGCGGATCTGGCGGGCGTGGTCGAGGAATTCGCTCGCCACCTCGTGATCCTCGGCGCTCCAGCCGGCGCGCACGGCGGCTTCGCCGCGCTCGGCGACCAGGGTCTCGTAGCGCGCCAGGAACTTCTCGACCTGGACCGGGTAATAAGCCAGGGCCTCGGTACAGGCGTCAACGGCGGTCAGCCCGCCGCCGATCACCGCCACCGGCAGGCGCAGCTGCAGATTGGCCACCGAATCGCCGCGCGCCGCGCCGGTCAGCTGCAGGCCCATCAGGAAATCCGAGGCCTGACGGACGCCACGGGCCAAACCGTTGCGCATCGGCACGATGGTTGGCTTGCCCGCCCCCATGCACAGGGCGACATGGTCGAAGCCCAGCGCGAAGGCGTCATCGGGGGTCAGGGTGCCACCCAGGCGCACGCCGCCGATCATCGAAAAATTGCGGCGGCGTTCAAGCAGCAGGCGGATGATGGTCAGGAAGTTCTTGTCCCAGCGCACGGTGATGCCGTATTCGGCCACACCGCCGAAGCCGCCCATCACCCGATTGCCCAGGCGCTCGCGGATCTGGTTGATATCGCGGATCGGATGGAAGGGCACCGCATTGCCCAGGGCGTCGACGCCCGAGAGTTCGGGATCGAGCGGTTCGATCTTCAGGCCGTCGACCGCCAGAACCCAGTGACCCTCGTTGAGCAGGTGGTGGGATAGGCTGTAGCCGGCCGGGCCCAGGCCGACGACCAGCACCTTGCGGCCGCTGTCGGGCAACGGCAGGGGGCGTTGCAGATTAAGCGGGTTCCAGCGGGTGAGCAGGCCATAGATCTCGAAGCCCCAGGGCAGGGCGAGAACATCCTTGAGGCCGCGGGTTTCGATCTCGGGGATATCGACGGGCTTGTGCTGCTGCTTCTGATAGATGCAGGCCACCATGCAGTCGTTGCAGATCCGGTGGCCGGTGCCCGCGCACAGCGGGTTATCAAGGGTGATGATGGCCAGGGCGCCGATCGGCAATCCCTTGGCCTTGATCTCGTTCATTTCCGAGATGCGTTCGCACAAGGGGCAGCCCAGCATCTCGCGGCCCAGCGGATTGGTGAGCAAGGCCCCGGTCTTGCGCTCGCGCAGACCGTGGGCGCAGCTGTCATTGCCCTGGTGATGGCAGTAGATGCAGTAATGGGCCTCGTCCAGGCCATGGGCCAGATCGCAGCCGCGATCGGTCAGATCAAACCCGGCCCGCTCGCGCCGCTCTTCGCCGGCCAGGGCTAGGTGGGTGACCCCCTCGGTGGTTTCGGCGGCCAAGGGCACAAGGTGGGCGTAGTCGTGGGTGGGGGGCTGGTGGAACAAGATCCCGCCGCCAAAGGCCTCGTGGCCGGCTTGGGTCTGGGCGGCCCAGGCGGCGAAACGGGCGGCGAGATCAAGGGCGGCGGCATTGGCCGCCTCGTCCGTAAGCCAGCCCGTCACGCGACGGGCGAAGGTGTCTTCATCGCGCGGCGAGGCGCCAAGCAGGGGCGTCAGGGCCTCGATCAGGGCTTCGCCGTCGAAGGTCTCGGCCTCGGCGGCGCGGTGGCGCTTACAGGCGATGCGCTGGACGAACAGGCGCTTGCACGAAAACAAGGGCTCAAGCGCCCGGTGGCGGGCGGCGCTGTCGTCGAGGGCCGGGCTGATGGCGAACAGCTTGCCGACGAAGGCGTCAAGGGCCGGGGCCAGGGCGGTGATCAAGGCGCTCTCGGCCGCCGTGGTCAGGGCGTCGGGGACCGAGCGGGCGTCTTCCAGTTCCTGGGCCAGGGCGGGGCTGGAGGCCTCCAGATCGGCAAGGAAGGCGGCGTCGATCCGTTCAAGCCCGTCGTCCGCATAGAGATCGGCGAAGGTGAAGCCCAGGCCGATCGGCGTGGCAAGGCTGGGGGGGGTGCCTGTGTCGTCGGGAGTCGCGCGCATGGCCGGGTCCTGTCCTTACCCTGATGACAGGTCGGTCGCGCGGAGCCGTTCTGGGTCGCGTTTCCGACCTCGATTGCCCTCACTCTACCCCCTGGCGGGCGCGGGCGTCGACAGAAAGAACCCTGGAAAGTTGTGGAGATTCCAGGCTTCGGCGTTTTTGAGCGAAAGGGCGCCGATTGGGCGCTTTCCCTTGACCCGGGCGATCGAGACCAAATCTAATCAGCATCGTCAAGGAGTCGGCCCGCCGCTCCGTCCGCCGTTCCGCCAGGGAGTTTCCAATGTCCGATACCATCACCACCGACGCCTTGTTCTTTGGGGCGGGCGGGCTTGACCGGGCGGAAACCGCCCGCATGGTCGATCACGCCCTTGATGGCAGCGATGACGGCGAATTGTTCCTGGAATATCGCCAGAGCGAAAGCTTTTCCCTCGATGACGGCCGCATTCGCGGCGCCAGCTTCGATACCACCCAGGGGTTCGGCCTGCGCGCCGTCAGCGGCGAGGCGGTGGGCTTCGCCCATGCCAGCACCCTTGATCAGGGCGCCTTGAAGCGGGCGGTGGAGACCGTGCGCGCCGTGCGCGGCGGCGCCTCGGGAACGGTGGCCCTGCCGCCCGCCGCCACCAACCGGGCGCTCTACACCCCCGACAACCCGCTTGATCGCATCGATTTCACCACCAAGGTCGAAACCCTGTCGGCCATCGACGCCCATGCCCGCTCGCGCGATCCCAAGGTGGTGCAGGTCATGGCCTCGCTGACCGGCTCGTGGCAGGCCGTGCGCATTCTGGGGGCGGGCGGGCGTGACGTCTCGGATCTGCGGCCGCTGGTCCGTCTCAATGTCTCGGTGGTGGTCGAAGGCGCCAACGGCCGGCGCGAGACCGGCTCGCACGGCCTGGGCGGCCGGGTCGGCTATGACGGCCTGCTTGAGGAGAGCACCTGGAAGGCCGCCGTCGAGGAGGCCCTGCGTCAGGCCCTGGTCAATCTCGAGTCCATCGATGCCCCGGCCGGCGAGATGCCGGTGGTTCTCGGGCCGGGCTGGCCGGGCATCCTGTTACACGAAGCCATCGGCCATGGGCTTGAAGGCGACGGCAACCGCAAGGGTACCTCGGCCTTTTCCGAAGGGTTGGGCAAGCGGGTGGCCGCGCCCGGCGTGACCATCGTCGATGACGGCACCATCGCCGATCGTCGCGGCTCGCTGTCGATCGATGACGAGGGCACGCCGACGGCGCGCACGGTGATCATCGAAGACGGCATCCTGACGGGCTATCTGCAAGACCGCCTGAACGCCCGGTTGATGGGGATGAAGCCGACGGGCAACGGCCGGCGCCAGTCCTATGCCCACCACCCGCTGCCGCGCATGACCAATACCTTCATGCTGGCCGGCGCCGATGATCCGGCGGCGATCCTCGGCTCGGTCAAGCGCGGGCTTTATGCGGTGAACTTCGGTGGCGGACAGGTCGACACCACTTCCGGCAAGTTCGTCTTCAGCGCGTCGGAAGCCTATCTGATCGAAAACGGCCGCATCGGCGCCCCGGTCAAGGGAGCGACGCTGATCGGCAATGGTCCCGATGTTCTGACCCGGGTGTCGATGGTCGGCAATGATCTGGCCCTTGATCCCGGCATCGGCACCTGTGGCAAGGAAGGCCAGGGCGTGCCCGTCGGCGTCGGTCAGCCGACCCTGAAGGTCGACAGCCTGACGGTCGGCGGCACGGCGGTCGCCGCCTGAGGGAAGGGGGGGCTGAGCCTCCCCCCTCAAAGAGCGGGATAGTTCCAAGGGGACGCGCGTGAGCGTCCCCTTGAAGGGTGTTGGCGCGGGTGGCTTACGCCGATTCGCCGCCCTTGCGGATATGGGCGAGGAAGCGGGCGACCTGGGTGCGCAGTTCGCTGGCCTGACGAGTCAGCTCGCCGGCGGCGGCCAGCACTTCCGTCGCCGCGGTGCCCGTATTGGCGGCGGCCTGGGTGACATTGCCCATGGTCGAGCTGGCCTGCTGGGTGCCCGACGCGGCGCGCTGGGTGCTTTGGGCGATGGTCCGGGTCGCGGCGTCCTGTTCCTCGATGGCGGCGGCGACGGCGGCCGAGACCTGATCCATTTCGCCGATCACCGTGACGATCCCCGAAATCGCCGCCACCGCTTCGTTGGTGGCGAGCTGGACGGCGCCGATCTGCTTGCCGATCTCGTCGGTCGCCCGCGAGGTCTGGTTGGCAAGGCTTTTGACCTCATTGGCGACCACGGCGAAGCCCTTGCCGGCATCGCCGGCGCGGGCGGCTTCGATGGTGGCGTTGAGCGCCAGAAGGTTGGTCTGATCGGCGATATCGGTGATCAGGGCCACCACCTCGCCGATGCGCTCGGCGGCGTCCTTGAGGTCGGAGACCCGATGGCTGGCCTTCGACGCTCGCTCGACGGCATCGCGCGAAATCGTCGAGGAATGGTGGACCTGTCGGCTGATCTCGCTGATCGAGGCGTTGAGCTCCTCGGCGCTGGCGGCGACCTCCTCGACATCGTGGGTGGCGGAATCGGTGATGGTCGACACGTCACCGGCCCGTCGCGCCGTATCCTCGGCGGTGACCGACATCGAGCGGGCCGAGGCTTCCATCTGGCCGGCCGAGGCGCCGATGACGCCGATGACGCCCGAGACGGTGTTTTCCAGGTCGTCGGCCAGCTTGCGGATGGCGCTATGGCGGTCGGCCTCGGCCTGTTTCTGCGCCTCGACCTGATCGCGGCGCAGGGCCTCCATCTTGTGGTTGTATTCCTTGAACACCTGGGCGGCATGGGCCATGGCGCCCAATTCGTCGCCCCGGCCAAGGCCGGGGATGGTGGTCTCGCTATCCCCCTCGGAAAGCTTCTTGAGGGCGGCGGTCATTGCGCCCAGCGGCTTGCTGATGCCGCGGCCGATAAAGCCGGCCAGGGCCAGACCAAGCAGCAAGATCACCAGATTGGACCAGACGACCAGCGAACTGGCGTTGCCAAGCTGGCTGCGGGTGGCGTCGCGGATGATCTGCTGGCGGGCCAGCGCCGCGTCCTTGACGTTCTCGCCCTCGCGGGTGATCGCCGCCCCGGCGTCGCGCAGGGCGGTTTCCATCGTGGTGATTTCGCCCAGAATCCCCGAAAGGGTATTCAGCGCCTCCTCGTACTGCCCATAAAGGTCCTGGACCTGGGCGGCGGTGGGGATGCCATCAAGGTTTTCGGTGACGGCGAACAGCGCTTCCCAGATGGCGTTGAACTGCTCTTCCGAGCCGTCCGACAGATAGCCGTCGGCCGCCACCCGGGCGCGCAACATGTTCTCGATGACCTTGGACGCATGTTGGGCGGTGGGGGCGTCGCCGGCCTCGAAGGCCTTGTCGCGGACATCGACGGCCCACTCCACCAGACCTTCGGCGGCGGGCAGCAGCGAGGTCGAGATTAGATCGACGCGCTGGCCGACCAGTCCGATCGCCGGCTTCAGGGCGTCTTCATGTTTGCGATACGCCTCGGCGATGCGTTCGGCCGCCTCCTGCTGGGGCGTGCCGGCAACGAGGGCGCCAAAGGCCGAGATGGCTTGCTGGACGGTGATCTGATCCTGGTGCAAGCGCGCCGCGGCCTCGGACGAGGCCGTATCGAGATATTTCGATACGTCGGTGTCGAAGGATTGAACCAAGCGGTTCAATTGAAGGGCCGAGAGCGCCACTTCCGATGCTTCGGAGAACTCGTCGAATTTGTCGTTCGAACTGGTGAAGATTGAATAAGACACCAGTCCGACGCCCCCCATCAGGGCCAGGACGAGAAAAAAACCGGCGTATAGACGAACCTTGATCGAAATGTTCTTGAGCATTCGCGTTTCCGACGTCTGTCCCGGGGCGGTCTTTGTTATGGGGGAGCGTAGGAAGCCGGCGCTACAGTCTTTCGGATAAAGGCCTTTCTCACGACCTGAGGTGGTATCTTTTCCCCGACCTGATTTGATGGCTGTGGTCTCGGCGATCGCTCCCCTCAGCGAACCTTAAGGAAGGACATTACAAGACTGCGACCCCAAGATCCAGACATCCCGGGGATCACCCGGATAAAACGTCCTTTATCCGATGTTTATGCGATCGCTCAGCGGTGGTCGTTCCGGGTCCGGTCGTAATTTCGGCCCTCCCAGGCGATGGAGGCGTCGATCAATCCACGGTAGATTCTTTCGACTGTATCGGGGTCGGCGTTCTCGGTTACCGCCAGGGCGCGGACCTTGGTCACCACGTCCTCGATCCGCCAATGGACGACGACCTCGGCCCGGTTTGGCTTATAGGCGGCGGCCTGACCGACGTAGTTCAGCCGCTCGGCGAGCAAAGGGACGATCAGCCGGTCGAGGCGGTCGATCTCGGTGCGAATTTCGCTCATATCGGCGCAGCGGCGCGCGGTCTTGGCCGCGGGATAGGAGGAAACGGTGTTGGGTCGGGTCACGGGAAAAACTCCGGCTGGTTACGGACGGGCGGACGGTAAGGCCGCGGCCAGCGCCTGACTTAATAGGCGCATTCGGTGAAAACGGGGTCGATCTCGCCATTCCATCGGGTCAGGAAGGACTCGAGCAGGTCTTCGGCCTGGGTGCGGCCGCTGCGCGCGATGGTCCACAAGGGATCAAGGAAGCCGGTCTCGTCGCGGCCCTTGCTGTTCAGGCGACCGCGCGCCGCCAGTCCGGCCTGGGAAATCTCCAGGGCGCGCAGGGCGACGTCTTGCAAGGTGCCCTTGCGGAACGGCGTTTTGAGGGCCAGTCGCGGCACCTGGGCGCGCAATTGGGCGTGTTCCTCGGCCGTCCAATCCTTGACCAGATCCCAGGCGGCATCAAGCGAGGCGGTTTCATAGAGCAGGCCGACCCAGAACGCGGGCAGGGCGCACAGGCGCAGCCACGGCCCGCCATCGGCGCCGCGCATTTCCAGATAGCGCTTGAGGCGCACCTCGGGGAAGGCGACGGTCATATGGTCGGTCCAATCGGCGATCGTCGGCCGCTCGCCGGGCAGGGCGGCCAGGCGGCCGGCCATGAAATCGCGGAACGACTGGCCGGTGGCGTCGATATAGCGGCCCTCGCGGTAGACGAAGTACATCGGCACATCGAGCAGATAATCGACATACCGCTCGAAGCCCATGCCGTCTTCGAAGACGAAGGGCAAGATACCGGTGCGCGCCGGGTCCGTATCGGTCCAGATATGGCTGCGATAGGACAGAAAGCCGTTGGGCTTGCCCTCGGTGAAGGGGCTGTTGGCCCACAGCGCCGTGGCGATCGGCTGAAGGGCGAGCGAGACGCGGAACTTCCGCACCATGTCGGCCTCGCTGCCGAAGTCCAGATTGGTTTGCACCGTGCAGGTGCGCAGCATCATGTCGAGGCCGAGCGAGCCGACCTTGGGCATGTACTCCGACATCAGCTTGTAGCGGCCCTTGGGCATCAGCGAGATATCCTCGCGCCGCCATTTCGGATTGAAGCCGATACCCAGGAAGCCGATGCCCAACTCGCCGCCGACGATCTTGAGGTTGCGGTGGTGGGTCGTCACCTCGCAGCAGGTGCCATGCACGGTTTCCAGCTGCGCTCCCGAGAGCTCGATCTGACCGCCGGGCTCCAGGGTCACCGAGCCCATGGTCGGGCAGGTCAGCGCGATCACCGTCTCGCCCTCATAGACCGGGCTCCAGCCGAAGCGGGTCAGTCCCTCGAGCAGGGCGCGCACGCCATGGGGTCCCTCATAGGTCAGGGGCCGGCCATCGGCGATGGTGAAGGCGTATTTCTCGTGTTCGGTGCCGATGCGCCAATCGGCCTTTGGGCGGCTGCCGCCCGCCATATGGGCGACCAGATCGTCCCGGGTCAAAGGCGCCGAAAGGATCGAGGCATCGGTCAAGGAGGACATGGCAGGCTTCCGTTCCAGAGGTCATTCGCGCGCGAGGCCCTCGGGCCGTCTTGCATCGGTCGGGCTGCGGAGGCCGGCGGGGTCATGCCCCCTTAGCGGGTCTCCCAATCCCCTGCGACCGCCTGCCAGACGGCGAGCGCCGCCGCCGCCGCCGTCTCGGCGCGCAGGATGCGCGGGCCGAGGCCGACGGGCGTAGATGAGGGCAGGGCCAACAGCGCGTCAAGGTCCTTGTCATCAAGCCCACCTTCCGGCCCGACGAGAAGGGCGGCCTTTAGAGCGCGGGCGCCCGCGAAAGCCCGGGCGGCGGGAAGGGCGTCGCGGCGCTCGGCCAGCACGAACAACCGGCGCTCGGCCGGCCAGTCCTCCAATACCTTCGCCAAAGGGCGCGGCTCGAAGACGGCGGGCAGAGTCAGGCGCTCGCATTGCTCGGCGGCGCCGATCACCTGGGCGCGCAGGCGGTCGGTGCGCACCTTCTGCGACTGGGTGCGCCGGGTCATCACCGGCAGCAAGGCTCCGCAGCCCAGTTCCACCGCCTTTTCGACAAGGTAATCGGTGGCTTCCTTCTTGAGCGGGGCGAACAGCAGCCACGGGCCGTCCTCGTCGCCCTGGGGGCGCAAAAGGGTTTGCGCCACCGCCTGGGCGCCGGCCTTGCCCAGGGTGTCGAGGGTCGCCAGCCATTCGCCATCACGGCCGTTGAACAGGGCGACAGCCGCCCCGGGGCCCAGGCGCATCACATCGCGCAGGTAGTGGGCCTGGGCGCCATCCAGGCGGACATCAAGGCCGGCGGCCAGGGGGGCGTCGACATACAGGCGGTGGCGCGGGGGTTGGGCAATCATGGGGCGAGCGGCTTTCTTGGTCTTGTTCCTGGGTGGCGGACACCATACTGTACCGGCTATAAGGGGCAAGTCTGGGCTGAGAGCTGCTCTAGCCAGACAAGGCGATGAAAAAACAACGGACGGAACGAGCATGGGCGCGAGCGACACGCTGATCGGCGATATGCCGCGGGATGGCTGGGTCGACCGGATGGCTCCGGGGGTGATCCGGCCTTATCTGAAACTGATGCGGCTTGATCGGCCGATCGGCACGTGGCTGCTGTTGTTTCCCTGCTGGTGGAGCCAGTCGATGGCCGCGCAGGGCTGGCCCGATCTGTGGCTGGCCGCCCTGTTCGCCGCCGGCGCTTTGGTCATGCGCGGCGCGGGCTGCACCTTCAACGATATCGTCGACCGGGATTTCGATGCCCAGGTGGCGCGCACCGCCGCCCGGCCGATTCCCAGCGGCGCCGTCAGTCGCAAAAAGGCGGTGGTCTTTCTGGGCGCGCAGTTGCTGGTCGGGCTGGCGGTGCTGCTCAGCCTCAACGGCTTTTCGATCTGGCTGGGCGTCGCCTCGTTGATCTTGGTCTTTGGTTATCCCTTCATGAAGCGCATCACCTACTGGCCGCAGGCGTGGCTGGGGCTGACCTTCACCTATGGGGCGCTGATGGGCTGGGCGGCGGTGCGCGGATCGCTTGATCCGGCGCCCTTGCTGCTCTATGCCGCCTGCTTCTTCTGGACCCTGCATTACGACACCATCTATGCCCATCAGGACAAAGAAGACGACCTGCTGGTCGGGGTGAAATCCTCGGCCCTGGCCCTGGGGTCGAACACCCGTCCGGCCCTGGTGGTGTTTTCCACCCTGATGATGGCGCTGGTCGCCGCCGCCGGCTGGCAGGCCGGCTTGTCCTGGCCGTTCTGGGCGCTGCTGGGTCTGCCCGCCGCCCATCTGGCTTGGCAGATCTGGCGGGTCGATATTCATGACTCGCCCGTCTGCCTTATGATCTTCAAGAGCAACCGGTTCGTCGGATGGCTCCTGCTGGCGGCGATCGTCGCCGGGCGGGCGCCCGGTGGCGTCTGACCCCAACGCCTTCGTTCTGGCCGGAACCGCCATCACCACCCCGCCGCTCCTCCCCGAGATGAGCCTGTATCTGGCGACCGAGGTCACCCCGCTGTGGGAGGCGACCGAGGTCGCCCTGGAGCGGCACGGCGTGCCGCCGCCCTATTGGGCCTTCTGCTGGGCTGGCGGGCAGGCCCTGGCCCGCCATCTGATCGACCATCCCGAGATCGTGCGCGGCCGCAGGGTGCTTGATTTCGCCGCCGGCTGTGGGGTTTGCGCCATCGCCTCCGCCCTGGCCGGGGCGAAGGCGGTGGACGCCGCCGAGATCGATTCCTTCGCCCTGGCGGCGATCGCCCTTAACGCCACGCTCAACAAGGTGGCGGTCACTTCCCTTGATGGCGATGTCATCGGCGCGCTCGATCGCGGCTGGGACGTGGTGCTGGCCGGCGATGTCTGTTACGAGCGGCCGATGGCCGACCGGGTGATCCCTTGGCTGCGCGCCTTGGCCGGGCGGGGCACCAAGGTGCTGCTGGCCGATCCGGGGCGGGCCTATCTGCCGGGAACGGGGCTGAGCGCGCTTGCCACCTACGAGGTGCCGGTCAGCCGCGATCTGGAAGACCGCGATATCCGCAGCACCACCGTCTACGCTTTGCTGCCCTGAGGCGGCGCCGGGCGGCTTTGCGCGGGAAATCCAGGCATATGGCTTGACGCTGGGAAGGGGGGTCGGTTAAGTGCCCCTTCGTTTTCGAGCCGCCCTGGAGGTGCGATCATGCCGTTCGACAGCCTGCGCGATTTCATGGCCCTGCTCGAGCGCGAGCATAATCTGGTGCGCGTGCGGGCGCCGGTCTCGCCGGTTCTGGAAATGACCGAGATCCAGACCCGTCTGCTCGACGAAAAAGGGCCGGCCGTTTTGTTCGAAAACGTCCGCCGCCCCGATGGCAGCGCCTATGCCATGCCGATGCTGGTCAATATGTTCGGCACCGTCGAGCGCGTCGCCCTGGGGATGGACCGCACCCCGGCGCAATTGCGCGAGGTCGGCGAGATGCTGGCCTTCCTCAAGCAGCCCGAACCCCCCGGCGGCTGGCGCGAAGCCCTGGAGATGCTGCCCTTGCTCAAGACCGTGCTGGCGATGAAGCCGCGCACCGTGTCGAAGGCGCCCTGCCAGCAGGTGGTGCTCAAGGGCAAGGACATCGATCTTGGCCTGCTGCCGATCCAAAGCTGCTGGCCGGGCGAACCGGCGCCGCTGATCACCTGGCCGGTGGTGGTGACCCAGGGACCGCAAGCCAGCGGCAAGGGGGCGCGCCGCGAGGACGCCTTCAACCTGGGCATCTACCGCATGCAGGTGACCGGGCGCGATACCGCCTTGATGCGCTGGCTCAAGCATCGCGGCGGCGCCCAGCATTGGCAGCGCTGGAAGCGCGACCACGCCGAGCCGCTGCCCGCCGCCGTGGTCATCGGCGCCGATCCCGGCACCATCCTGGCCGCCGTCACCCCCGTTCCCGATACCCTGTCGGAATACCAGTTCGCCGGCCTGCTGCGCGGGCGCAAGGTCGAGCTGGTCGATTGCGTCAGCGTGCCGCTGAAGGTGCCCGCCACCGCCGAGATCGTGCTTGAAGGCCACGTCATGCTTGACGAATACGGCGACGAGGGCCCCTACGGCGATCACACCGGCTATTACAACGCCGTCGAATCCTTTCCGGTGTTTCGCATTTCGGCGATCACCATGCGCAAGGATCCGATCTACCTGTCGACCTTCACCGGCCGGCCGCCCGACGAACCTTCGGTGCTGGGCGAGGCTTTGAACGAGGTGTTCATTCCGCTGCTCACCCAGCAATTCCCCGAGATCGTCGATTTCTGGCTGCCGCCCGAGGGTTGTAGCTATCGCATCGCCGTGGTCAGCATGCGCAAGGCCTATCCGGGCCATGCCAAGCGGGTGATGATGGGGGTGTGGTCGTTCCTGCGCCAGTTCATGTACACGAAATTCGTCATCGTCGTGGATGACGACATTAACGCCCGCGATTGGAAAGACGTGATGTGGGCGATTTCCACCCGCATGGATCCGGCGCGCGATATCACCGTGGTGACCGGCACCCCCATCGATTACCTGGATTTCGCCAGCCCGGAAAGCGGTTTGGGCGGCAAGATCGGCCTGGACGCCACCGACAAGATGGCCCCGGAAACCCACCGCGAATGGGGCCGCAAGCTGCGGATGAGCGACGAGATCATCGAGACCGTCACCCGCAAATGGACCGATTACGGCCTGCCCGGCAGTGGCAAGCCGATCTGGAAGTAGTCCGTCCTGGCGCCATAGTTTTCCGATTGCCGCCGGCCAGCGCGCGGCCCACCTAACTAAGGGCACGGGCGCGACGTCCCGGCCGCGCCCGTGCGTCTTTCGTTTCCCTTTCGGAGTGCTCCCATGACCGATCTAGCCAAGACCGCCGCCAATGCCCTGGGCCTGCTCGAGGATCTGGTGGCCAAGGCGGTGGCCGCCGGAGCGACGGCGGCCGACGCGGTGCTGGTCGATGGCGCCTCGCTGGCCGTCACCCATCGCTTGGGCAAGCTTGAGAAGCTGGAGCGCTCGGAAGGCGGCGATATCGGATTGCGGGTGCTGATCGGCGGCCGTCAGGCCATCGTGTCGTCGGCCGATCGCCGCCCCGATGCCCTGGCCGCCCTGGTCGAGCGCGCCGTGGCGATGGCGCGCACCGTGCCCGAAGATCCCTTCGCCGGCTTGGCCGAGCCCGGCCAGCTTGCCCGCGACCTGCCCGCCATCGACAACTTCGATCCGACCGAACCCTCGGCCGAGGCGCTGACCGAACTGGTGCGCGCCCTGGAGGACGAGGCACGCAGCGTTCCCGGCGTGACGAATTCCGAAGGGGCCGAGGCCAGTTGGGGGCTGTCAACCGTTGCCCTGGTCGGCTCCAACGGCTTCTCCCATGCCTATCACGCCAGCCATTCGGGCATGAGCGTTTCCGTGGTCGCCGGAACCAACGAGACCGGCATGGAAGGCGATTACGATTATTCGACCGCCGTTTATTTCGCCGATCTGCGCGATCCGCTCGAAGTCGGCCGCGAAGCCGGGCGGCGCGCCACCCGCCGGCTTGGCGCCAAACGGCTGGCGACCGGCCGCCTGCCGGTGGTTTTCGATCCCCGGGTGTCGCGCGGGCTGGTCGGCCACTTGCTTGGCGCCATCAATGGCGGCGGCATCGCGCGCGGCACCTCGTTCCTTAAGGATCGTTTGGGCGAGGCGGTCTTCGCCCCGGGCATTCGCATCATCGAAGATCCCCACCGCCCGCGCGGCCTGCGCTCCAAGCCCTGCGACGCCGAGGGGTTGGCCAATCGCCGCCGCACCCTGGTCGAAGATGGCCGATTGACCAGTTGGATCCTCGATCTGCGCTCGGCCCGCCAGTTGGGTCTGGAAAGCACCGGCCACGCCAGTCGCGGCACCGGCTCGGCGCCCAGCCCGTCGACCACCAATGTCTGGCTCGAAGCCGGACCGCTCAGCCCCCAGGACCTGATGGCCGATATCGAGGATGGTTTGTATGTCACCGATCTGGTCGGCCAGGGGGTGAACGGCCTGACCGGTGATTACAGCCGGGGAGCGGCCGGCTTCCGCATCGAAAAGGGCGTGCTGACCACGCCGGTCAACGAGATCACCATTGCCGGCAATCTGATCGAGATGTTCGCCGGGCTGACCCCGGCCAATGACCTCGATTTGCGCTACGGCACCGACGCGCCGACCGTGCGTCTGGCGGCGATGACCATCGCCGGCGGCTGAGCCCGGCCGCCCCCGGCCGCTGCCGGGGGTGTCATAAAACCGCCAGCGACGGAGGGCGGAAGACCCGTTACAAGACTCCCCAGGGACCACAAGGCCTGGGGGGCTTGGCTGATGTCATTGCGATCAAAGACTCTGACGACCGTTCTGGTCGGATTCTTTATCGGTTACGGGATTCTGGTCGGCATCGCCTGGATCACCCAACGCGACGAGGCCGAACGGACCGGGCGCGCCGAACTGGATCTGGAGGCCCGCGCCCAGTCGCGGATCGCCGGCGAATTCGTCGGCGAGGTGTTGACGGCGACGCGGACCATGGCCGGGGCGATCAGCGGTCTGGTCGGCGATGACCTGCGCGACCGCGAGGTCGTGGGGCGGCTGGTGCGCGAGACGGTGCGCATCAACCCCGCCGTGGTCGGCGGCGGCACCGGCTGGGCGGCCGATGGCTTCGACGGGGCCGACGCGTCGTTCCCGGGCAAGGCCTTCTCCGACGCCAAGGGCCGCTTCGTTCCCTATTTCTATCGCCAAGCCGATGGTCAGATTGGCTTCGAGCCGCTGGTCATGGACGATGTGCAATCCACCGAGTCCTGGTACGGCTTTCCCTTGCGCGAGGGCCGGCCGACGGTCACGCCGCCCTATCTTTACCCGGTCAACGGGGTGGAGGTGCTGATGACCACCGCCTCGGCGCCGATCATCGGCAAGGAGGGCAAGGCGGTCGCCGTGGCCACCTTGGATATGGCGCTCGAAACCATCCAACGCCAAATCGCCGATATCCATCCCTTCGGCGCCGGCTTCGCCGCCGTCTTGTCGGCCGATGGCCAATGGGTCGCCCATCCCGACACGGCCCGCCTCGGCCGGCCGGCCGATCACGCCGAAGTGGGCGAGATCCTCGCCGCCACCGCCGCCGGTCGTGCCCTGCAAGACACGGTGTCCGATCCGCAGACCGGCGAGCCTTTGCTGCGGGTGGCGGTGCCGATCGCCTTTTCGGGGGCGCCGGAAACCTGGGCCTTTATCCTCAGCGTTCCCGAATCCGCCGTGATGGCCGGGGCGATCGAAACCCGCAACCGGCTGATCTTCGCCGGCCTGGGCGTGCTCGCCCTGTCGCTGATCGGCTTGTGGCTGCTTTCGGGGCGGCTGGTCGGGCCGATCACCCGCATGACGGCGCTGATGCACCGGCTAGCGGCGGGCGATACCGGCGTGGTGGTGACGGGAACCGAACGCGGCGACGAATTCGGCGAGATGGCCAAGGCGCTTCAGACCTTCAAGGACAACGCCCTGGCCAAGATCGCGCTGGAGGAGGAGGGCGAGAGGGCCAAACGTCAGGCCGAGGAGCGCCGCCGCGCCGATCTGGCCACCCTGGCCGACCGCTTCGAGCGTGAGATCGAAGGGCTGGTCACCCTGGTGGGGACCGCCGTCGACCAGATGACCAAGGGGGCCGGCCGGTCGGTCGAGCGCACCGAGGCCAATGCCCTTTATTCCGATCAGGCGGCGCGGACCGCCGAGGAAATGGCCGCCGATATCGGCCGGGTCGCCGAAGCCGTGGAGGAGATGGCGCGCGCCGTGACCGGCATCGGCGAGCGGGTGACGCGGGCCAATGCCATCGCCGTCGAGGGCGGCAGTTCCGCCCGCGCCGCCGTCGGCCGGGTCTCGGCCCTGGTCGGCGCGGCCGATCGCATCGGCGATGTCGTCACCCTGATCACCACCATCGCCAGCCAGACCAACCTGCTGGCCTTGAACGCGACGATCGAGGCGGCACGGGCCGGTGATGCCGGCAAGGGCTTCGCCGTGGTCGCCGGCGAGGTCAAGACCCTGGCCAATCAAACGGCGCGGGCTACCGAACAGATCGCCGAACAGGTGGCGGCCATCCAGCGCGAAACCGCCGATGCCGCCCGCGAGATCGAAAGCGTCGCCGGGGTGATCGGCGCCATCGGCGATCTCAACGCCCAGGTCGCCCAGGCCATCGGTGATCAGGGGCAAGCCGTGGCCGGGATCGGCCAGATCGTCGTCGCCACGGTCAGCGGCGCCGGCAGCTTAAGTGAAACCGCCCGGGGGGTCGCCGCCCGCTCGGCCGAGGGCGGCGAGGCGGCCCGCGCCATGGGCCGCGATGTCGCCGATCTGCACCAGCGGGTCGGCGAGCTTGGCAAGACCGTCGACGCCTTCGTCGGCTCGCTGCGCGCCGGCTGAGGTCTTGGGCGTCGCGTTCCCGTCTAGGCGGCGGGGGCGGGGACGATCAGGGATACCGGCTCGGCGGCCATGACGATATCGACGGGCATATGGGCGACCGTATCGCCATCGGCTTGCAGCGGCTGGGCGCCCTGCAGGGCGATGCGCACGCGCGTCGCCTCGATGATCTCGACATCGGGCAGGCGGGGCAGGCGGCCCATGGCCAGGGCCAGGGCATAGCGCGCCACATGGCGCAGGCCCGGGCTTTTGAGCAAGATCACCTGAAAGGTCGGGTGCGAGATGTCGGCCAAGGGCGCGGCGATGAACGGCCCGCCGTAATATTTGCCGTTGCAGACCACGGCGGTGGCGACATCGGCATGGATCGTCCGGCCGTCGGGGGTGTCGATATCGACGGCGCAAAGCGGGAAATCATAGCTGAAGGCTCGCTGAACCGTACACCAGACATAGGCCAGCTTGCCGGTCTTGCGCTTGAGGGCGAGATCGACGGTATCGACGACATGGGCGTCGAAGCCGGCGCCGGCCATCATCACGAAGCGGCGGGGACCGGCCAACGGCGTTTCGGCGCTGGCCCGCACCTCGCCCAGATACAGCTTGCGGAGAACGCCGGTGGCGATGACCTGGGCGGCCTTGCCCGGATCGCGGGGGATCCCGGCCTCGATCGCCAGCACATTGGCGGTGCCCAGCGGAATCACCCCCAGGGCCACGCCGCTTCCGGCCAAACCATTGGCAACCTCGTTGATCGTGCCGTCACCGCCGGCGGCGACCACCACATCGACATTACCGGCCAGGGCCGCCTCGCGGGCCATCAGCGTGGCGTCGCCGGGCTTGGCGGTTTCGCGCAAGCCCACCGTGCAGCCCAGTTTCTCCAGGCCAAGCAGGGTGCGGTTCAAGCGCCGCTGCTTCAGGGAACCCGCAGCCGGGTTGGCGATAATCATCACCCGCCGCTGGGCGGGGGCCGGAGCGGGGTTGGCAGGCGCAAACGGCAGGACACGCATCGGGGAGGGGGGACCTTGTCAAGGGATCAACGGGGCGGATAGGAGAAAAGGGGTGGGTAAGCTCCGCCGTCAAGGGTGTCCATGAAGGAAAAAAGACGGACTGTCGAGTCAAAGTAATGTTTCACTTTAAAGACAAGGGGGTGAATTATTTGTTTCCCGGCCGAATGAGGGTGGTCGCGGGGCGGGGGGAAGGCTAAAACCCGCTGCGGTGAACGCGATGTCTAGGGGGTGGTCATGCTCGGGGCGGTCCCGCTCAAGGGGTGGCCCGGTCCCTCAAGTCCGGCGGGCGCCGCCCCTCTCCATCGTCGATCGGCGAGCATGGAACACGGACGCGCACTGACGGCCATGACGGACTCCTCCCGGCGATATCGCGCCATCTTCCTGTCCGATATTCACTTGGGCACGCGGGGGTGCAAGGCGGACATCCTGCTTGATTTCCTCAGGCAAACCGAGTCCGAGACCCTGTATCTGGTCGGCGACATCGTTGACGGCTGGCGCCTGCGCAAGCATTGGAACTGGCCGCAATCGCACAACGACGTGGTCCAGAAGCTGCTGCGCAAGGCGCGCAAGGGGGCCCGGGTGGTGTTCATCCCGGGCAACCACGATGAATTCGCCCGCAGTTACTGCGATGCGGATTTCGGCGATATCAAGCTGATGCGCGAGGCCGTCCATCAGGCCGCCGACGGCAAGCGCTATCTGATCATTCACGGCGACGAATTCGATGGCGTGGTCAAATACGCCAAGTGGCTGGCCAAGGTGGGCGACTGGGCCTACGTCTGGCTGCTGGAGGCTAATCACTGGTTCAACGTCGTGCGCCACCGCATCGGCCTGCCCTATTGGTCGCTGTCGAAGTACCTCAAGCACAAGGTCAAGAACGCCGTCAAATACATCGACGACTTCGAGACCTCGATGGCCGAGGTTGCCCGCCTGCGCGGGATGGACGGCATCGTCTGCGGCCATATCCACCATGCCGAGATCCGGCCGATGGGGGATGTCCTCTACTGCAACGATGGCGATTGGGTGGAAAGCTGTACGGCCCTGGTCGAGCATTTCGATGGCCGGATGGAACTGATCCACTGGTCCGAGGAACGGCGCTTCTCGATGTTCCAGGCCTATGCCGATGCCCGGGCGGGCGGTGGCGGCGGTCTTGAGGACGAGGGGGCCGAGGCGGCTGTTGGTCCTCCGGCCCGCGCGCCCGAAACAGCCCAGTGACGATGTCTTTCCCTGATGATCCCTTTACCAAGGTCGAGGACACCCCATGCGTATCCTGGTGGTCACGGATGCCTGGTTCCCCCAGGTCAACGGGGTGGTTCGCACCCTCGATACCCTGAAGGCGCGGTTGGAGGAGCGCGGGCATGATCTGATCTATGTCACCCCGCAAAGCTTCCGCACCATTCCCTGCCCGACCTATAGCGAGATCCGGCTGGCGGTGCTGCCCGGGCGGACGATGGCGCGCGCCATCGAGACCTTTCAGCCCTGCGTCATCCATATCGCCACCGAAGGCCCCCTGGGCTTAAGCGCCCGGCGCTATTGCCTGAAGCGCGGCGTGCCCTTCACCACCGCCTTCCACACCAAATTCCCCGAATACCTCCACGCCCGCTTCCGGGTGCCGGTCAGCTGGGGCTACAAGGGCATGCGCTGGTTCCATGGGCCGTCCAAAACCATCATGGTCGCCACCCAGGGCATCGAGGACGAATTGCTGCGCTGGGGGTTTTCCCATATCCGCCGCTGGACGCGCGGCGTTGATACCGAGCTGTTCCGCCCGCGCCCCAAGGACTCGCTCGATGGCGTGATCACCGGACCGCGGCCGTGGTTCGTTTATGTCGGGCGGGTGGCGGTGGAAAAGAACATCGGCGCCTTTCTCGATCTGGATCTGCCCGGAACCAAGATCGTCGTCGGCGGCGGTCCGCAACTCGAGTCCCTGCGCGCCCGTCATCCCAAGGTTCATTTCGCCGGGGAACGCCTGGGCGAGGAACTGGCGACCTATTTCTCGGTCGGCGACGCCTTCGTCTTTCCCAGCCGCACCGATACCTTCGGCCTTGTTTTGCTCGAAGCCCTGGCTTCGGGTTTGCCGGTGGCGGCCTATCCGGTGCCCGGGCCCCTTGATGTGATCGGCGATGCGCCGGTCGGCGCCCTGGACGAGGATCTCAAGGCGGCGGCCCTGCGGGCGCTGACCATCGATCCGGCCGCCTGCCGGGCCTTC
Organism: Rhodospirillum rubrum ATCC 11170; assembly: GCF_000013085.1. Lineage (NCBI taxonomy): Bacteria > Pseudomonadati > Pseudomonadota > Alphaproteobacteria > Rhodospirillales > Rhodospirillaceae > Rhodospirillum > Rhodospirillum rubrum. The sequence continues at coordinate 689,174 of NC_007643.1, forward strand.
GCCCAGGCGCGGTCGTGGGAGACCTCGGTCGATCAGTTCCTGGCCAATGTCCACCCCTTCCCGCCAGCGGACTTCTTTCCCTCCGATACGGCCCCCCTTGAAACGGCCATGGAACGCGGCGCCCCTTAAGCGGTTCTTATAGGAGCCGAAGGGCCTTGACCGGCGGCCGCCCCCCTGGTGTCCGCCCCCTGTCAAGGTCCGATCACCGAGGAGCGAGACCATGATCAAGAAGACCGCCAGCGTTCATTGGGAAGGCCAGGGCAAGCACGGCCAGGGTCAGATCAGCACGGAAACCGGGGCGCTGACGAATTATCCCTATGGCTTCGCCAGCCGCTTCGAGGACGATCGCCAGGGCACCAACCCCGAGGAGATCCTGGGCGCCGCCCATGCCGCCTGTTTCACCATGGCGTTTTCCTTCGCCTGCGATAAGGCCGGTCTGGCCACCACCCATGTCGATACCACCGCCAGTGTCGCCCTGGCCAAACAGGGCGAGGGTTTCGTCATCGAGCGTATCGATCTGACGCTGTCGGCCAGCGTGCCGGGCATCGACGACGCGACCTTCCAGGCGATCGCGGCGACCGCCAAGGCCGAATGCCCGCTGTCGAAGGCTTTGGCCGCCGTCCCCGAGATCACTTTGAAGGCGACATTGATCTAAGCGACCCCCAGGTCCATTTTTTGACGGGCACACCGTGGTCGGCCATCGTGCCACCACAGTGTGCCCGAATGCTTTTGCCGGTGGGGTGGGAAAGGCCGCTGGCGGGCTCTTCCTTTGCCCTTCGCTCGCGGGCGTGCTACATCGCCTCGCGCCCAGGCAAGAATGGCCCGATCATGTCGCTTTACAGTTTTTACCGGCTTCTAACCGTTCTCGGCGGTCCCGGTATCGATCTTTTGCTGCGCTACCGACGGTCGCGCGGCAAGGAGGATGTTGATCGTCTGGGCGAAAGACTGGGCGAACCGGGTCTGGCGCGGCCGGTCGGGCCGCTGGTCTGGCTGCATGGGGCGAGTGTGGGCGAGGCCAAGGCCCTCGTGCCGCTGATTACCCGGCTGCGCGCCGAGCGGCCGCGTCTTGGCGTGCTGTTGACCACCGGCACCGTGACCTCGGCCCGGGTGGTCGGCGACCATCTGCCGCGCGGCGCCATTCACCAGTATCTGCCCGTCGACAAGCCCGGCGCCATCCGCCGCTTCCTCGACCATTGGGCCCCCGATCTGATGCTGTGGAGCGAGTCCGATTTCTGGCCCAATCTGATGGTCGAAGCCGGGGCGCGCCAGATCCCCATGGTGCTGCTCAACGGCCGGGTCTCGGACCGCTCCTACGATTCGTGGCGGCGCCACCGCCGGCTGATCGGGCGCATGCTTGATGGCTTCGCCCTGTGCCTGGGCCAGACCGAGGAGGACGCCCGCCGTCTGGCCGACTTGGGGGCCGCCCATACCGGCTGCGTGGGCAATCTGAAATTCGCCAACCCCGCCGATCCGGCCGAGCCCCGCGCCCTGGCCGCTGCCCTGGCCGCCCTTGATGACCGGCCGCGCTGGATCGCCGCCAGCACCCATCCCGGCGAGGAGGGGATCGCCGGGCGTTTGCACAAAAGCCTGAAGGCCAAGCATCCGGGCTTGCTGACCATCGTCGTTCCCCGCCATCCCCATCGCGCCGCCGAGGTCGCCGCCGAACTGACCGCCTTGGGGCTGGGCGTGCGTCGGCGCAGCGAGGGCTGGCCGGCGAGCACCGATGATGTGCTGCTTGGCGACACCATGGGCGAGATGGGGCTTTACCTGCGCTTGGCCCCGGTGGTTTTCATGGGCAAGACCCTGGCCAAGACCGGGGGACAAAATCCCCTGGAGCCGGCCTTGCTGGAGTCCGCCGTTTTGTGGGGGCCGGGAATGACCAATTTCGCCGAGATCGCCGCCCGCATGCAGGCCGTGGGCGCCGCCCTTAGTGTCGCCGACGAGGCCGAGCTTGGGGAAAAGGTGTCGCTGCTGCTCACCGATGCCGTCGCCCGTCGCCGCATGGCCCGCGCCGCCCGGCTGTGGGCCGAGGGCGAAAGGGCGGTTCTCGACCGCGTCCTTGGCTGCCTTGCCCCGTTCCTCGACGTCCTGACGCCGCTTGCCCCCACCCCCTCCCTGCGCGAGGCCGGCGGTGCGCGCCCCTGAGTTCTGGCATAAGGACGGCTTCGCCGCCCGCCTGCTCGAACCGGTCGGGCTGGTCTATGCGGCGCTGACCCGCCACCGGGTGGCCCGTCCGCCCGGGGTGCGCCTGGGGATTCCCGTCGTCTGCGTCGGCAATCTGACCGCCGGCGGAGCGGGCAAGACTCCGGTGGCCCTGGCGGTGATGGACGCCTTGCGCCGGCGCGGCGTGGTCGGGCATTTCCTGTCGCGCGGCTATGGCGGCAAGATGGAAGGGCCCGTCGCCGTCGATCCGGTGGGCCATGGCCCGGAAGATGTCGGCGACGAACCGCTGCTGCTGGCCAATAGCGCGCCCTGCTGGGTCTCGCGCAACCGGGCGAGCGGCGGATTGGTCGCCGAAGGGGCCGGGGCCCAGGCAGTGGTGATGGATGATGGCCATCAGAACCCCTCCCTGGCCAAGGATCTGTCGCTGGTTGTCGTTGACGGCGGTTATGGCTTTGGCAATGGCCGCTATATCCCCGCCGGTCCCTTGCGCGAATCGATCGAGGCCGGGCTGGCGCGGGCCGGGGCGGTGATCCTGATCGGGTCCGATAGCGAAAATCTGGCGGCGCGCATCCCGCCCCACCTCAAGGCCGGGGTGCCGCTGCTCACCGCCCGCCTGGAACCGGGCCCCGAGGCGGCGCGGCTGGTCGGGCGCAAGGTGGTGGCCTTCGCCGGCATCGGCCGTCCCGAAAAGTTCTTCGCCACCCTGACGGCTTTGGGGGCCCGGGTGGTCGCCCGCCACCCCTTCGCCGACCATTACCCTTACGCCGAAGCCGATATTCAGCCGATCCTTGACGAGGCCTATGGCCTGGGGGCGGTGCCGGTGACGACCTCGAAGGACGCGGTGCGTCTTCCCCCCGATCAGCGCCCACAGGTGGACGTGGTGGGGGTGCGGGTGGTATTCGATGAACCACTGGCTTTCGAAGCCCTGATCGACCGTCTGATCCTGGGCCGCCTCCCGTCGTAAAAGGCTCTTTGGACGATGATCAAGGTCGCCGTGCTTGTTACCCTTCCTTGGACGGCGGATGCCGGGGGGCATGTCAAGGTCTGGGAGCGTTTCGCCGAAGCCGCCGAGCCTTTCGCCGACCGGGCGTCGCTCACCGTTTATTTTCTGGGACCCACCGATCAGACGGTGGTGCGCAATCGGGCGGCCCGCTTCCGCCTGTTGCCCGCCCGCCTGGGCACCGACCGCATCCCCTTGCTCTCTCAAGGCGCCGGTCACACGGATCTATCGGGATTCCTGCCCCGGTTGGGCGGGGAATTGACCGATTACGATGTGGTGATGTCGACCGACGTGTTTTCGTTCGGGCGGACCGCCGAACGAGTCTGCGCCTCGGCGGGCATTCCTTTGGTCCATTCCGTTCATACCGATGTCGTCCATTTCACCGAGATCTACGGCCCGAGGATCGTCACCCGGGCGCTGGGCCAGCGTCTGGGCGGCTGGATCGTCAAGCACTATCACCTGGGGCGGCGTTTCGCCGGGGGGATCGAGCGGCGCCTGCACCAGCATTGGGCGGCCTGCCGCCATATCATCGTCTCGCGCCCCCTTGATGCCGAACGGGTGCATAAGGTCTGTCCCGAGATGCCGGTCTCCTTCCTGCGCCGCGGCGTCGATACCAAGCGTTTCGATCCGGCCCTGCGCGACCGCCTTTGGCTGGAGCGCGCCCATGGGGTGCCGCCCAGCCGCAAGCTGCTGGTCTTCGCCGGACGGGTCGACGCCAGCAAGCGGGCGATGGTCGCGGTGCGGGCGGCGCGCACCCTGATCGAGGCCGGCCACGACGTGGGGCTGCTGCTGGCGGGAACGGGGGAAGATCTTGAACCGGCCCGGGCCCTGCTTGGGCCGCGGCTGGTCGCCCCGGGCGTCGTGCCCCAGGACGACTTGGCCCGACTGATGGCCTGCGGCGATCTTTTTGTTTTTCCCAGCGTGTCCGAGACGGCGGGCAATGTGGTGCTCGAAGCCCTGGCCTCGGGCTTGCCGGTGGTGGTTTCCGGACGGCCGGGCGGTTGCGCCGGTTTCGTCGGCGCCGATGGCGCCAATGGCCGGGTGGTCGATGACCGCGGCGGCAATGTGGTCGAGGCTTGGCGTCGCGCCCTGGTCGAGGTGCTCAGTGGCGATGGCGAGGCCAAACGCCGCGCCGCCCGCGCCTCGGTCGAGGGGACCCGCCACCTGTGGACCGACATCTACGAGCACGATCTGCTTGATGTCTGGGAAGCCGTGGCCGGGGGGCGGCGCGACGTTCGCGTGGACCGCGAGCGGGTGAGCGCGTAAAAAGGGCGCTCAACCACCCTGGGGCTTGCGCGGTTTGTCGGTCGATTTCCTTATCGTTCAGTTTCTGGGCGGGCTGGCCAGCGCCTCGTCGCTGTTCCTGGTCGCCGCCGGGCTGTCGATCATTTTTGGCGTGACCCGGGTGGTGAATTTCGCCCATGGCACGCTGTTCATGATCGGCGCCTATCTGGCCTATACCCTGGCCGAGACCCTGGGCCTTGGCTTCTGGCCGGCCCTGCTGCTGGCGCCGCTGGCCGTCGGCGGCCTGGGCGCCCTGATCGAGATCGGCCTGCTGCGGCGGATCTATCGCGCCCCCGAGCTTTTCCAACTGGTCGCCACCTTCGCCCTGGTGCTGATCGCTAGCGACGTGGTGCCGATGATCTGGGGGCCGGAGGACCTGTTGGGGCCGCGCGCCCCGGGCCTGGGCGGCGCCGTAAGCGTGATGGGCCGGGCGGTTCCCGAGTATGATCTGTTCCTAATCGCCCTGGGACCCCTGGTTCTGGGCGCCCTGTGGCTGGTGTTCACCCGCACCCGCTGGGGCCTGCTGGTGCGCGCGGCGACCGAGGACCGCGAGATGGTGGCGGCGCTCGGCACCGATCAGCGCTGGCTGTTCACCGGGGTCTTCGCTCTTGGCGCGCTGCTGGCCGGCCTGGGCGGTGCCCTGGCCCTGCCGCGCGAGGCCATCGGCCATGGCATGGACGCCGGGGTGATCGTTCAGGCTTTCGTCGTTGTCGTCGTCGGCGGCATGGGCAGCGTGCCCGGCGCCTATCTGGCCGCCGTGCTGCTGGGGCTGGTCAACGCCTTCGGTGTCGCCTTCTTTCCCCAGGGCACGCTGGTGACCATGGGGCTGGTGATGGGGGCGGTGCTGATCGTGCGTCCGCGCGGCCTTCTTGGCCGGATCGAAAGCGAGGGCGGCGTTTCCGCCGTGGGACCGGGGCCCCGGCTGCGTCCGGCGAGCGGCAAAGGCCGGCTGCTGTGGGGCCTGGGCGTGGTCCTGGTGCTCGCCGCGCCACGGTTTCTCGATGCCTATGGCCTGTCGCTGCTGTGCGAGGCGCTGATCCTGGCGCTGTCGGCCAGCGCCTTGCAGCTGCTGATGGGGACCGGCGGCATGGTCAGCTTCGGCCATGGGGCGTTCTTTGGCCTGGGGGCTTACGGAACGGCGGTGGCGGTGGTTCAGGGCGGGCTGTCTCTGCCCATCGCCCTGGCCTGCGCGCCCTTGGCCGGGGGGCTGGGCGGGCTGCTGGTCGGTTGGCTGATCAGCAGGCTGTCGGGGGTTTATCTGGCGATGCTGACCCTGGCCTTCGCCGAAATCATCCATGCCCTGGCCATTCAGGCGGTTGGGGTGACCGGCGGCGACAATGGCCTGATCGGCGTCTGGCCGCCGCCCTGGGCCGGTGATCCCGCCGTGTTTGCCTGGTTGGTGATGGCGATCTGCCTGCCCGCGCTGTTTGGTCTGCGCGCCCTGGCCCTTGGCGAATTCGGCCGCCGCCTGCGGGCCCTGCGCGATGCCCGCAGCCGGGCCGAGGCCAGCGGCATTGCCGCCGCCCGCCTGCACGCGCTCACCTTCGCCATCGTCGGCGCCGGCGCCGGGTTGGCCGGCGGGCTGTTCGCCTTCCTCAAGGGCAGCGTCTTTCCGGCGATCACCGCCATTCCAACCAGTGTCGACGCCCTGGTGATGGTGCTGCTGGGTGGCCTGCATGCCCTGGCCGGACCGCTGGTCGGCGCCTTCTTGTATTTGGGCCTGGAATCGGTGGTCGCGGCGCGTACCGATCTTTGGCAATTGGTGGTCGGGCTGGTGGTGCTCGGGCTGGTGCTGGTCTTCCCGCAAGGGGTGGCCGGCGCCGCCGGGCGATTGGCGCGCCGGGGACGGCCCCAATGATCCCGCCCGCGCCAACGGGGGCGCCGCCGCTGCTGGTGGTCGACGGGCTGGTCAAGGCCTTTGGCGGGGTGCGCGCCGTCGATGGCGTGTCGTTCGTTTTGCGGGCGGGCGAGAGCGCGGCGCTGATCGGCCCCAATGGCGCGGGCAAATCGACGCTGTTTTCGCTGATCGCCTGCCAGCGACGCCCCGATGCCGGGACGGTGCGGATGGAGGGGCGCCTGCTGACCGGCCGCCCAGCCCATGCCCTGGCCGGCTATGGCATCGGCCGCACCTTCCAGATCGCCCGGGCCTTTTCGTCGCTGGGGGTTTTCGAGGCGGCGCGCACGGCGGCGCGGGTCGGCCTGCCCCGGGCCGAGGCCGACCGCCGGGCCGGCGATCTGATTGCCCGCCTGGGATTGACCGGTCTGGCCGACGCCACGGTAGCGACACTTTCCTATGGCGATATCAAGCGGCTGGAATTGGCGATCGCCCTGGCCGGACGCTGCCGGCTGCTGCTGATGGACGAACCGGCCGCCGGCATGGCCCCGGCCGAACGCCGGGCCCTGATGGAGCTGGTTGGCGCCCTCGCCGCCGAGGAGGGGGTGACGGTGTTGTTCACCGAACACGACATGGATGTGGTGTTCGGCCACGCCCGCCGGGTGATGGTGCTCCACCACGGCCGGTTGATCGCCGATGGCCCGCCAGAGCGGATTCGCGCCGATTCCCGGGTGCGGTCGGTCTATCTGGGCGAGAGTGCGGGCGATAGCAATCCGTCGGATCCGGATCAGCCGACTTGACAAAACGGCCCCAGAGGCCTAGGTATTTAGCACTCGCCGGGTGGGAGTGCTAACAGGCCCCCGCCGACGACGCATTTTATCGGCAGATCCAAGATTTGCAAATCCGACGGAGGCTATTCCATGAAGTTCCGCCCGCTGCACGACCGCGTCCTCGTCAAGCGCCTTGAAGGCGAAGAGAAGACCGCTGGTGGCATCATCATCCCCGACACCGCCAAGGAAAAGCCCATGGAGGGCGAAGTTGTGGCGGTTGGGTCCGGCGCCCGCGGCGACGACGGCAAGGTGGTTGCTTTGGACGTGAAGGCCGGTGACCGCATCCTGTTCGGCAAGTGGTCCGGTACCGAAGTCAAGATCGATGGCACCGATTTCCTGATCATGAAGGAATCGGACATCATGGGCATCGTCGCCTAACTGACGAAGCCTGTCCGCCCGATCTCCGGCTTAGTGAAGACCGGACATAGACGACGACGTTACAGAGGAATTTCTGCACATGGCTGCCAAGGACGTTAAATTCTCCACCGATGCCCGTGACCGTTTGCTGCGCGGCGTCGACATCCTGGCCAATGCGGTCAAGGTGACGCTTGGCCCCAAGGGTCGCAATGTCGTGCTCGACAAGAGCTACGGCGCCCCGCGCATCACCAAGGACGGCGTCTCCGTCGCCAAGGAAATCGAACTTAAGGACAAGTTCGAGAACATGGGCGCGCAGATGGTCAAGGAAGTCGCTTCCAAGTCCGCTGACGTCGCCGGCGACGGCACCACCACCGCCACCGTGCTGGCCCAGGCCATCGTCCGCGAGGGCGTGAAGTCGGTTGCCGCCGGCATGAACCCGATGGACCTCAAGCGCGGCATCGATCTCGCCGTTCTCGCCGTCGTCGAGGACGTCAAGAAGCGCTCGAAGAAGATCAAGACCTCGGCCGAAGTCGCCCAGGTCGGCACCATCTCGGCCAATGGCGACGAGGAAGTCGGCAAGATCATCGCCACGGCGATGGAAAAGGTCGGCAACGAGGGTGTCATCACCGTCGAGGAAGCCAAGGGTCTGGACACCGAACTCGACGTCGTCGAGGGCATGCAGTTCGACCGCGGCTACCTGTCGCCCTACTTCGTGACCAACGCCGAGAAGATGGTCGCCGATCTCGAGAACCCCTACATCCTTCTTCACGAGAAGAAGCTGTCGGGTCTTCAGGCTCTGCTGCCGGTGCTCGAGGCCGTCGTTCAGTCGTCGCGCCCGCTGCTGATCATCGCCGAGGACGTCGAGGGCGAGGCCCTGGCCACCCTGGTCGTCAACAAGCTGCGTGGTGGCCTGAAGGTCGCCGCCGTCAAGGCCCCGGGCTTTGGCGATCGTCGCAAGGCGATGCTCGAGGACATCGCCATCCTGACCGGTGGTCAGGTGATCAGCGAAGACCTGGGTATCAAGCTTGAGAACGTCACCATCGACATGCTTGGCACCGCCAAGAAGGTGACGATCACCAAGGAAGAGACCACCCTGGTCGACGGCGCCGGCGACAAGAAGGACATCGAGGCCCGTTGCTCGCAGATCCGCGCCAACATCGAAGACACCAGCAGCGATTACGATCGTGAGAAGCTGCAGGAGCGTCTGGCGAAGCTCGCCGGCGGTGTCGCGGTGATCAAGGTCGGCGGTGCCACCGAGACCGAAGTGAAGGAAAAGAAGGACCGCGTGGACGACGCGATGCACGCCACCCGTGCCGCCGTCGAAGAGGGTGTCGTCGCCGGTGGCGGTGTCGCTCTTCTGCACGCCATCCGCTCGCTCGACTCCGTGAAGGGTGCCAACCCCGATCAGAACGTCGGTATCGAGATCGTTCGCCGCGCCCTGCAGGCTCCGGTGCGTCAGATCGCCGAGAACGCCGGCGTTGACGGCGCCGTGGTCGCCGGCAAGCTGCTCGAGAACAGCGACACCGATTTCGGCTACAACGCCCAGACCGGCATCTACGAGAACCTGGTCACGGCCGGCGTGATCGATCCGACCAAGGTGGTCCGCGCTGCCCTTCAGGGCGCCGCCTCCATCGCCGGTCTGCTGATCACCACCGAAGCGATGGTCGCCGAGATCCCCGAGAAGAAGGACGCCATGCCGTCGCCCGATATGGGTGGCATGGGTGGCATGGGCGGCATGGGCTTCTAAGCCCAACCGCCTCTCGCCAAGCGCCAAAGGAAAGGGCCGTCTCCGCAAGGAGGCGGCCCTTTTCCATTGTGAGGGGGGGGATCAGAGCAAATCCCAAGCGATCTGAACCAGATTGCGACGACGATTTGCTTGACTATCAAGCTCTAGAGCGGGATGGCGAAAAGTGTGCGCGGTTTTCGCCTAAAATCCCGCTCTAACATATAGATTTAGATCAGGATTCAGATTTCAGGTCGATCAGACCTGAAATCATCCTGATCTAAGCGGCGGTTGCGGTCAGATCCTCGAAGAAGTGACAGGCCGCCTGATGGCCGGGGCCGGTGGGGCGCAGCACGGGGACCTCGTTGGCGCAGCGCGCCCGGGCGAAGGGGCAGCGGGTGCGAAAGACGCAGCCCGAGGGCGGATCGATCGGACTGGGCAGGTCGCCGCCGAGGATCAGCCGGGGCTTCTCGCGCTCCTTGCGCGGGTCGGCGATCGGCACCGCCGAAATCAACGCCCGGGTATAGGGATGGCGGGGCCGGTCATACAGCCCGTCACGATCGGCGATCTCCATCACCCGCCCCAGGTAAAGCACCAGGATGCGGTGGCTGATATGGCGGACCACCGATAGGTCATGGCTGATGAACAGCAAGGACAGGCCGAAGCGCTTTTGCAGATCCTGAAGCAGATTGACGATCTGCGCCTGGATCGACACGTCGAGCGCCGAGACCGGTTCATCACAGACGATCAGCTTGGGTTCGAGGATCATCGCCCGGGCGATGCCGATGCGCTGGCACTGCCCGCCGGAGAACTCGTGGGGATAGCGGTTGAGCATCTGCGGCAGCAGGCCGACCTCGTCCATCATCGCCCGCACCCGCTGGCGCAGGGTCTCGGCCGTCATCTCGGGGTGATGGGTGATCAGCGGTTCGGCGATGATGTCGCCGATGGTCATGCGCGGATCAAGGCTGGCCAAGGGATCTTGGAAGATGATCTGAAGATCGCGGCGCAAGGGCCGCATGGCGCGCGAGCGCAGACCGGCGATATCGCGCCCCAGCCACACCACCTCGCCGCTGGTCGGCGGGATCAATTGCAAGAGGGCGCGGCCCAGCGTCGATTTGCCGCAGCCCGATTCGCCGACGATGCCCAGGGTCTCGCCCGCAGCCACATCGAAGCTGACGCCATCGACCGCCTTCAAGGCGACCGGTCCGCCAAACAGCCGGCGCGGCGGCAGGGAGAAGGTGACGCGCAGGTCGCGGACCGAGAGGATCGGGGACGTGCTTGTCGAAGGCCCGCTCATCGCGCGCTCCCTCCGTCATGGGGAAAGTAACAGGCGCACAGCCGGCCCGCACCGATCGGCATCGGCGGCGGCGGCGCCTCGGCGCATTGGGCCATGCGGTTGGAACAGCGGTCCTGGAAGGCGCAGCCCGCCGGCAGGTTCTGCAGATTGGGCGGCTGGCCGGGGATGGCGTAAAGGGTTTCCCCCGGCACCCCGTCCAGGCGCGGCATCGAGCGCAACAGCCCATGGGTATAGGGATGGCGGGCGTCGTAGAACACCTGATCGACCGTGCCGGTTTCGGCGATCCGTCCGCCATATAGCACCAGAACCCGGTCGGCCAGCCCGGCGACCACCCCCAGATCATGGGTGATCAGCACGATGGCGGTGTCGATTTCCGCCTTCAGGGTGTTGAGCAGGGCGAGGATCTGGGCCTGGACCGTGACATCAAGCGCCGTCGTCGGCTCGTCGGCGATCAGCACCTCGGGCGAGCAGAGCAGGGCGATGGCGATCATCACCCTTTGGCGCATGCCGCCCGAGAATTCATGGGGATAAAGGCCGATGCGGCGGGCGGCCTCGGGGATGCCGACCTTTTCCAGCATCCCGATCGAGTGCGCCCGCGCCTCGGCCCGGCCCAGGCCCTTGTGTTCGATCAGCACCTCGGTCATCTGGCGCTCGACCGTCAGGAAGGGATTGAGCGCGGTCATCGGGTCTTGAAAGATCATCGCCATGCGACTGCCGCGAATGGCATTCAGCTCGCGCCGGCTGAGCTTTAACAGGTCTTGCCCGCAAAACAGCGCCCGGCCCGACACCTGACCATTGCGGGCGAGCAGGCCCATCAGCGACAGGAAGATCTGGGTCTTGCCCGAGCCCGATTCGCCGACCACCGCCAGGGTCTCGCCGCGATTGAGGGTGAACGACAGGTCGTTGACCGCCTTGACCTCGCCATCGGGCGTGGAAAAGCGGGTGTCGAGGTGGGTCACTTCGAGGATGGGTGAGGGGGTCTCAGTCATTACCGATCCTTCGGATCGAGAGCGTCGCGCAAGCCGTCGCCAATGAAATTGAAGCACAACAAGGTGAGCGCCAGGAAAAAGGCCGGGAACAGCAGCATCCACGGCGAGACCTCCAGAACCCTCGCCCCTTCCGAAATCAGCACGCCCCAGCTGGTCAGCGGCTCTTGCACGCCAAGGCCAAGGAACGACAGGAAGCTTTCGGTCAGCACCACCTGGGGAATGGTCAGGGTGGCATAGACGATCACCGGCCCCAGGATGTTGGGAATGACGTGGCGGCGGATGATCGTGGCGTCGGAGACGCCGATGGCGTGGGCGGCCTCGATGAATTCCTTGCGGGTGACCGCCATGGTCTGACCGCGGACGATGCGGGCCATGGTCAGCCATTCCACCGCGCCCAGGGCGACGAAGATCAGGAAGATGTTGCGGCCGAAAACCACCATCAACATGATGACGAAGAACATGAAGGGCAGGGAATACAGCACATCGACGAAGCGCATCATCAGCATGTCGACGCGCCCGCCGAAATAGCCGGCGATAGCGCCATAGACGACGCCGATGACCAGACTGACCGTGGTGGCGATCACGCCGACGGCCAGCGAGACCCGGGCGCCGTAAAGCGTGCGCACGAACAGGTCGCGGCCGTTGCCATCGGTGCCGAACCAGAAGCCATTGGCGAAATCGGGCGGCATCTGGATGGCCTCCCAATAGATCTCGTCATAGGGATGGGGCGACAGCAACGGGCCGACCACCGCTAGGGCGAGGATGGCGATCAGGATGACCAGCGAGGTCATCGCCGCCCGATTGCCATAGAAGCGCCGGCGGGCGTTCTTCCACAGGCTACGCGGCGGCGGCAGGCTGGGATCGGCGGGCAGAAGGGCGTTGGCCGCCCGGGCGCGGAACCCGATCATCGCGCTCTCCGCAGCTTGGGGTCGATCAGGCCATACAGCAGATCGACGGCGAGATTGAGCAAGATGATCAGGCTGGCGTAAACGATCACCACCCCCATCACCACCGGATAGTCGCGGTTGAGCGCGGCATTGACGAAATAGGTGCCGATGCCCGGGACGGCGAAGATCGTCTCCACCACCACCGAGCCGGTGGTCACCGCCGCCGCCGCCGGTCCCAGATAGGACACCACGGGCAGCAGCCCGGCTTTCAGGGTGTGACGCATCACCACCAGCCGCTCGCCCAGGCCCTTGGCCCGCGCCGTGCGCACGAAGTTCGAGCGTAGCACCTCGACCATCGATCCCCGGGTCAACCGGGCGATATAGGCGATCTGCGGCAGGGCGAGGGCGAAGATCGGCAGGATCTTGTAGCGTAAGGCGCCATCGCCCCAGCCCGAGGTCGGCAAGATCCCCCAATAGACGCCAAGCACCAGCGACAACAGCGGCGCCATGACGAAATTGGGAATGACGATGCCGACCATCGCCACCCCCATCACCGCGAAATCGCCGGCCTCGTTCTGATGGAGGGCGGCTAGGGTGCCCAGGGTCACGCCGACGCTTAAGGCCAGGATCAGCGCCGCCAGCCCCAGTTGGATCGAGGCCGGCGCCCCGGCCAGGATCAACTCGCTGACCGAAAAATCACGGATCTTGAACGAGGGACCGAAATCGCCGTGAAGAATGCCGCCCAGGTAAAGGGCGTATTGGTCGATCAGTGGCTTGTCGAGATTATAGGCGGCCAGGATGTTCTTTTCGATTTCGGGCGGCAGGGCGCGTTCGGAATCGAAAGGACCGCCTGGCGCGATGCGCATCATGAAAAAGGCGACGGTGATGATGACCAGCAAGGTGGGTACGGCGATCATCAGCCGCTTGAGGATAAAACGTAGCATGGCTCAACGCCCCGGCTTCGCTTCGGGGAGGCGAGAGCTTTGAGCGGAAAAGGCGATACCGGTTGTCCGGGCGATCGCCGCTCTCTCTCATCGACCCCGGAGCGAACACTCCGCGCAAAAGGGGGGCCCTTTCAACGCGGTTCGCTCCTGGGCCTTCCCCAAAGACGGTGATCTAGCTTTTACTTCAGCGACAGGAAGCGCGTGACATGCTTGTCGAGCGCGTTGTCGTGCCAACCGACCAGCTTGGGCGAGACCAACTGCTTGGAGACGTAGTAGTAAATCGGCATAACCGGCACATCGCGCATGGCCAGGGCTTCGGCTTTCTTCAGGATCTCGGCGCGCTTGGCCAGATCGATGGTCAGGGCGCCCTCGTCCATCAGCGCGTTGTATTCCGGGTTGTCATAGCCGGAATAATTCAGCGGTCCGGTCTTGCCTTCCATCTTGAACAGGAAGCTCTGCGGGTCGTTGTAATCGGCGATCCAGCCTTCGCGGGCGACCTGGAAGGCCTTTTGCTTGAGGTCGGCGTAGTGGATCTTGCCATCGGTGTTGAACAGCTCGACCGAGACGCCGATCTGCTTCCACATCGAGGCGATGGCGACGGCGACGCGCTTGTGATTTTCCGAGGTGTTGTAGCGCAGGGTGAAGGTCAGCGGCTTGTCCTTGCTGAAACCGGCTTCGGCGAGCAGGGCGCGGGCCTTTTCCTGGCGCTCCTTGAACGGCACGTCCTTCCAGGCGACGGTGGCCGGGGTGGTGTAATTCTCGACCCCCGGCGGCACGAAGGACCAAGCGGGTAATTCGCCGGTGCGCAGGACCTTTTCGGAAATCGCCTCGACATCGACCGCCATGGTCAGGGCCTGACGGACGCGAAGATCGTCAAAGGGCTTTTGCGTGGTGTTGAAGGCGTAGTCATAGATCCCGGCGTAGGGGGCGATGCGCAAGGAATCGGCCAGATTGTCGCGCAGCCAAGTGATCTGTTCGGACGCGATCTCGCGGCAGATATCAAGCTCGCCGGCGCGATAGCGCTTCTGCATCGCCGTACGGTCTTCGTAAGTGTAATAGATCACTTCGTCGAAGAAGACATCCTTGGCGTCATAGAAGTTTTCGTTCTTGACCAGCTTGGCTTCGACGTTGGGCAGCCAGCTTGCCAGTTTATAGGCACCGTTGACGACGAAGGTCTCGGGCTTGGTCCAGTCGCGGCCGTATTTCTCCACCACATGCTTGGGCACGGGCATGAAGACCTGATGGGTCAACTGGGCCAGGAAATAGGGCGCCGGGCTGGTCAGGGTGACTTCCAGGGTTTTGGCGTCAAGCGCCTTGGCCGCGACATCCTCGACCTTGCCCTGGCCGCTGTTATAGGCCTCGGCCCCCTTGATGATATAGGCCAGCGACGCGTATTCGGCGCCCATCGCCGGATCGAGAACGCGGCGCCAGGAATAGACGAAATCCTCGGCGGTGACCGGGGTGCCATCCGACCACGTGTGGTCGCGCAGGGTGAAGGTATAGGTCAGGCCATCGGGCGAAATCGTCCAGCGTTCCGCCGCGCCGGGGATCGCCTCGCCCTTGGCGCCGAAGGTGACCAGCGCCAGATACATATCGTCAAGCAGGCGCGAGGTCTGAACCGTCGAGACGAAATGCGGATCCATCGATTGCGGCTCGCCGTCATTGCCGATGCGTAGCACGCCCGCCGCCTGGGCCGCCGGGGCCCAGGGGCCCGCCGCGCCGCCGACAACCGCCAATCCCAGCCCAAAGGCCAAGGCGCGGCCCAGCGCGCCAAAACCGGGTTTGCCCTGTGGAGTCCGTTTCGTCTGATCGCTCATCTGTCGTTTTCTCCCCTGATGAAAGGATCTTGTGGTCCGTGCCCGTCCAACGCGCGGGCGCGGCGGCGGTCGGTTGCAGCCTGGGACTGTGATCGCATCGGCGAGATCTTGGCAAGGGGGAACGCGACCAAAGGTAGTGGGGTAGGGGCGTCGCGAAAGGGGGGACGTATAGCGAAGGAAAGGGGCGCATTCGCCGGTTTTCCTCCCCATATCGGAATCTCCTTTTTCTGGTGCGGAACCGTGACATGCCCCTTCGACGCCCCCGCCGCTGGCAGCTTTCCGAGAACGCCGTTACCCCCTCGTCCCTGGTGCTGGGTCGCCGGAGTTTCGTGGCCGGCGCCCTAGCCCTCTCCGCCGGGGTGGGCCTTGCCGCCCCTTCCGCGCGGGCCGCCGTCCCCGCCGACGAGACGACCCCGCGCGAGGACGCCACCACCTATAACAATTTCTATGAATTCGGCTCCGACAAGGGCGATCCCGCCCGCTATAGCGGCGCCTTCCGCCCGACGCCTTGGGCGGTCACCATCGATGGCGAGGTCGAGCACCCGCAGACGATCGGCCTGGAGGATCTGCTGGCGGTCTCGGCCTTGGAAGAACGCATCTATCGCCTGCGCTGCGTCGAAGGCTGGTCGATGGTCATCCCGTGGATGGGCATTCCGCTGGCCAAGGTCCTCGCCCGCGCCGCTCCCTTGGCCTCGGCGAAATACGTCGCCTTCGAGACGGTTTTGCGCCCCAGCGAAATGCCCGGCCAACGCACCCGCTTGCTCGACTGGCCCTATCGGGAAGGGTTGCGCCTGGACGAGGCGGTCCATCCACTGACCTTCCTGGCCAGCGGCATGTATGGCGAGGCTTTGCCCAATCAGAACGGCGCGCCGCTGCGTTTGGTGGTGCCGTGGAAATACGGCTTCAAGTCGATCAAATCGATCACCCGCATCACCCTGGTCCGCGACCAGCCGCCAACCACCTGGAGCGCCCTTAACCCCCGGGAATACGGCTTTTATTCCAACGTCAACCCCGAGGTCGACCATCCGCGCTGGAGTCAGGCGCGCGAGCGCCGCATCGGTGAATTCCGCCGCCGCGACACCGTGATGTTCAATGGCTACGGCGAAGAGGTCGCAAGCCTCTATGCCGGCATGGATCTGCGGACCAATTACTGATGACGGGCGGCTCGGTTTTGAAGGACCGCGACCGCCTGGGGCGGATCGCCGTCTTCGTCGCCTGCCTGCTGCCGCTTGTCTGGTATGGGGCGCGCTTCGTTGGTGGCGATCTCGGAGCCAATCCGATCGAGGCCTTCACCCGCAAGCTTGGCGAATGGGGGCTGATTTTTCTGCTGGCGTCGCTGGCCGCCACCCCGGCGCGGCTGCTGTGGGGCTGGACCTTTCCGCTGCGCCGCCGCCGCATGGTCGGGCTCTTCGCTTTTTTCTATGTCTGCCTGCACCTGCTGTCTTACATCGGCCTTGATCAGTTCTTCGACTGGGGGGCGATCTGGGCCGATATCGTCAAGCGCACCTATATCACCGTCGGCATGGCGGCGCTCCTGCTGCTGGTGCCGCTGGCCGTGACCTCGACGCGGGGGATGGTGCGGCGGTTGGGGGGCAAGCGCTGGATCGCCCTCCATCGCCTTGTCTATCCGGCCGCCGTCCTGGGCGTTTTGCATTACATGCTGATGGTCAAAGCCGATCTGAGCGAGCCGCTGATCTTCGCCGGCATTTTGGGGCTGCTGCTGGCCGTCCGCCTTGTGCCGGCGGTGCGCCGCCGCCGGAGCGGTCGCGCCCCATCCTAGGGCGGCGGCGCCCCAGGGCGGCGGGGGCTGCGGTTTAACCAGACCTTGACGGTCAGGGGCTTGCTTTTACGGGCGTTTTGGCTCACAACCCGCTTAAGCCGCGCGCGGCCGGAATGTCCTCTCGAACGCGGTGCCCCTGATCGATATGAGGTTTCCGCCCATGTCCGCCGTCCCCCACGCCGATCTCGCCAACGCCATCCGCTTTCTGTCCGCCGATGCGGTTCAAAAGGCCAAATCCGGCCACCCCGGCATGCCCATGGGCATGGCCGATGTGGCGACGGTTCTGTTCACCCGGTTCCTGACCTTTGATCCGGCGGCGCCGCGCTGGCCCGACCGCGACCGCTTCGTGCTGTCGGCCGGCCATGGCTCGATGCTGCTCTACAGCCTGCTTTACCTCACCGGCTATGCCGATATCGATCTTGATCAGATCAAGTCGTTCCGCCAGCTTGGCGCGCGTACCGCCGGCCACCCGGAATACGGCCATGTGGCCGGCGCCGAGACCACCACCGGGCCGCTGGGCCAGGGGCTGGCCAACGCCGTGGGCATGGCCCTGGCCGAGCGCATGACCGCCGCCCGCTTCGGCGAGGCCGTGGTCAACCACCGCACCTATGTGATCGCCGGCGACGGCTGCCTGATGGAAGGCATCAGCCAGGAGGCCATCTCGCTGGCCGGGCACATGAAGCTCGAACGGCTGATCGTGTTGTGGGACGACAACCGCATCTGCATCGACGGCGATGTCGGTCTGGCGTCGAGCGACGACGTTCCCGCCCGCTTCCAGGCCAGCGGCTGGCGCACCCTGGCCTGCGACGGCCATGACCCCCAGGATATTACCCGGGCCCTGACCGAGGCCCAGACCTCGGACCGGCCGACGCTGATCGCCTGCCGCACCATCATCGGCAAGGGCGCGCCCACCCTTCAGGGCACCGCCAAGACCCATGGCTCGCCGCTGGGCGATGCCGAGATCGCCGGCGCCCGCGCCGCGCTCGGCTGGCCCCATGCCCCCTTCGAGGTGCCCGAGCCCATCTTGTCGGCTTGGCGGACCGCCGGCGCCCGCGGCGGGGTTGCCCGCGTTGCCTGGGAAGACCGTCTGGCCTCGCTGCCCGGCGACGAGCGCGCCACCCTCATCCGCGCCCTGGCCGGTGATCTGCCGGCGGGCTGGGAAGACGCCGTCCTCGCCGCCAAGCGCGCCCTGATCGAGACCCGGCCCAAGGTCGCCTCGCGCAAGGCCTCGCAGATGGCGCTCGAGGTTCTGGTGCCGCAGATCCCCGAACTGGTCGGCGGCTCGGCCGACTTGACGGGCTCCAACCTCACCCAGGTCAAGGGTCAGGCCGATATCCTGCCCGGCTCCTATGGCGGCCATTACATCCACTATGGCGTGCGCGAGCATGGCATGGGCTCGCTGATGAACGGTTTGGCCCTGCATGGCGGGGTCATCCCCTATGGCGGCACCTTCCTGGTCTTCGCCGATTACATGCGCCCGGCCATCCGCATGGCCGCCCTGATGGGCCTGCGCGCCATTTATGTGCTGACCCATGATTCCATCGGTCTGGGCGAAGACGGCCCGACCCATCAGCCGGTCGAGCATCTGGCCTCGTTGCGCGCCATTCCCAACCTGTGGACCTTCCGCCCGGCCGATGCGGTGGAAACCCTGGAATGCTGGGCCCTGGCCGTCGGTCGCAGCGATGGCCCGAGCCTGCTCGCCCTGTCGCGTCAGGATCTGCCGACCCTGCGCGAGGCCTATGGCGAGGAAAACCTCTCGGCCAAGGGCGCCTATGTCGTGGCCGGCGAGGGGCCGCGCGACGTCACCCTGATCGCCACCGGCTCGGAAGTGACCATCGCCATGGCGGCGCGCGAGCTGCTGGCCGCCGATGGCCTGGCCGCCGCCGTCGTCTCCATGCCGAGTTGGGAGCTGTTCGAGGCCCAGTCGGCCGAGTACCGCGAGGCGGTGCTGGGCCCGCGCGCCCGCCGGGTGGCGGTCGAAGCCGCCTCGGCCTTCGGCTGGGAGCGGTGGGTTGAAGACAAGACCGCCGTGGTCGGCATGCCGGGCTTCGGTGCCTCGGGTCCGATCGGCGATCTTTATGAGCACTTCGGCATCACCGCCGAAGCCGTCGCCCGCGTCGCCAAGGCCCGGGCCGAGGGCTGACATCGCGATGGTGGCGCGGCCGGGCTTTCGTTTTAAGGGCTCGGTCGCGCCGCGCGGACGCTGTATCGTTCGGCAGAGTGCCGGGAACCGGTTTCATAGGGCCTTGGTCAACAAGCCCGATTATAGGTAAGGAGACGCCTTCGATGGCTACGATTTCCCTACGCCAGCTTCTCGACCACGCCGCCGAAAACGGCTATGGCATGCCGGCGTTCAATGTGAACAACATGGAACAGGTCTTGGCGATCATGGACGCCGCCAAGAAGACCGACAGCCCGGTGATCCTCCAGGCCAGCCGCGGCGCGCGCGGCTATGCCGGCGATATCATGATCAAGCACATGATCATGGCGGTGGCCGAGATGTATCCCGATATCCCCGTGTGCATGCACCAGGACCACGGTAATTCGCTGGGCACCTGTCTGTCGGCGATTTCCGCCAGCTTCACCTCGGTGATGATGGACGGCTCGCTCGAAGCCGACGCCAAGACCCCGGCCACCTATGAGTACAACTACGAGGTCACCGGCAAGGTCGCCGAATGCGCCCATCTGGTCGGCGTGTCGGTGGAAGGCGAACTGGGTTGCCTGGGCTCGCTGGAAACCGGCGCCGGCGAAAAAGAGGACGGCCACGGCTTCGAAGGCACGCTCGATCATTCCCAGCTGCTGACCGACCCCGATCAGGCCGCCGATTTCGTCAAGCGCACCAAGGTCGACGCCCTGGCCGTCGCCATCGGCACCAGCCACGGCGCCTATAAGTTCACCCGCAAGCCGACGGGCGACATCCTGGCGATGGGCGTGGTCAAGAAGATCCACGAGCGCCTGCCCAATACCCATCTGGTGATGCACGGGTCGTCAAGCGTGCCCCAGGACCTTCAGGACATCATCAACCAGTATGGCGGCGAAATGCCCCAGACCTATGGTGTGCCGGTCGAGGAAATCGTCGAAGGCATCAAGCACGGCGTGCGCAAGGTCAATATCGACACCGATTGCCGCATGGCGATCACCGGCGCCATCCGCAAGGTTTTCGCCGAGAACAAGGCCGAATTCGATCCGCGCAAGTACCTGAAGCCGTCGATGACGGCGATGGAGAAGGTTTGCGTCGAGCGCTTCGAGCAGTTCGGCGCCGCCGGCAATGCCTCGAAGATCCGCCCGATCGCCCTGGCCGACATGGCCAAGCGCTACGCCAGCGGCAGCCTGGACCCGACCATTCAGTAGTCTCCTGGCCAGTAACACCCGGCCAGTACCACCCTGGCGCGGTCCTGCCGCCGCCAACACAGCCCCGCCCGATCCGGCGGGGCTTTTTCATGGGCATGGGCGTGAAGCCAAAGCGTCGTCGCACTCTGGTCCAGAGTGCGGGGGATTTGCTCTCCAAGGAAAGGATGAGAGAATAGAAAAACTCCGCACAAGGCGGGGCTTTTCATTCAACGATCGTCTGTCCTCGGGGGGAGGCTCGCGCCAACAAAGCCCAAGGCTCATCTTGTGAAGATAGGTTTCTTTAGGGGGGGCGTCAATGAGTGAGCAAATCCTGGCTATCAAAGCCTCGTTGTCGGCTGCGCGCCTGAGCACCTACGAGGCTGCCGCGAACACGCGGGGCGACGATGATTCGTCAGCTCTCGACCTCTACCTATGGAACGCGCAAGTTTCCGGCGGATTCCTCGCGCCGTTGCATATCTGCGAGGTCGTCGTACGCAACGCCGTCGCGGATGCGATAGAGGCCAAATATGGGAGCCGATGGCCGTGGTCGCCAGGTTTTGAGCAAAGTCTCCCTTCGCCATCGGTCGCCTATAGTCCTCGCCAAGATCTTTTCAACGCTCGCCGTAATGCGCACACGGTGGGAAAAGTCATTCCTGAGCTGAAATTTGTCTTTTGGCAGCGCATGTTCACCAGTCGTCACGATGCGCGTGTTTGGGATCCCCATCTCTTGCGTGTCCTACCGGGCTTGGATCCTTCGAAATCGGTCAGTGACCTGCGAAAAGCTATTTATGATGATCTTGAAGAAATCCGGACGCTCCGTAACCGGATTGCACATCATGAGCCGATCTTCACGAGATCCCTTAAGGACGATTTTCAGAGGATAATGAACCTAATCGATTATCGCTCGCGGCTGACCGCCAACTGGGTCAGGGCGAATCATCAGGTTCACGTGCTGGACATGCTGCAACGCAAGCCAGCCCCCACCCCGTGACGTCAGGCTTCGCCGAGCCGATGCCCGTCAGGCCACTCCCATCCTTCTCCAGCCCCCCAGATCCTCACCGCAGGGTATTCCGCCAGACCCCAAAACCGCTTCGCGGGGCTTTTTCGTGGGTGATTATCCCTTAGTCCGAAAGGATAGGGTGGCGGTCCAATGTGACGGGAAGGGCGGTAATGTGGCGGATCCAAGAGCGGATAAATGCGCTTCAACAGGATAAAAACAGTTTAAAATCAATAAATTAGCATTTTGCGAATGTCACGGAACCTTCATCCTTCTGTCACAAACGTTTCGCTGATCCTGACTAGAGTCCCTCCTGTCGCCGGGACCTCCGGCGGCCGAGCTACCCTAGGGGGTCCAAGGGGCCCTTTCGCGCTCATTGGAGGCTACATTGATCAGGAAGACCATCGCTCTGGCCGCCTTCGCGGCCGTCGCCGTCGCCGGCGCCGCCGAGGCCCGCGACCAGATCCGCATCGTCGGGTCCTCCACGGTCTATCCCTTCGCCACCACCGTGGCCGAGAATTTCGGTAAGACCTCGTCGTTCAAGACCCCGGTGATCGAGTCCACCGGTTCGGGCGGCGGTCTCAAGCTGTTTTGCGCCGGCGTCGGTGTCGAGCATCCCGATATCGCCAATGCCTCGCGTCGCATCAAGAAGTCGGAAGTCGAGACCTGCGCCAAGAACGGCGTGAAGGAAATCACCGAAGTTCAGATCGGCTTCGATGGCATCGTTCTGGCCAACACCAAGACCGCCCCGGCCTTCAATCTGACCAAGGGTCAGATCTTCCAGGCCCTGGCCAAGGAAGTTCCGGTCGACGGCAAGTGGGTCGCCAATCCCTATTCCAACTGGTCGCAGATCGACGCCAAGCTGCCGAACGAGGAGATCGAGGTTCTCGGTCCGCCGCCGACCTCGGGCACCCGTGACGCCTTCGTCGAGCTGGTGATGGAAACCGGTTGCCTTGAACTGCCCGCTTGCGCCGACCTCAAGAAGGCCGACGAGAAGAAGTTCTCCTCGGTGTTCGCGTCGTTGCGTGAAGACGGCCGCTTCATCGAAGCCGGCGAGAACGACAACCTGATCGTTCAGAAGCTGCAGAGCAACCCGACCGCTCTGGGCATCTTCGGCTTCTCCTTCCTCGACCAGAACAGCGACAAGATCCAGGGCTCGCACATCGAAGGCGTGGCTCCGACCTTCGAAGACATCGCCTCGTCGAAGTACAAGGTCTCGCGTCCGCTGTTCTTCTACGTCAAGAACGCCCATGTCGGCACCGTCCCCGGCATCAAGGAATACGTGGCCGAGTTCACCTCCGAGAAGGCCTGGGGCCCCGAGGGCTACCTGTCGGAAAAGGGCCTGATCCCGCTGCCCGACGCCGTCCGCGCCGACGCCGCCAAAAAGGCCAATGCCTTTGCTCCGCTGACCATGTAAGACCTTTCGCCGAGAGTTGATCAGGGTCCCGCGACCGGCCACCCTCCGGCCGCGGGATCGGCTTTTCCGGGCCCTTGGCGGTCTGGTTCGTCATTCCCCGCCCGCATTCCGTCCTTGAGGGCGGTCTCCTTTCGCTTTCGTTCGCCTTGCGGGGACCCCGGGTCTCCCAGGCCCTCTCTTGGTGGCGTGCCGCGATGAATTCCTTGCTGCTGGTCCTGGCCGTTCTTGCCCTGTCCTCCTTCGCCTATGCGGCTGGTACGCGCCGGTCGATGCGCGCGGTGGGCGGCAAGCTTCAGACCCTTCATTCGCTGCCCGGCTACTACGGCCTTTACGTGGCCCTGTGGTGTGGTCTGCCGGCGCTGTTCCTGATGGTCGCCTGGGTGATCTTCGAGCCCAGCGTTGTCCACTCCCTGGTGCTGGCCTCGCTGCCGCCCTCGGCCCTGCTCGACGCCGCCGGGACGCCGCTGCCGCCCGAGCGGGTTCGCCTGCTGATGACCGATATCGCCAATATCGCCTCGGGAAACATCTCGTCGAGCACCGATCCCTTGATCGCCCAGGCCGGCGCCTATCAGGCCAGCCTGCAATCGACCGGCCGGGCGATCATGATCGCCCTGACCCTGGCGCTGGCGGTGGCCGGTTCGGCCTGGGGGCTGAAGGCGATCGCCCCGCGGATGCGGGCCCGCAACACGGTCGAGAAGGTGGTCAAGGTTTTCATGATCGCCTGTTCGACGGTGGCGATCCTCACCACCATCGGCATCGTTCTGTCGCTGGTTTTCGAAAGCTTCCGCTTCTTCCAGCAGGTCTCGCCGATTGATTTCCTGTTCGGCTTGAAGTGGAGCCCGCAGGTGGCGATGCGCGCCGATCAGGTGGGCTCGTCGGGGGCTTTCGGCGCCGTGCCGCTGTTCGTTGGAACGGCGTTGATCTCGGCCATCGCCATGGTCGTCGCCGTGCCGATCGGCTTGATGTCGGCGATCTATATGTCCGAATACGCCGCTCCCGGCTTCCGGGCCTGGGCCAAGCCCGCCCTGGAAGTGCTGGCGGGCATCCCCACCGTGGTTTACGGCTTCTTCGCCGCCCTGACCGTCGCTCCGGCGATCCGCCGCTGGGGCGAGTCGATCGGCCTTGACGTCTCGTCGGAAAGCGCGCTCGCCGCCGGTTTGGTGATGGGGATCATGATCATCCCCTTCGTATCGTCGCTGTCGGACGACGTGATCACCGCCGTTCCCCAATCGATGCGCGAAGGCTCCTATGGCCTGGGGGCGACCAAAAGCGAGACCATCCGCCGGGTGATCTTCCCCGCCGCCCTGCCCGGGATCGTCGGCGGCATCTTGCTGGCGGTGTCGCGGGCGATTGGCGAGACGATGATCGTGGTGATGGCCGCCGGACTGGCCGCCAATCTCACGGCCAATCCCTTCGAGGCGGTGACGACGGTGACGGTGCAGATCGTGACCTTGCTGGTGGGCGATCAGGAATTCGACAGCCCCAAGACCCTGGCGGCCTTCGCCCTTGGCCTGGTGCTGTTCTTCGTCACCCTGATCCTCAACATCATCGCCTTGCACGTGGTCCGCAAATATCGCGAGCAATACGACTAACGGCGATCACGGCGACGAGACGGCGTTCTTCGGGATTAGTGCCCCTTGCCGGGGTTGCGAGAGGATAAGGCATGGCTACCCATAACACAGAGCTGGTCCGGGCCGGATTGAAGCGGCGCTATCGCCAGGAGCGGTGGTTCCGCGGCCTGGGGCTGGCGGCGATCCTGACGGCTTTGGCCATGTTGCTCACCTTGTTCGTGACGATCTTCTCGAACGGCGTGTCGGCGTTCGTCACCACCGAACTGGTGCTTGACGTGCCGGTCACCGCCGCCGAGGTCGATCCCCAGGGAACACGTGATCCGGCGGTGCTGTCGGCGGCGAATTATCGCAAGCTGGTGTCCGACGCCATGAGCGCCCTGTTCCCCGAGGTTACCGACCGCCGCGAGCGTCGGGTGCTGATGGGCATCGTGTCCGATGGCGCGGCCTACCGCCTGCGCGCCCAGGTCATGGCCGATCCCTCGCTGATCGGTCAGACGGTGCGCCTGAACGTGCCGGTCTCCTCGGATTACGACATGCTGGCCAAGGGGCTGGTCGACCGCGACAGCCTGGAGGGCGATCGCCGCCTCGCCGATAACCAGATCACCTATTTCCTCAGCCTGGAAGAGCGCGGCCTGATCACCAAGACCTTCAACTCGGGCCTGTTCACCGAGGGCGACAGCCGCCAGCCCGAACTGGCCGGCATCTGGGGCGGTGTCGTCGGCTCGGTCTATGTTCTGCTGGTGACGCTGGCGCTGTCGTTTCCCATCGGCGTGGCGACCGCCATCTATCTCGAGGAATACGCCCCGCGCAATTGGTTCACCGATCTGATCGAGGTGAACATCAACAACCTCGCGGCGGTGCCGTCGATCGTCTTCGGTCTGCTCGGCCTCGCCGTCTTCCTCAATGTCTTCGGGATGCCCCGTTCGGCGCCGGTGGTCGGCGGGCTGGTGCTGACCTTGATGACCCTGCCGACCATCATCATCGCCAGCCGCGCCGCCCTGACCTCGGTTCCGCCGTCGATCCGCGAGGCGGCGCTCGGGGTGGGGGCCTCGAAGATGCAGATGGTCACCCACCATGTGCTGCCGCTGGCGATGCCGGGCATGTTGACCGGCACCATCATCGGCATGGCCCAGGCCCTGGGCGAGACGGCGCCGCTGCTGATGATCGGCATGGTCGCCTTCATCGCCGATATCCCCTCGGGTCCGATGGCCCCGGCCACCGTTTTGCCGGTCCAGATCTTCCTGTGGTCCGACAGCCCGGAACGGGCCTTCGTCGAACGCACCTCGGCGGCGATCATCGTCTTGCTCGCCTTCCTGGTGCTGATGAACGCCGGCGCCGTGCTTCTTCGCAAAAAGTTCGAACGCAAATGGTAGAGACCCCAATGACCAACCAAAGCGCACCCTTCGAGGGAACCGCCGGCCAGCCCCGCATCCCCGACCGGGACGTCAAGGTGGCGGTCAATGATGTCAATGTGTTCTATGGCGCCAAGCAGGCGATCAAGAACGTCGGTCTGGATATCGTCGCCCGCGAGGTCACCGCCTTCATCGGCCCCTCGGGCTGCGGCAAATCGACCTTCCTGCGCTGCCTGAACCGGATGAACGACACCATCGACATCTGCAAGGTGACCGGTGACATCCGCCTGGATGGCGAGGATGTCTATGACCGCCATATCGACGTGGTGGAACTGCGCGCCCGCGTCGGCATGGTCTTCCAGAAGCCCAATCCCTTTCCCAAGTCGATCTACGAGAACATCGCCTATGGGCCGCGCATCCATGGCATCGCGCGCGGCAAGTCCGAACTCGACGAGATCGTCCAATCCTCGCTCGAACGCGCCGGCTTGTGGGAAGAGGTCAAGGACCGCCTGGAGAGCCCGGGAACCGGCTTGTCGGGTGGTCAGCAGCAGCGCGTTTGCATCGCCCGGGCCATCGCCGTCTCGCCCGAGGTGATCTTGATGGACGAGCCCTGTTCGGCGCTTGATCCGATCGCGACGGCCAAGATCGAGGAGCTGATCGACGAGTTGCGCTCCAATTATACCATCGTCATCGTCACCCATTCCATGCAGCAGGCCGCCCGCGTCTCCCAGCGCACCGCGTTCTTCCACCTGGGCCGGCTGATCGAATGCGGTGATACGGAGACGATTTTCACCAATCCCCAGCACAATTTGACCCAGGGTTATATCACCGGCCGCTTCGGCTGATCCCCCGCCGGCCCCTCCCTTGCCGGGGAGCGGGTTGTTTTCGGTGGCCGGTAGGAGAAATACGGATGTCGACCGAGCACACCGTCCGGTCCTTCGACGAAGAACTCAAAACACTCGTCAAGACCGTGCTGCGCATGGGCGGGCTGGCCGAAGCCCAGCTTGCCAATGCGGTTCAGGCCCTGGTCCGGCGCGATAGCGATCTCGCCGGGCGGGTGGTTTCCGGCGATGGCCGCATCGACGCCATCGAACAGGAGATCAATGATTTCGCCATCCGCATGCTGGCCCTGCGCCAGCCGATGGCCGACGATCTGCGCGGCATCGTCGGCGCCTTGAAGATCTCCAGCGATCTGGAGCGGATCGGCGATTACGCCTCGAACGTTGGGAAGCGCACCCTTGTGCTGAACCAACTGGCGCCGGTCAAACCGGTCACGACCATTCCGACCATGGCCCGTCTGGTCCAGGACATGGTCAAGGATACGCTTGACGCCTATGTCGAGCGCGATCTCGACAAGGCGGTGATGGCCTGGTCGCGCGATGACGAGGTCGACGAGCTTTACACCTCGCTGTTTCGCGAACTCGTCACCTACATGATGGAGGATCCGCGCACCATCACCGCTTGTACCCACCTGATGTTCATCGCCAAGAACATCGAACGGATCGGCGATCACGCCACCAATATCGCCGAGACCGTGCATTACCTGGTTTCGGGAAATCCGCTACGCGCCGCCCGCCCCAAAGGAAGCGGTCAGGGCGAGTTCGGGGACACCCTTGATGACATTCAAGAGCTGAACCGATGAAATCCCATGTGCTGATCGTTGAAGACGAAGTCTCGCTGGTGACCTTGCTGCGCTATAACCTTGAGAAAGAGGGTTACCGGGTGTCCGAGGCGATGGATGGCGAGGAAGCCATGACCCTGGTCGCCGAGGATCAGCCCGATGTGGTGATCCTTGACTGGATGCTGCCGTCGCTGTCGGGGATCGAGGTCTGCCGCCAGCTGCGGCGCAAGCCGCGCACCCGCGATCTGCCGATTTTGATGCTGACGGCGCGCGGCGAGGAAAGTGACCGCATTCGCGGCCTCAATACCGGGGCCGACGACTATATGTCCAAGCCGTTTTCCATGCCCGAACTGCTGGCCCGGGTCAAAGCGCTGCTGCGCCGCGCCCAGCCGACCAGCGCCAAGGGCACGCTGAGCTATTCCGATGTGGTGATGGATCTGGGCGCCCATCGGGTGACCCGGGGGGGACGCTATATCCACCTCGGGCCGACGGAGTTCCGTCTGCTGCAGTTCCTGATGCAGAACCCGGGCGCGGTGTTTTCCCGCGAAGAACTGCTGAACGCCGTTTGGGGACCCGACATCTACGTCGAACCCCGCACCGTTGATGTTCATATCCGCCGTCTGCGCAAGGCGCTCAACGGCGAGGCCAGCACCGATCTGATCCGCACCGTCCGTGCCGCCGGCTACGCGCTTGATACCAACCCCGTCTTCTCCCAATAGGAGGGTCCGCGCCATGTCCCATGTCACCGTCTTGTGGAGCAGCCCCGATCTGGCAACCCTGGAGGCGGTCCAGGCCGTGGCCGGTCCCGTCAAGGCGCCGCGCGTGAAGCGCGGCACCGCCCATGGCCCGGCCGTTCTGGCCGCCGAGACCGCCGCCGCCCGCCCCCTGGCACCGCGCCCCGACGAAGCCTGAGCTTAAAAAGGAATCGATAACTTCCAGTGATCGAAGTTATCAGATCCATTTGTTGGACTGATTGGTCAGAGTGATCAAGGATCGCGCTCCGTTCCCCCCGGAGAAGGTCCGATGATGCGTTTCCGTTCCACCGCCGCCGTTTTGCCCGTTCCCCCCGCCGGAGTCATCGCGGGGATGTTCGCCGCCCTTCCCGGCCTTGGCTTGGCCTTTGCCGTGGCCGGGAGCGGGTTTTTGCTCCATCGCCTGCCGGGGCTCGACAGGATCAGCCCGCTGATCGTGTCGATCATCCTGGGCATGGCGGTCAATAGCCTGTGGGCGATGCCGCTGCGGGCCAAACCGGGGCTGCGCGTGGCGTCGCGGCGCCTGCTTCGGCTGGCCGTGGTTCTTTTGGGGCTGCAGATCACCTTTGATCACCTGCGGGCGTTGGGCGCCCCGGGGATGGCGGTGGTCGCCCTGACCCTGCTTCTGACCTTTTTGCTGACCAAGGCTTTGGGGCGGCTGATCGGTGTCGAACGGGGCTTGGCCGAATTGATCGCCGTCGGCACGGCGGTCTGCGGCGCCTCGGCGGTGGTCGCGGCCAATACGGTGACGCAGGCCGATGACGAGGACGTGGCCTATGCCATCGCCTGCGTCACCGTGTTCGGGACGCTGGCGATGATCCTCTATCCGTTGCTTGCCGGAGCGCTTGGCTTGGCTCCTGCGGCCTATGGGCTGTGGACCGGGGCGTCGATCCACGAGATCGCCCAGGTGCTGGCCGCCGGCTTCCAGCACGGTCCCCAGGCCGGCGAGGCGGCGACCGTGGCCAAGCTCGCCCGCATCGCCTTGCTCGCCCCTCTGGTCCTGGCGATGGGCCTGTGGAAGAGCCGAGGGGCGGACACGTCGGCCAAAGGGGCGCGGCCGCCCATTCCCTGGTTCGTGGTTGGGTTCATCGTCATGATCGGCGTCTCCAGCCTTATCCATCCGTCTGCCGCCCTCAGCCAGGGCGCGGCCACCCTGACCAGCGTGCTGATGACGGTGGCCCTGGCGGCGATGGGGCTGGAAACCAGCCTGGGCAAATTGCGCGCGCGCGGCCTGCGGCCCTTGCTGCTCGGGGCCGCATCGTGGATGGTCGTCGGCCTGGGGGCCTTGGCGCTGGTGAAGGTCCTGACCACTGGCGGAGGGGCGTGATGGGCGAGGCGACGGCGGCGACCCGGCTTAGCTTTGATCAACTCCGCACCTTTGTCGCCGTCGCCGAGCACCTGCATGTGACGGCGGCGGCGCGCCAGCTTGGCATCAGCCAATCGGCGGCCAGCGCCTCGATCGCCAGGCTGGAGGAGCGCTGCGGCCAGAAGCTGTTCAACCGGGTTGGCCGCCATATCGAACTGACCGCCGCCGGGGCGATCTTCCTGAGCGAGGCCCGGGCCGTGCTTGATCGGGTTGGCCGGGCCGAGGAGGTGTTGGGCGAGTTGTCGGGGCTGCGTCGCGGCCGCCTGCGCCTGCACGCCAGCCAGACCATCGCCAACCACTGGCTGCCGCCGCTGCTCCATCGCTTTCACCAGAGCTACCCGCGGATCGCCCTGGGGATCGGCATCGGCAACAGCCGGGCGGTCGCCCGGGCGGTGGTCGAGGGCCGGGCCGATATCGGCTTCGTCGAAGGCGCGGTGAGCGAGCCGCTGCTCGCCCCCACCGATCTTCCGGGCGACCGCCTGCTGCTGGTGGTCGGCGCCGGCCATCCCTGGGCCGCTCGAACGACGTTGGCGGCGACGGATCTGACCGCGACCCCCTGGGTCATCCGGGAAAGCGGATCGGGAACCCGTCAGGTCTTCGAAGCGGCCCTGGCCGGCTATGGCTTGGCGATGGCCGCTTTGGAGGTGGCTTTCGAACTGCCCTCGAACGAAGCGGTCTGCGCCGCGGTCGAAGCCGGGGCGGGGGCGACGGTGATCTCGGATCTGGTGGTTGGGCGGTCGTTGCGCGCCGGAAGCCTTGTGGCTTTGCCGCTGGCCTTCCCCGAACGACGGTTTCAGGCGCTGCGCCATGGCGATCGCGCCCATGGCCGGGCCGAGGACGCCTTTCTGGCCATGATCGGCTGCCGGTAGGCCCCCCAGGGCAGGAGAGGGGCCACCGGAGGGGGGGGTTAGGAGTCGTAGGCGACGAGGCTGTCGATGGGAACCTTGGTGCGCTCGCGGCCCTTGAGGAAACTCAGCTCGATGATGCAGGCGGCGCCGACGACATTGGCGCCCATCTTGCCAAGCAATTCCGAGGCGGCGTTGAGCGTGCCGCCGGTGGCCAGCAGGTCATCGAGGATCACCACGCGTTGGCCGGGCAGAACGGCGCCTTCCTGGACCTCGACGGTGTCGGTGCCATATTCCAGGGCGTATTCGTGGCGGACGGTGGCGCCGGGCAGTTTGCCCTTCTTGCGGACCATGACGAAGCCCAGCCCAAGCTTGAGGGCGAGCGGGGCGGCGACCAGGAAGCCGCGGGATTCGATGCCGGCCAGAACATCGGGCAGGCGCGGGGCGACCACTTTGGCCATTCGCCCCATGGTGACCTGCCAGGCGTCGGGATCGGCCAGCAACGTCGAGATATCGTAAAAGAGAATCCCCGGCTTGGGAAAATCGGGGACTTCACGAATATGGTCCTTAAGGTTCATCGAACTCTCCGGGTGGGGCGACGGGACGGCAGCGGATCCTAACCGCCCCGGGGGCGGGCCGAAACCCTGAATATCCACGGAGTTCCTGGGGCCGTTGTCGAAGGGGGGGTTGTCAGGGTCGGCGGATGGCTCCACATTCAAAGCCATCCCGATGCCATCGGTCCCGTTGTGGTCCGCTTTTTGGCCCCCGGCCCCCTGGGCCCCGGAGGAGAGGTCCCATGAGGTTCGCGTTCGCTGTGCTCTTCGCCCTGACGGTGGCGGCGATGCCTGCGGGATTTGGCGGAGGGGCGGCGCTGGCGGCCGATCCGCGGATTGTCACCATCGGTACGGGCGGGGTCACCGGCGTTTATTACCCGGCCGGCGGCGCCATCTGTCGCATGGTCAACAAGCATCGGGCCGAGCATGGCATCCGCTGTGCGGTGGAAGCGACCGATGGCTCGGTCGAAAACCTCGAATCCTTGCGCGCCGGCGACCTTGATCTGGGGATCGCCCAGGCGGACTGGGTTCATCACGCCTGGGAAGGCGGTGCCAAGTACCAGAACCGGGCGGCGTTTGCCGGTCTGCGCACCCTGCTTGAACTCCATGCCGAATCCTTCACCGTGGTCGCGCGCAAGGCGACGGGCATTCGCACCTTCGACGATCTCAAGGGGCGTCGGGTCAGCCTGGGGATCACCGGATCGGGACAGCGGGCGACGGCCGAGGTGTTGCTGGCGGCGATGGACTGGACCTTGAAGGATTTTTCCGCCGTTCCCGAGGTCAAGCCGGCCGAGCAATCGGCGGCGCTCTGCGATGACCGGGTCGATGCCATCATCTATGTGGTCGGCCATCCCAATGGGGCGATCATCGAGGCAACCACCTCGTGCGATGCCGGCTTCGTCGCCGTCGACAACGCCGGGACCGCCAGCCTGATCGCCGAGAACCCCTTCTATGCCAAGACCGTCATCCCGGCCAAGCTGTACCGGGGAAACCCCGCCGATACGCCGACCTTCGGCGTCCATGCCACCTTGGTCGCCACCGCCGCCTTGCCCGATGACGTGGCCTATGCCCTGGTCAAGGCGGTGATGGAGAACTTCGACGATTTCCGCAAGCTCCATCCCGCCTTCGCCGGGCTGGTCCGCGAGTCCATGGTGCCCGCTCAGTCCACGGTGCCTGTGCACCCGGGGGCTTTACGCTATTTCCAGGAAATCGGCTTACGGTAAAGTCCCGGGCCCCCAAGCGGGCGCGATACACCGCCAAGCGCACGCGGGCCATTCCCTAAAACCCCGTTCTGCCCGATGATCGGGGGACGGACCGGGGTCTGGGGGGCGGCCGGACCCGGGTCAGGATCACCGGCGGGGAGTTTGTTCATGTATAAGCGTATCCTGGTGCCCGTCGATTTGCGTGGCACCTTTGATTGGGATCATACCTTGCCCCATGCGATCGCCCTGGCCCAGTTCTGCTCGGCGAAACTGCATGTGATTACGGTGGTGGCCGATTTCGGGTCGAGCATCGTTGGCGAGTATTTTCCCGGTGGTGTTGAGAAAGGCGTTGCCGGGCGCCTGCTCGAGGCGCTCAAGGCCCGAACCGCCTCGGCGGTACCGCAGGACGTGGCCGTGCAGAATATGGTAAGCGAAGGGCGGATCTATGAAAGCATCGTTCGTGTCAGTCGGCAGATCGCCGCCGATTTGATCGTTATCGGCGCCCATCGTCCCGAGTTGAAGGACTTCCTGCTTGGGCCGAATGCGGCGCGGGTCGTGCGTCGCGCGAGCTGTTCGGTCCTGGTCGTTCGGGAATAGACGAAGGGTTTGTCTGAACACCCCTTGTGAGCCGTCGCCATTTGGCTGTATGTAAGATTGGGCACAGCTCGGGGAATAACATCATCCATGGGGCAATGGTGACATAAGATGGCCGAGACGAAACTGACGGCGGACGATGTCCAGCGGCTGCTGAGTGACCCTTCCGGGGAAAACAGGGCGGTCACGGCCGGAAAACTGGCCCGCCAGTTCGATGAGCATCTGCTCACCGAACAGGAACGCCAATTGGCCGAAGAGATTTTTCGCCTGTTCGCCCGCGATGTGGAAGTCCAGGTCCGCCGCGCCCTGTCGACCAATCTGAAGGAAAACCCCTTCGTTCCCCATGATATCGCCATGGCTCTGGCCGGCGACGTCGATGAGGTGTCCCTGCCCATTCTTGAGTATTCGACGGTCCTCAACGATCACGATCTGCTCGACATCGTGCGCGGTCATGGCGGCTCCAAGATGGAAGCCATCGCCAAGCGCTCCCAGGTCTCCGAGGAGGTTTCCGAGGCCCTGGTCGAAGAGGGCGGCGAGGCCGTCATCGCCACCCTGGTCGCCAATCAGGGCGCCCATATTTCCGATAAATCCATGGAACGGGTGGTGGATCGCTTCGGCGATAGCGAGGCGGTGCAGCGCCCGCTGGTCGCCCGCCCCCATCTGCCCGCCGCCATCGCCGAAAAGCTGGTTTCGCGGGTTTCGGAAGACTTGCGCGCCGCCTTGGCCTCCCGTCACGATTTGTCGCCCGAACTCGCCGCCGATCTGATCTTGCAAAGCCGCGAGCGGGCGACGCTCAGCTACTCCCTGGGCAGTTCCGAGGAGGAGGTCGAACGCCTTGTCGAGCAACTGGCGGTCAACAACCGCCTGACTCCGTCGATCATCCTGCGCTCCTTGTGCATGGGGGATCTGAAATTCTTCGAATACGCCCTGGCGGTGCGCTCGGGGATCCCGGTGATCAACGCCCGCATGCTGATCCATGATGGCGGGCCGCTGGGACTGAAGGGGATTTACGAAAAGGCCAGTCTGCCCGAAACCCTTTTTCCCGCCACCCATGCCGCGCTGTCGGTCGCCCATGAAATGGACTACGACGGCCGCGAAAACGATCGGGCCCGCTATGCCCGGCGGATGATCGAACGCATCCTGACCCAATACGGCGACCTTGGCGTTGAATTCGAGCACGACGATCTTGAATACCTTCTGGCCAAGATGAACCAGCTTCCCTCGGATGCGACCATCATCCAATAGATCACCCCGCTTGCGTGGAGGAGGGGCGGCAAAAATGGCCCCCATCCCCTGCAGAAGCTGCCCGTCGCCATCCCCTGTGCTGGCCGGTGCCGACGGCGAAGCGGGATTTTTGGGGCCGATTACCGGCGGCTCGGGCTTGGCCTGTCTTTTGCTAGGGGAAGGGCTATTCCAAGGGGAGCGCCGGCCGTCGGTGGTTCCGTCCCGCCAGCCAGGGAGACTGTCATGACCGTTGCCACTCTGCGCGATGCCCTGCGCGCCGCCGGCCGACCCGGACCGCGCTTCGAGGGCGTCGCCGGCCGCGAGCGCGCCGCAGCGCCGTCGATCGATGGACAGGCCGACGGCGACGATCTGGCCGCCAGCATGACCGCCGCCCAGTTCAGCCGTCATCTCGCCCAGGTGATCGAAGATCAGACGCGCCGCGCCCTTGATCGCTATGTCGGCGATGTCGGGGCCGGCGAGATCATCGATATGGCGCGCAATCTGGGTCAGTTGAAGGCCCGCTATATTGGCCAGTCCCTGGCGGTGGCGACCAACCGCCAACCGCCAAGCCGGGCCGACGCCCAGGAAATGCGCTGGATGCGCGAACAGATCGAAGAACTGGAACTGGCGTTCGAGACCATTCAGCGGGCGATCGCCAGCGAGATGATCCCGATCCGCGATTCGCGCAATGCCCCCCAGCCCGGCGCCCCCGGGGTGCTGCGCGGCGTTCCCGACTGGCCGGCCTGGAACGATCGCGCCTAAGGCGCGTAAGATCTGCGCGCCTGAGGCGGCGTGTGGTCTGTTACCAAAAAGGCGCCCGAACAGGGCGCCTTTTGCTTTGGGGGCACTAAAAAAACGCCCGGAGCGGGCGATTTTTCACAAGAAGGGCAGAGCGGCGATCGGAAAAAACAGAGGCTTTCCGATCGCCGGTCCAAAACTGTTGGTTAGCGGCGCGTGCGGCGTGCCCGGATGGGAATGGGCACCAAGCGGGCCTTGCGCGCGGCTTCGACCGATTGCTGTACGGCAAGGGCAATGCCGCCCGTGGCAAGGACGAGAATGAACAGGTTGAACAGGGTGGTCCCGGTCATGGTTTTCTCCCCGGTCAACCGCTCCCAGGAAGGGGCGGTTCCCCGCTCCGGCGGAGCGGCATCTTAGATTAAATCTAGGAGCGCTCCACGCCATGCGCAACCCGCCTTTTGTCAGGGGTCCATCGCCCCCTGGGCCTGGACGTAAGACCGGTTGTCAAGCAGGGCGCGAAAGCGCCACCGTGACGGTGCGGTGATTGCCGCCCTGTTCGATCAAGCGAACGTGCGGGGGGATATCGGGATACTCCAGCGTCTGGTCGACAAGCCAGGTGGAGGGTGGGTTGCCGTGTTTGATGAAACGGTCGCCAGGCTGGACGACGATCTTTTTGGACATGGGCTGCCTCACGGTACTCGGCCATCAGCGACGGGGATACCCCCATCCGGCATGGCCGCAAGGGGGAACGTGGTTCATTTCTTTGGGGTCGTCGGCTGCCGTTCGCCATGCTTCCGGTGGAAGCAGGTCGGAATGACGGAGTCCCCACCCATCACTCACGAACCCCTGGAGCAGCGCGCGGAAAAAGGAACACCGGTTTTCCGCGCGATCGCCGCTCTAGGATCTTGATAAGGAAGCAAATCTCCGTCGCGCTCTGGTCC
The DNA here is from genome assembly GCF_000013085.1 of Rhodospirillum rubrum ATCC 11170. Taxonomy (NCBI): domain Bacteria; kingdom Pseudomonadati; phylum Pseudomonadota; class Alphaproteobacteria; order Rhodospirillales; family Rhodospirillaceae; genus Rhodospirillum; species Rhodospirillum rubrum. The sequence goes on from NC_007643.1 coordinate 724,583, forward strand.
AGAGCGCTCGGGGATCCACTTTAATCTGTTCGATCCAGATCACCGTCTCCGCGCCAAAAGGGTCTCTTTCACCGCAGGTGGGATCCGGGGGCGCGGCACCCGGGGAGCGACTCCTCGAAAGACCGCCGAATCGGCATGTTCTTTCTACTCCGCCGCCGCCTTCTCGTCCAGCATTCGGCGTAGATCAGCGGGCGTCATCGCTTTGCCAAACAGAAACCCTTGCATGATGTCGCAGTCTTCGGCGCGGGCGAAGGCGCATTGTTCTTCGGTTTCCACCCCTTCAACGATGGTGGCGAGGCCAAGACCCCGGGCCATGGCAATGATCGCCCGCGCCAGGGCCCCGCTATCGGGGGCGCTTGAGATATCGCGGATGAACGAACGATCGACCTTGAGAATATCGAAGGGAAAGGTCTTCAAGTAGCTGAGCGCCGAATAGCCCGTTCCGAAATCATCAAGCGACAGCCGCACGCCAAGGGCCGAAAGCGATTGAAGGGTGGTGGTGATCGCCGGAGTGACATCGAGCAGCAGGCTTTCGGTCAGTTCCAGCTCCAATCCGGCCGCGGGAAAATCGTGGCGCTTGAGGGTGTCGCTGACCAGTCCGGCCAAATCGCCGCCGCGGAATTGACGGACCGAGACATTGACGGCGATTTGGAAGGCGCCGTAGCCCTCGGCCCGCAGACGGGCGGCCTCGGCCACCGCCTGATCGAGAACCCAGGCGCCGATCGGCACGATCAGGCCGGTTTCCTCGGCGACCTTGATGAACTCGGTGGGCGACACCTCGCCCAGGGTGGGGCTGGTCCAGCGCAGCAGGGCTTCGGCGCCGATCGGCCGGGCATCGGAGGTGCGCACCAGCGGCTGGTAGGCGACGCGCAATTCCTCATGGGCCAGGGCCTGACGCAGCGCCCCTTCGATCGCCAGCCGCTGGGCGGCGCGGATTTCCATTTCAGGCGAGAAGAAGCAGATGGCGTTGCGACCGGATTCCTTGGCCGTGTACATCGCCGAATCGGCATTGCGCAGCAATTCGGCGGCGCTGCGCCCGTCGCGCGGAAAAAAGGTGATGCCGATGCTGGCCGCCATATAGATTTCCCGGCCATCGATGGAAAAGGGCGGGGCGAGGGCAGTCAGGATGGCCTGGGCAACCCCATGGCCGGCTTCGGAGCCGTTCAGATCGGGTAGCAGCATCAGGAATTCGTCGCCGCCCTGGCGCGACAGCGTATCGCCCGGTCTCGCCACCTCGCGCAGACGCTGGGCGACCGCTGTAAGCAGTTTATCGCCAACGGCATGCCCCAGGCTGTCGTTGACGTTCTTGAAGTGATCGAGATCGATGAACAGCACGCCGACGATGCTGGCGGTGGCCTCGGCCTCGACAATCGCCTCCTTAAGCCGGCTGTAACACAGCGAGCGGTTGGGCAAATCGGTCAGTTCATCGAAATTGGCTTGGCGGATCAGGCGGTTTTCCGTCTCCTTGCGGGCGGTGATGTCCTCTTTCACCGCCAGCAGATGGGTGGTGCGCCCACGGCGGTCCTTGACCGGTGACAGCGAGGCGTATTCCCAATAGAGCGTGCCATCCTTGCGCCGGTTATGCAGTTCGCCGCGCCATTCCCTGCCCTCGTTCAGGGTTTTCCACATCTCGGCATAGGTGGCCTCGGCGATATGGCCCGATTTCAAAATCCGTGGATTGGCGCCAATGACCTCCCACGAGCGGTAACCGGTGGATTTCTCGAACTGTGGATTGACGTATTCGATGGTGCCCCGGGCATCGGTGATGATCACCGAGGCCGGGCTTTGCTCGACGGCGCGCGACAGCTTGCGCAGGGCTGCTTCGCTGGCCTTGCGTTCGGTGATGTCGACGAAGGTGATGACCGAGGCGCGGGGATTGGTTGGCAGCAGCAAGGCGTCGGCGTGACCGAACAGCCGCGAGAGGGCGACCGAGAGCCGGGGCCGGTTGCCCATTGCCGCGCGCAGACGGGCCGCCAGCCTGCCGCCGGGGCCGCCCGGGGGCGCCTGATGGGCCAGGGCCTTGAGCAGGGGGTCATCGGCGGTCAGCGGTGCGCAGCGCACCTCCACGGGAAAGCGCGTGCCATTGCTGCGGATGAAGGCCTCGTCGCTGCTGGTGAAATGGCGGCGCTCGCGCATGGCGCGGAGTATGGCGCAGGCATCGGCGTCTTGCGGCCGGCCGTCGCCGTCGTGGCTATGAAACAGGCTGTGGGCCTTGGCGCCAAGCAGGTCTTCGCGGGAATAGCCGAGCATGGTTTCGGCCGAGCGGTTGACGAAGGCAATGAGCCCTTCGTTATCAAGGATATAAAGCCCTTCGCCCATGGTGTCGGTGATCGCGCGCATATCTTCGCGCTCGCGCAGCAGGGCGCGTCGGCTGTTGACCAACTGGGCGAGCAGCAAGAGGGCGGCGAGCAGCAAAAACGCCGTGACGGTGGCGCTGATGATCAGGCTGCGGCGAATTGTCTCAAGGGCCGGCTCGACGGCGTTGGCCATGAGATAGCCGTGGCTCTCCCCCGAGTAATCGCTGATCGGCACGATGGTGATCACCCGATCGGCATCGGCTCCGGCGAGGGAGCGGGCGAAGGGGTGCCCGTCGGCCAAAGGCTGGCCAAGATCGCCCAAAGCGGCGACCAGTCGGGCGGTCTCGGGATCCGGAGCGGCGCCGGCCCCGGGGGGGAGCGGGGCCAGGGCCAGCCGTCCGCCGCTTTCCCCGGCGGGTAAGGGGCCGAGCAGGCTGTGCCGGCGGGTTTTGTCCAGGTGATCGAGGAGGGCGGGCATCTCCGCGAGGGGGACGGCGGTTTCCAGCACGCCAACCAGACGGGCGTCGTGGAAGACCGGCGAGATCAGGCGCAGCGCCGTGGCGCGCGAGGTTGTTTCCACCGCGGCGACCGGGCGGGCCGAGGCCAGGACTTCCCTCAGGGCCGGCCGCGGGATCGGTTCGACCGCGTTCGAGCGTTGGGGATTGTTCAGGCGAAAGAACGTCGCGCCATCGGCCAGCAGAACCTGGGTCATGGTGATGCCATGGGCCAGAAGCGCGGGCCGGGATGGCGCGAAACGGTCGGCCAAGGCGGTGCGGAGGGGGGCGCGGCGATCGGCGGGCGTGGCGAGCGCCTGGGAGAGCAGGCTGGCGATCCGCCCGTCGGCGAGCAGGGCGCCCTGAATGATCCGTTGCAGATCGAGGCGGCTTTCCCGGGCGGCCTCCCAGGCAAGCAGGGTACGATCGACATGGGCGGCGAAAAGACGCTGACGTTCCTCGCGGAACTGAAGGAAAAGCACGCAGCTGACGAAAAGTTCAAGGATAAGAAAAGCCAGGACCCAGCGCTTCATGGGCATGCCGTTGGTCGTGGATCAGCCGAAAATCCCGGTTTCGCCGCGCCGTGATCGTTCATCTTTGCCCCCCCAGTGGCGCGATCACGCCCGTCCGCTCGCTTTTTTTGCCGCGGTGTTTTCGCCGCGTCTTTATCTCACCGGTAAATCCCCGGGCTCAGGAAGTCAACGGCGGCCTGCCCGGGGGAAACCTAAAACAACGCGGAAAGGCGGAGGCGGGGGATTTTTTAGAAATAATACAAAAAATCGGGCGGCGGGTCATCGGGGGAAAGAGCGCCGCAGTCGTTCAGCCTGGGAGACGCGCAGCGCGTCGGGCGGCCGGTTGCTGCCCTTTGCCGGACTCACGGCGCGCTCGCCGCCCGCGTCCAGGTGACGGCGAACTGGCAGGCCGGCGCGCCGGCGGCTTGGCAGGCGATTTCGCGCACCCGGGCATGGGGGCTGATCAGAACCCGGTAGAGGCCCTCGAAGGTCGCCGCGTAATAGGAACAGGCCGGGGCGTGGCCGGCGAGGGCATGGCACAGCGGGCAATGGGCGATCGAGAGCACCAGGGGGGTGCCATGGCGGATGGTGAACTGGCCGCTGCCGGCGAAGGTCCAGGCGTGACGGCCGATGCCGGCGAGCAGGGCGCGGCTGCCCAGCCCCGGCGGCAACAGCTTGATGACGCTTTGCGCGGCGGCGGGGATGCGATTGGCCAGCAGATAGCCGGCGGTGGCCTCGCCGGCGTCGCGACAGACCGCCTCGGCGGTCTCGCGGTCAAGATTGGCGCGCAGGGCGCCGTGCAATCTGGCGACCTCGGTTTCATCGACCATGGCCTGGGGCGGCTGGTCGAGATAGGTGGCGAGCCCGGCCTCTTCGACGATGCGGGCGCAGGCGGTTTCGCCGATGGTGGTCCGCAGCGCGTCAATGACGCGGATGATGGCATTGGGCCCGATACGGCCGTGGGGGGGGATCGGGGTGGCGGATGGGGAGGGATCCATGGCGGAACGAAGCCTCGGGCGGTGGGAACGGGGAGCGCTCAGGACTCGACGGAGCTTACCTGGCATTTGGCTGCGGCGCGAGGGCCGGGTGTGACCGGCGCGGCGGCGCCGGCAAAAGAGGACGGCGGCGGGGCGGCGGGCGGCGTCGGGCCGGTCGTGCGCCAGCGCTCGCGCGACCTCATGTACCAGCCCCATAATTCGGCGAAGGGCAGGGGCAAAATTAAAAACCAATGCTCGATGATGGCGAGGCCGAGCAGGGCGCCGAGCATGGCCAGACCGGCGGTGTGATGGCCGCTGGTCGCCGGATCGGAGGCCTGCATCACCATGACCACCAGGGCCACGGTCGAGGCGGTGACCGAGATCGGGAACAACAGATTGATCGGCTTCTGGGTCAGGAAGCCCTTCATATGGGCCAGATGCTCGGGCAGGAACTCGGCGTTCAGATTGCGCACGCCAAACAGCACGTTGAGCCGGGCGCTTTCATGCATCCACCACAAGACCATGAAGGTCCAGGTGCCGACCTGATTGGGCGCGCCCCAGGTGAGCCAGACGACGAGGGCGGCCGAGAGCGCCATCGATAATTCGTGCCAGAGATTGGCGTGAAGGGCATGGAGGAAATGCTTCCAACCCCGACAACCGGGGGGACAGCACACCTTGCGCGGGCCAGTGACCCACCCCGTATAGAAGCTGACCTCTTGCCAAGCCCAGATCAGAAAGCCGCAGGTGAAAGCCGAATAGGTGGCGCCGACCGAGGTGTTGTCGGCGGTGGCATGGAGCCCCCAGAGCCCGGCGCCAAACAGCACGGTGGCCCCCAGCATCGTCCATTTGAAGGTATGGCGAGGCAGGCCATCGAGAAACAGAACCGCGCCGGTGCCGAACCACCAGACGAACAGCGTATAGAGCATCGGCACGCCGATATCGGACACCGGAGTCTCCCTTGACTCGTGGCTCCCCCGGAGTTCCGGCGGGAGCGGCTTGCGCCGCAGGCGCGCTTGGAGCAAATCCCCTAGCGATCCGTTTCAGAGCGCGACGACGATTTGCGTGATGATCAGGCTCCAAGAGTCCGTTCGCGCGAACAAGCTTTCACGCAAAGGGCTCCCAGGCGGCGGGCGGAAAGCGCGATTGCTGGCTTTCCGCGAGTGTTCCGCCGCTGGAGAGGAGACTTAGCGGCCGTCCCGGGCCGCTTGCGCCGCGTCATAGAAGCCATTCATCTGGGCGGCGCTTTTCGAGCCAAAGGCGTTGGCGACGATGATGTGACCGGTCGCCGGATCGGTCATGGTCAAGCGGCCATCCGTCCAACGGGTCAGTTCATAAGGATCCGTCGCCGCCACGCCGATCCGCGCGCGCTGGCGGGCCAGCCCGCGCAACATGCCGACGGCGAAATTATTGTCGCCGCTGGCCAGGATGGCGATTTCGCGGGCGCTGTCGCGCTCGACCACCGCCACATCACCGTTCTCGCGCGGCAGGAAGGAGATCCAGGCGCTGCCCTCGGCCGTGGCCGCCGGCAGGGTCGAATGACCGACATCGGTCAGACGGCTGAACCCGATGAGACCGAAGGTCAGCAGAACCAGTCCCAAGGTGGCGATCTTGAGCCCACGGGGGAATATGGGGTCACGGTGGCCGGCGCTCATGAAGAAAAATCCTGACTGATACGGAAAGGGGCCTGGGGTGTCATCGGGCCGGCGAGCCGGCCAGATCGGCGGTCGGCGCCGGAGCCCCGGAAATCTCGGCCCCGGAAACCTCGGTCAAACGCACCGGGTCGGGATCGGTCATATAGGCCTTGAGGGCGCCGGCCAGGGTCTCGGCGACCTCGGTGGCGTCGGCGATGCCGCGCAACATCGGCTCGGGCTTATTCACCCTCCAGGGGCGGGCATGGGGCCAGATGTGCAGATAGGCCATGCGATCCTTGCCCGCCAGGGTCAGCGGCAGGTCGCCGGTGCCATCGCGGTAGGTCTTGAGACCGGCCCCGGCGATGACCTTGAAGGGAATATTGACGGCGCGCGGCAGGGCGACGCCGAAGCGGAAGACCAGACGTTTGCTGGTGATGGTGTAAAGCGTCGTTTTGGCGATCAGATGGGCATAAAGCCAGATCAAGCCGAGAACGATCGCTCCGGGGATCAGCGGGACCGCCCCGGCGGTCAGAACCATGGGCAGCGGATGGCCGTCATACAAAGCCGAGGCCACGTTCCACGCCACCAGAATCGCGAAATAAAGCGCGATCAGCCGAATGTGAAACACCCGGAGGGCAAGGGCGCGCCGTGTCGGCGCGCCCTGCCACAGGATGAATTCGCCCGGCGGCAGATCCGCAGGCAGTCCACGGATCGGTTCGGAATCGTACTCATCCATGTGGCAATCCCCCAATTACACGCGGTCGGAATACAGGTAACCGCTGGAATAATAGGCCATGACCTTGTCTTCTTCACGACGGGTGATGCTGTCGGTCTTGGCGATCGTCGGAACGTTAGCAAAATGACGGGCCAGAATCGACTGCACCGTGACCGTCTTGGACTTGGTCTTGGCGTTGATGCGCGTGGCGGCGAAGGGCAGCAGAACCTTGCGGCCCGGGGTGGCGGCCAGCTCGACTTCCAGATAACGGATGGCGATGCTGGCACGGTCGATCCACAGGTCGGTGACCTTGCCGGCGACCGCGCCCTTGCGGTCGACGACGGGCAGGCCGCGCGGATCGGTGTCTTCGGCGGCGACCGAGAAGGTCGGGGCCACACGCAGCGGAACGATGGCCGGCTGACCACCGAGGGTCAGATCGGGCAGCTCGTCACGCAGCGCGTAAGCGGCCGGACCGACGGCGTCGGTCATCGGGTTGCCGGTGGGCTCGAAGGGAGCGCCGGCGGTCGGCGCGGTGCGCGTGGCTTTGATCGCGACGGCATCGCGCTTGAAGTTCGGGGCCGCATAGGTGGCGCCGGTCTTCAGCTTGAAGATCTTGGGACGGGCGATGCTGAAAACGGAGCCCAATCCCTGCAGGGAGTTGATCTTGCCGCTGATGGCATCTTCCAGCGGATATCCTTCGCGGCGGTCTTCCCGGCGCAAATAGATGATCAAGCCGGCAAAGAAGATCCAGAACGCGTAAAGAACGACCTGGGCAACGTCCATGTAGCCGGTAATGTCGCCTTTATTCATGAGAAGGCCTCCTGAGGGTGACGTGCTATCCTGGGAACTCGGCCAAACCGAAACGTCCTTCCGAAGACTGGGACGCGCGGTGTCCGGCCGTACGAACGAGCGGGCCGATGATGGCCAAGGTTGTAAATAACAAAACAACTTCTACCAGATAAACGAAACCATAGCCCGTATGGGCCGTGGTTAAGGCCTCGCCGAGCAGGCCATGGGCCGCCAACGAGGAAACGCCATCGCGCAAGCCGCCGCCAAGGGCAACGGCCGCGCCGGTCGCGGTGGCCTGCACGGCGCCCCAAGCGCCGAGCGCCATTCCGCTGACCGTTTCATCGGCCAGCGCCATCGCCGCGGTCAGCGTGCCCACCGAAAACAGGCCGCTGCCGAAGCCGATAAGAAGACTGCCGGCGCGAAACAGCACCGGAGAGCCCAAAGGGCCCGAGAAGATCACCGCGCAAAAGGCGGCGATCCCGGCGAGCAGCCCGTAAGCCGCCAGCCGGTGGGGTTCGGCGCCGCGTCCAAGGGCGCGGGCCGCCAAGGCGAAGCCGACGAGCGTTCCCGTGGCCATCATCGCCGTCAGCATGGTCGTCGCCCCGACGCTGAGATGAAGGATCTCGCCGCCATAGGGTTCAAGCAGGATGTCCTGCATGGTGAAGCCGGCGGTGCCCAGGCCGACCACGCAGAGCAGCCGGGCCGGCCGCCCCCGGGTCGAAAAGGCCCCCCAGCGCTGGGAAAACGACGGGCGCGGGGCATCGGGCCGGGTCAGCGCGGGCTGGCGGGCCTCCTGCTTCCACAGCGCGACCAGATTGAGCACCAAGGTGAGCGCGGCCGCCCCCTGGACCACCTGGATCAGCCGCAGCGGACTGAAATCCTCAAGCAAGGCGCCCAGGCCGAAGCTGCTGACCGTCATGCCGATCAACAGCATGACGTAGAGCAGGGCGACGACGCGCGGGCGGCTGGCTTCCGGGGCCAGATCGGTGGCCAGGGCCAGACCGGCGGTCTGGGTGGTGTGGATGCCCGCCCCGACCAGCAAAAAGGCGACGCCGGCGCACAGCTCGCCAACCACGGGCGGCAGCGGCGCGGCGGTGTCCCCGGCCAGGACGAACAGGGCGAAGGGCATGACCGCGAAGCCGCCGAACTGCAGCAGCGTGCCCATCCAGATATAAGGCACCCGTCGCCAGCCCAGCACCGAGCGATGGGTGTCGGAGCGGAAGCCGATCAACACCCGGAAGGGGGCGAACAAAATCGGCAAGGCGACCATGACGGCGACCAGCCAGGTGGGAACCCCCAGCTCGACGATCATCACCCGGTTCAGGGTTCCGGTCAGCAGCACGCCGGCCATGCCCACCGTCACCTGGAACAGCGACAGGCGCAGCAAACGACCCAGCGGCAATTCCTTGGTTGCCGCATCGGCGAAGGGCAGAAACCGGGGCGCGACGCTTAGCCATCGCCGCGCCAGGGAAGCGTTCAATCCGCGCATGCCCGGACAAGCTCCAGCGCCTGGGAAATGTAGAAGCCGCACTTCACCCGCTGCGTCCGCCCCAACGACCAATCGGCCAGACCGGCCTCGCCGACGATCTTCCAGCGGAAGCTTTTCTCGCCAAGCGGCTGGATGGCCGGAGCGCGGTCGCCGCGCGGGAACAGCTTGCCCACCGCATGCATCACCGACAGCATCGGCGTGCGCGGGGCGAAGGTGAAGACCATGGTCTTGGAGGTGCGCGCCGCCAGCCGTTCCAGAACCTGGACCGTATCGGCCGCCTGATAGTGGATCAGCGAATCCATGGCGACGACATGGTCGAACTCGCCCAGGGCCGGGTCGAGCATGTCGCCGACGCGGAACTCGATGCGTCCCGGACCCGTCACCTCGGCGGCGCGTTCGCGGGCCAGATCGATCAGGGTCGGCGAGATATCGATGGCGACGACCGAGGCGCCGCGCCGCGCCGCCTCCACGGCGAACGAGCCGGTGCCGCAGCCGGCGTCGAGAAGGCGGGTTCCGCTCAGATCGTCGGGCAGCCAGGACAGCAGGGTTTCGCGCATGGAATCGCGCCCGGCGCGCACGGTGGCGCGGATCTTGCCCACCGGGGCATCCGAGGTCAGACGCTTCCAAGCGTCGGCCGCCGTGCGGTCGAAGTAGGTTTCAAGCTGGCCGCGGCGGGTGTGATAGGACATCGTGGGCATCAGTCGAACCCCAGAAGGTCAAAGATTTCCCGGTCTATCAACGGCGTCGCGGTCAGGGGCTCGACCCCCTCCCACAGAGCCTCGGCCAGGCGCAGGTATTCCTGCTGGACGGCGGCGAGTTCGGGCGATGGCTCCATCTCGAACAGGGTCGACTTGCAGAGCCGGGAGCGCCGGATGACGTCGAGATCGGGGAAATGGGCCAGGGTCCGCATACCCGAGCGGGCATTGAACCGCTCGATCTGGTCGGTGGCGACGCTGCGATTGGCGATGATGCCGCCCAGGCGCACGTCGTAATTCTTCGCCTTGGCCTGGATCGCCGCGGCGATGCGGTTGGCCGCGAAGATCGAATCGAAGTCATTGGCGGCGACCACCAGGGCTCGCTCGGCATGTTGCAAGGGGGTGGCGAAGCCGCCACAGACCACGTCGCCCAGCACATCGAAGACCACCACATCGGCGTCTTCCAGGATGTGATGCTCCTTGAGCAGCTTGACGGTCTGGCCGACGACATAGCCGCCGCAGCCGGTGCCCGCCGGTGGACCGCCGGCTTCCACGCACATCACGCCGTTGTAGCCCTCGTAGACGAAATCCTCGACGCGGAGTTCCTCGGTATGGAAATGCACGGCCTGCAGGACGTCGATGACGGTGGGCACCAGACGCTTGGTCAGGGTGAAGGTGGAATCATGCTTGGGATCGCAGCCGATCTGCACCACCCGCTTGCCCAGCTTGGAAAAAGCCGCCGACAGATTGGACGAGGTGGTCGACTTGCCGATACCGCCCTTGCCATAGATGGCGAAGACCTTGGCCGTCTCGATGTGCAGCGCCGGGTCCATTTCAACCTGGACGCTGCCTTCGCCGTCGGGCGGCTGGCGCATGGTTTCGTCGAACACGCTACGTACTCCCTGACACGAGAGACCGCGGCCGTTAGGCCGCGACCCCTTCCGATACGTTTTCCAGCCGGTCTTCCAGTTCCTCGCCGACGCGGCGCAGTTGTTCGAGCATTTCGGCGTCGGGGGTCCAGTACTGGCGTTCGTGGGCTTCGATCAGGCGGTGGGCCACCCGAGCCGAGGCGGTGGGGTTAAGCTCCGCCAGACGATTGCGCATTTCCTCGTCGAGCAGGAAGGTCTCGGTGATCTGCTTATAAACCCAGGGCGCCACCTGACCGGTGGTCGCCGACCAGCCCATGGTGTTGGTGACATGGGCCTCGATCTGGCGCACGCCTTCATAACCATGGGCCAGCATGCCCTCGTACCACTTGGGGTTCAAGGCGCGCGTGCGGGTTTCAAGGGAAACCTGCTCGGCCAGGGTGCGAACCTTGCCCTCGCCCTTGGTCTGGTCGCCGATATAGACCGGTATCGTCGTGCCCTTGGCCCGGCCGACGGCGCGGCTGATGCCGCCCAGGGTATCGAAATAGTGGTCGATCGAGGTCACCCCCAATTCCACCGATTCGAGGTTCTGATAGGCCATCTGCACATCGGCCAGCATCGATTGCATCAGCGCCGCCTGGGGGGCGGCCTTGCCGTCGCGGCCATAGGCGAAGCACTTGCGCCGGGTGAAGATCTCGGCCAGTTCGTCCTCGTCCTCCCAGCGCCCGCTGTCGATCAACTGATTGACGTTGGAGCCATAGGCGCCATCGGCATTGCTGAACACCCGCAGCGAGGCGGTTTCCAGGTCGCAGTCGTGGGTCTTCATATAGGCGAGGCTGTGCTTGCGGACGTAGTTCATCTCGGGCGGCTCATCGGCGGCGGCGGCCAATTGGGCCGCCTCGGCCAGCAGCTTGGTCTGCAAGGGCAGCAGATCGCGGAAGATGCCCGAAAGGGTGAAGACCACATCGACACGCGGCCGGCCCAAATCGGCCAGCGGCACCAGCGCCGCCCCGGTCAGCCGGCCATAGCCGTCGAAGCGCGGCTTGGCGCCCATCAGCGCCAGGGCCTGGGCGATCGGCCCGCCCTCGCTTTTCAGGTTGTCGGTTCCCCACAGCACCATGGCGATGGTTTCGGGCAGAGGGTTCCCGTCGGCGCAATGGCGCGCCAGGATGCGGTCGGCCTGCCGGGCGCCATCGGCGACGGCGAAGGCGCTGGGGATGCGGAAGGGATCGAAGCCGTGCAGATTGCGCCCGGTCGGCAAGATCGCCGGGGTGCGCAGCAGATCACCGCCGGGAGCGGGGCGGATGAAGCGGCCGTCGAGCCCGCGGATTAGCGCCGGCAGTTCGCTATCGACCTTGAGATGGCCGTCCATGGCCGTCAGTTCGGTGATCAGCGCCCGGTTGGCTTCGGTATTGTCCATCGCCCCGGCGGCCAGAATCTGGGCGAGGGGCCGTCCGCCGACCAGGGCTTCAAGGGCGGCGGGGGCGGGGCGTTGGCCATGGGAGGCCTCGGCGATGGCGCCCAGCAGATCGACCCGCGCCTCGACCGAGACCGGCTCGCCGATCACGTGCATGCCGTGGGGGATCAGGGTGTATTCAAGCTCGAGCACGGCGGCGGTCAGCTTGGCGGCCTCTTCCGGGGCGGCCTCGACGCTCCAGGCCGGTTCGGCGCTGACCAGATCGAGATCGGCGGCCTGGGCCTGGATGATTTCGATCATGCGCAGGCGTTCGTCGTCGTCGGGCGGCAGGGCGCGCCAGCGTTCGAGCGAAGCCTTGAGGTCGAGCAGGCCGCGGTGCAGTCCGGCCTGGGTCACCGGCGGCGTCAGATAGGTGATCAGGGTCGCCGCCGAGCGGCGCTTGGCCAGCAGACCCTCCGAGGGGTTGTTGGCGGCATAGAGATAAAGATTAGGCAGATCGCCGATCAACCGCTCGGGCCAGCAGGCGGCCGACAGTCCGGCCTGTTTGCCCGGCATGAATTCCACCGCGCCGTGCATGCCGAAATGAACCACGGCATGGGCGGAGAAATCCTCGCGCAGCCAGCGGTAAAAGGCGTTGAAGGCGTGGGTCGGGGCGAAGCCGTGTTCGAACAGCAGCCGCATCGGGTCGCCCTCATAGCCGAAGGCCGGCTGGATCCCGATGAAGACATTGCCAAAACGCACGCCGAGGATGAACAGATCGGCGCCATCGGTCAGCTCGCGACCCGGCGCCGGGCCCCAGGCCGCCTCGATCTCGGCGAGATGGGTCTCGCGCGCCACATGGTCATCGACCGGAATGCGGGCATGGACATTGGCCGGCGTGCCCAACTGCTGGGCGTTGCCGCCGAGGATCGCCTTGCGCAGGGTATCCTCGTCTTCGGGAACGTCCAGGGTATAGCCCTCGGCCTTGAGGGCGCGCAGGGTGTTGAGCAGCGAGGCGTAGACCGACAGATAGGCGGCGGTGCCGGTGGCCCCGGCATTGGGCGGGAAGTTGAACAAAACGATGGCGACCCGCCGCTCGGCCCGCTTGGCCCGGCGCAGGGCGACCAGTCGGGCGACGCGGGCGGCCAGGGCCTGAACCCGTTCGGGATGGGCGCGCATTTCGTGTCCGCCGGGTCCGCCGCTCGGCGAGGACTCGTCGTCGGAGCGGCCGCCGAAGACCATCGGCGCCGTCGCCCCGTCGAGTTCGGGAATCGCCACCATCATCGTGGCTTCCACCGGCATCAAGCCGCGCTCGGAGGCTTCCCATTCCTCAAGGGTCTGGAATTCCACGGCCATGGTCGTGAGATAGGGCACATCGAGCTTGGCCAGGGTCTCTTCGGCGGCATGGGCGTCGTTATAGGCCGGGCCGCCGACCAGCGAGAAGCCGGTCAGCGAAACCACGGCGTCGACGCTCGCCCGGCCGTCGCGCATGAAATAGGTCTCCACCGCCGAACGGGCGTCGAGACCGCAGGCGAAGGCCGGCACCACCCGCAGGCCCTTGGCCTCCATGGCGCGGATCACCCCGTCGTAATGGGCGGTGTTGCCGGCCAGGATATAGGCGCGCATCACCAGAAGCCCGACCGTGCCACGCTCGGCGCTCACCGGGCGGGGCAGGCGTTCCAGGCGCTCGGTCACCCGTCCGGGCAGGTCCGGGTGATAAAGCCCCATGTCGGGATATTCGGTGGCGGCGACCGCCTTGAACTGCCCGCGCAAAGCGGCGCGCGGACCACTGGCGTAACGGCCGACCAGATGACGCACCATATTGGCGACGTTCTCGTCCGAACCGGCCAGCCAGTATTGCAAAGTCAGGAAATAGGCGCGGATATCCTGGGCCTTGCCCGGGATCAGCTTGAGGATCTTGGGGATCCGCCGCAGCATTGCCATCTGCTGGGCGCCCGAATCGCTGCTCGCCGTCTTGCCCTTGTCGCCGCGCAGGCGCTTGAGCAGGGCCAAGGGACCGCGCTGGCCGCCATCCATGGTGAACCCGCCCAGGCGGGTCAGGCGGATGATCTCGCCGGCGGCCAGGCAGCCGACCATGGCGTCGCAGGAGTCGCGCCGCGCCTGAAGGGCCGGCAGCACCGGCAGGATATGCTCCTCCATGAAGAGCATCGTCACGATGATGATGTCGCCACGGGCGACGTCCTCAAGGCACCGCGCCAGGGCGTCGGGGTTGCTCACCCAGTCGACGGCACTGTGCAGGCTCAGCGTTAGCCCGGGCATCTCCCGATCCAGCGAGCGCCACGCACGGTGAACGGCGCTGGACAGATGACCGTCCAGGGTAAGGATCACCACCCTCACGGGGGTGTCAGCGGCCGAAGTGTGCTTTTGCATCATAGAGCGTTTCGACTGAAATGGAGGCCAAGCCGCGTTCGGCGGCGAAGCGTTCCGTGTTACGGCGGGCTTTGCCGCGGACGAAGAACGGGACCTTGCGAAGTTCCTTTTCGGCACTGTCTTCCCAGGACGGGGCGCCCGGAGGCGTCGTCCTGGCCGGATCGCTTTGGGCGGCGGATCCGTCAAGGGTGGCCGCCGGGGCGGCCTGGTCGCGGGGGGCGGCGGGTGGTTCGCCGACGGCGTCGCCGACGGCTTCGCCGGTGGGGCGATGGGCGCTGAGATGGGAGGGCGCGGCATCGCCGTGGAATTCGAAATCGTCGCGGAACATCATCAGCAGATGTTCCTCAAGGCCCATCATCAAGGGATGGACCCAGGTGTCGAACAGCACGTTCGCCCCGTCGAAGCCCATCTGCGGCGCGGTGCGGGCCGGAAAGTCCTGAACGTGGACGGGGGCCGAAATCACCGCGCAGGGCACGCCCAGGCGCTTGGCGATATGGCGTTCCATCTGGGTGCCCAGCACCAGATCGGGATGGGCGTCGGCGATCGCCGCCTCGACATCGAGGTAATCATCGGTGATCAGCGCCTCGAGGCCGAGGGCGCCGGCGCAGGCGCGCAGCTCGCGGGCGTATTCGCGGGCATAGGTGCCCAGGCCGACCACCTCGAAGCCGAACTCCTCGGTCGCTACCCGGGCCGCCGCCACCGCATGGGTGGCATCGCCGAAGATGAAAACCCGCTTGCCCGTCAGATAGGTCGAATCGACCGAGCGCGACCACCAGGGCAGGCGCAAGGACTCTTCGGCCAGGGCCGGGGCCGGATCGACGCCGGCGACGGCCGCCACCTCGGCGATGAAGGCGCGGGTGGCGCCAACGCCGATCGGCACCGTGCGCACGCTGGGCTGGCCGAAGGCGCGCTCAAGCCAACGCACCGCCGTATCGGCGATTTCCGGGTAAAGCACGACGTTGAAATCGGCCTCGCCCAGGCGGGCGAGATCGGCCGGGCTGGCGCCGAGCGGGGCGACCACGGCGACATCGACGCCCATGCGCCCCAGCAAGGCCACCACCGCCTGGACATCGTCGCGGTGACGAAAGCCAAGCGCCGTCGGGCCCAACAGATTACATCGCGGCCGCTGTCCGGCGGGGCGGGGCGCACGGGGCGTGCCCGGGGCCGGCGCGGCGGGGCCGGCCATGGTGCGGACCAGCCGATAGAAGGTCTCGGCCGCGCCCCAGTTTTCCTTGCGCTGATAAGAGGGCAGCTCCAGCGGGATGACCGGGATCGACAACCCCAGCGCCTTGGCCAGACCGCCGGGATCGTCCTGGATCAGCTCGCCCGTGCACGACGAGCCGACGAGCAGCGCCTCGGGCTGGAAGCGGGCCACGGCATCGGCGGCGGCGGTCTTGAACAGGGCGGCGGTGTCGGTGCCCAGGTCGCGGGCCTGGAAGCTGGTGTAGCTGACGGCCGGCCGGCCGGGCCGCCGCTCGATCATCGTGAACAGCAAATCGGCGTAGCTGTCGCCCTGGGGCGCATGGACGACGTAATGCACGCCGCGCATGGCGGTGGCGACCCGCATCGCCCCCACCTGGGGCGGACCCTCATATGTCCAGACGGTCAGGCGCATGGCCCTAAACTTTCAAAAGCGCGCGGCGCAGCAACGGGCGCGCGAAAAGCTCGGCGAGATCCCCGGCCTGCTCATAGCCGTGGATCGGCGAGAACACCAGTTCGATCGACCACTTGGTGGTGATCCCCTCGGCTTCGAGCGGATTGGCCAGACCCAGGCCGCAAACCACCAGATCGGGGCGGGCGGCGCGGCAGCGATCGAGTTGGCGATCGACGTCCTGTCCCTCCGACAGCAGGGCCGTGGCCGGCAGCAGGGCCAGTTCCTCGGCCAGATGGGCGCGGTGCAGATAGGGGGTGCCGATCTCGATGGCCTCCATGCCCAATTCGCGCACCAGGAAGCGGGCCAGGGGGATTTCAAGCTGCGACTCGGGGAAGAAGAAAACGCGCTTGCCTTCCAGGGTCGCCCGCTGGCGTTCCAGGGCGCGGGCGGCGCGTTCCCGGCCGGGGGCGGTGACCCGGCGGAAGGTCAAGTCATCGACACCGAAGGCCTGGGCGGCGGCGGCGAGCCAGCCGGTGGTGCCCTCGACTCCGAAGGGGAAGGGGGCGGCGAGCCGGCGGGCGCCGCGGGCCTCCAGGCAGCGCGCCGTGTCGCCCAGGAACGGCTGGGCGAGCAGGAAGCGGGTCTTGGGGCCGATGGCCGGCAGGGCGGTGGAGCGCCGGGGCGGCAAGAAGGCGGTGCGGGCGATGCCCATTTCGGCGAACAGGCGGCCGAACTGATCCTCGACGACATCGGGCAGGGTGCCGACCACCAGCAGATCGGGGGCCTCGTCGGCGGCGGCGCTCGGCAGATCGGGCACCAGGGCGGCCAGACAGGCGTCCTCACCCTGGGTGAAGGTGGTCTCCAGGCCGCTGCCCGAATAGCTGACGACGCGGGTGCGGGCGCCGTGGACCTTGCTCAGGCGCAGGGCGGCGCGCTGCAGGTCGATCTTGATGACTTCCGAGGGGCACGATCCCACCAGGAACAGCAGGCGGATGTCGGGCCGGCGCTCGAGCAGGCGGGCGACCACGCGGTCGATCTCGTCCTGGGCGTCGGCCAGACCGGCGAGGTCCTGCTCCTCAAGAACGGCGGTGGCGAATCGCGGTTCGGCGAAGATCATCACCCCGGCGGCCGACTGCATCAGATGGGCGCAGGTGCGCGAGCCGATGATCAGAAAGAACGCGTCCTGGATCTTGCGGTGCAGCCAGATGATGCCGGCCAAGCCGCAGAAAACCTCGTGCTGGCCGCGTTCGCGCAGCAAGGGACGATCCCCGCAAACACCAAAGCTCGGGGACGAAGGCGTCCCCGGCTCGGGCGGGTGGGAGTCGGACAGGGCGGGGCGGCAGGTCATTGCGCGCCCTCGGCCAGGGCCACGCCGCCACGCCGCGCCGCGCGCAGCTTGATGACGAATTGGGCGGCGTTGACGACATAGGCGGCATAGGCGGCCAAAGCCAGCGTCATCATCTGGGCGGGGGCGAGTCCGCCGGCCAGCAGGGCGACCAGATAGCTGGTGTGCAAGGCCAGAACCAGCATGCTGACCACGTCTTCCCAGAAGAAGACGGGGGCGAACAGCCAGCGGCCGAAGACGACCTTCTCCCAGATCGATCCGGTGATCATGATCGTATAGAGAACCAGGGTCTTCACCACCACCGAGGCGTTGGCGATCTCCAGGCCGGCGCCCGTCGCCAGATAGCGCAAGACGAAATACAGGCTGACCAGAAACACCAGGAACTGCACCGGCGCCAGAATGCCCTGGACCACGGTCCAGGGCGAGCGGTCGCGGCGCGCGCGCTCCTCGGCGGTATAAAGGGCCTTGGACGGAGTCCGTGCGGCTTGCGAACGGGACGCGGAGGGGGTCAGATGGGGCCGGTGCACACAAAGAACTCCCGCATGGGCAGACCACGGACATCCGTCGACCGTGGCGATCATCCTGTCGATGTTGAGCGAACCCAAAAGCCGGCCAAGCCGGCCCAGCGTAAGGGCAAATCCCGTCTCGGGGTCGGCGTTTCGACCCGAAACCGCGGAGGCGTGCCTATCCAGCGCTTGGGATTCCAGGTGTCGCATCACGTTCCTCCTGCGCTTTGCCCTATGGCCGAAGCATAGGGCCGCAGGCTCCCATGTGTCAATCAAACATGACGTAAACCAGGATTGACGACCCTCCCCTGGCGGTTTCTCCCGTTCCGAGAGGTTGTTGCTGCGATGCGTCCAAAGCTTGCCTCTGAGTCGATCTCGCGGTACGGTAAATTCAATCCCGCACTTTTTTTAAGGTTCGGAAGTTTGCAGTCGATCCCTGAGGCGGGGACCGGGAAGCAAATTGGGCGCAATGATCCGGGACGGAGGCGGTCTTCGGGTCTGGCGCTCCAGCGGGAGGCGTCCTTGCCCGATCGGGTTAAGCGGTCGGTCGGGTTATTATGCGTCGAATGGGAGATCGCGCATGAGTTTCTCCGGGCAATTGGTCGAAGCAGAGTCGGTATGGACCCGCCGGCGGCCAGGAAAAGTGGCTTCGCCGGCCAAAGAACAGCGCCTGGGGGGGCGCGATGGACGGGGCGATAGTCGTCAGTCCCTGTTCAAGGTGATCGAGAACGAGATTATTCCGCGTCTTCTTTTGCTTCATGGGGTTCCCGTTCAGGATACCCGCAAGGAAGCCGAGGCGTCGGCGGAGTCGCGCGATGTCGAGGTCTTTGCCCGGATGATTTTGGGCGAGGATATCGACACCGTTCTGTCCGAGGTGGAGCGCCGGGTTCTCCGGGGCATGCCGCTGGATTCGGTCTATCAGCGCCTGCTGATGCCCGCCGCCCGCTGTCTGCGGGAAATGGGCGCGGCCGATAAGATCGCCTTCGTTGACGTCACCATCGGTCTGATGAACGTGCAACTGGTGGCGCGTGAGATTAAACGCTGGATCGACGACGGGACGATGCCCCGCCGCCGGGTCAGCGACGCCGCGATCGCCGCCCCGATGCGTCGGTCTATGGGGGCCTGATCGGGCGTTGTCCGGGAGGGACGCCGAGGGATGGCGTCCGGGAGGGACGCCAGGGGATGGCGTCCGGGTCCGCCGGAAGGGGGACCGTCTTTGCAGGTAGGCCGCGGAGGGGCTCCGCGGTGCTTGATTTGGATAAGGCTTTCGGGGAAAGCCGTTGGCCGCGGGGGCGGGCGACAGTCGGTTTTTCCCGAGACGATGACGAGCGACCACGGAAGGAACGGGCCTTGGGCCCGTTCCGGTTGCGGGTTCGGGTCCAGGGTGTTCCGTCGTGGCGGGCGTCCTCAGCGGCCGGGACCGGCGCCGAGACCGGCATCGCGGGGGATTAATAGGGTACCACTGCGGCTTTGTACCCCGCAGCGGAGTGTATTTTGTGGTTTCCTAAAACTGGGAGGCCGCCAAAAGGGGAATTCGTCGCCCGTGAGGGCGATTTCCAGACGAAGACCAATCTTTATGGGATTGTTCGAAGCGATTCGAACGCGGCGCTTGCGCTTTGATTTGTCATCATTCGGTCGCCGGTCGGGAATTCCGACAAAAGCGGTCTGACAATCCTTGTGATGGGGGATTTAATGGGTGTAGACGGTCCCCTTACCACCTCCACCGGTGAAAACACGCCGACGCGACGGTTGCCGAGCGCTTTTCGACGCGCGGTCCATCGCCGGCCTTACTCCTTAGAACTGATATTGTGAAACAGTTGCGCGACCCGGAAATCGTCCTTGAAGGTCTCGATCCCGAGACTGCGGTAACCCTTGTCACAACGGCGACCGATGTCACCCTGGTGATCGACCAGGAGGGCGTCATTCGGGATATCGCGCTGGGCGGTGATGGCAGTCTGCCGGTTCGGCGCAAGGATTGGCTTGGCCGGCCTTGGGCCGAAACGGTCAGCGCGGAAAGCCGGCCCAAGGTCGAGGCCATGCTGCGCAAGCCCGATGCCGTCGATCCGACGAAATGGCGGCAGGTCATGCACCTGACCGAAACCGGCGTCGAGTTTCCGGTGCTCTATGCCACCGTGCGTCCGGGCGGGCATGGACAGATCGTCGCCCTTGGCCGCGACATGCGCTCGGTCGCCACCTTGCAGCAGCGTCTGATCAACGCCCAGCATTCGCTCGAGCGCCATTATGCCCGCCTGCGCCACATGGAGACCCGCTATCGGCTGCTGTTCAAGCTGACGACCGAGGCGGTTTTGTTCATCGATGGCGCCAGCCGCCGGGTGGTCGAGGCCAATCCCGCCGCCCTGTCGCTGTTTGGCGAGACCGCCCGCC
The DNA here is from genome assembly GCF_000013085.1 of Rhodospirillum rubrum ATCC 11170. Lineage (NCBI taxonomy): Bacteria > Pseudomonadati > Pseudomonadota > Alphaproteobacteria > Rhodospirillales > Rhodospirillaceae > Rhodospirillum > Rhodospirillum rubrum. The sequence goes on from NC_007643.1 coordinate 744,665, forward strand.
ATATCGTTGGCCGGGCCTTCCCCTTTGGCTTCTCCCAGCCCAGCACGCAGGAAATCGAAACCCTGCTGGCCGGGGTGCGGACCATTGGCACCGGCGATCCGGTGGTCGCCACCCTGGCCGAGAGCAGCCGGGCGGTGCTGGTTTCCGCCGCCCTGTTCCGTCAGGAGCGGGCGACCCAGTTCCTGGTGCGGCTGACCCCCCAGGCCGGGGATCGCGAAACCAACGGCGTGCCGCCGGCGAAGTTCATGGTGCTCGACGCCGTCGAGGCGATGCCCGATGGTTTCGTCGTCACCGACCTCGACGGACGCATCCTGACGGCCAACGCCAGTTTCCTCGATCTGGCCCAATTGGCCACCCAGGAACAGGCGCGTGGCCAGTTTCTCGGGCGTTTCCTCGGGCGGGCCGGCATGGAGTTCAACAGCCTGCTGGTCAATCTGCGCGACATGGATCTGGTCACCCTGATGAACACCACCTTGCAGGGGGAATACGGATCGGTGGCCGATGTGGAGATTTCGGCGGTTTCGGCGCCGCTGGCCGAGCAGCCCTGCCTGGGCTTCGTCATCCGCGATGTCAGCCAGCGCCACGACCCCGATCAGAAGGGCGGCGGCGATTTCACCCGCTCGGTCGACCATCTGGCCGATCTGGTGGGCCGGGTGCCGCTGAAGGATATCATCCGCGACACCAACGACATCATCGAGCGCCTGTGCATTCAGGCCGCCTTGGAACTGACCGGCGACAACCGGGCCTCGGCCGCCGAAATGCTGGGCTTGAGCCGGCAAAGCCTTTACGTCAAGCTGCGCCGTCACGGCATCGGCGATCTTGATGGTGATCGCGAGGAGTGAATCCGAGGGGGATGGCCCGCGCGCCTCATCCCTAAGTGTCAATTATAATTGACGATCTTTTCTGTCAAACCTATGGTCAAGCCATGCAACGGACCGCAGTTCTGCCCTATGTGCAGCTCCTTAAACCGATTACGTGGTTCGCTCCGATGTGGGCGTTCGGCTGCGGGCTGATTTCCTCGGGTCTTCCGGTCTGGGACCGTTGGCCGGTGATCGCCCTTGGCGTGCTGCTCTGCGGACCGCTGGTCTGCGGCACCAGTCAGGCGGTCAACGACTGGTTCGACCGCCATGTCGACGCCATCAACGAGCCCGACCGGCCGATTCCCTCCGGACGGATTCCCGGGCGGGTCGGTCTTTATATCGCCATCGGTTGGACGGTGCTGTCGCTGGCCGTCGCCTGGGTGCTTGGTCCCTGGGTTTTCGGCGCGGCGATCTTCGGGCTGGCCCTGGCCTGGGCCTATAGCGCGCCGCCCTTTCGCCTGAAGGGCAATGGCTGGTGGGGCAATTCGGCCGTCGGCCTGTGCTACGAGGGGTTGCCGTGGTTCACCGGCGCCGCCGTGATCGCCGGCGCCCTGCCCGATACGCGGATCGTCCTGCTGGCCGTGCTTTATAGCATCGGTGCCCATGGCATCATGACGCTTAATGATTTCAAGGCGGTGGAAGGCGATATCCGCATGGGCGTGCGCTCGCTGCCCGTCCAGCTCGGCGTCGCTCCCGCCGCCCGTCTGGCCTGTGCGGTGATGGCCGTGCCGCAGATGGTGGTGATCGGGCTGGTCGCCTCCTGGGACCGCCCCTATCACGCTGGCGCCGTCGGCCTGCTGCTGCTCGCCCAATTCGTGCTGATGGCCCGCCTGCTCAAGCGTCCGCGCGAACTGGCCCCCTGGTATAACGCCACCGGCACCACGCTCTATGTCATCGGCATGATGGTCAGCGCCTTTGCTCTCGCCCCGCTGATCGGGGCGGTCGAACTGGCGCCGTTGATCGGGGCGGCCCCATGAGCGCGGTCGTGGCGTCGCCGGGTCTGAGCTGGCTGGGCATCGTTCGCTTAGGGCTGGTCCAGGCGGCGCTGGGCGCCATCGTCGTTCTTGTCACCTCGACCCTGAACCGCATCATGGTGGTCGAGTTGCTGCTGCCCGCCCTGGTTCCCGGGGCCCTGGTCACCTTCCATCAAAGCCTGCAGTTTCTGCGGCCGCGCTGGGGCTGGGGATCGGATCGCCAGGGGCGGCGCACGCCATGGATCATCGGCGGCATGCTTGTTCTGGCCACCGGCGGCATCCTGGCCGCCGTCGCCACCGCCTGGATCGGCAGCAATCCCACCGCCGGTCTGATCCTTTGCGTTCCCGCCTTCCTGCTGATCGGCATTGGCGTCGGCGCCTGCGGCACCTCGTTGTTGGCGATGGTCGCCGGCGGCGTTGACGATCGTCGGCGCGCTCCGGCGGCGACCATCGTCTGGATGATGATGATCGCCGGTTTCGCCATCACCGCCGGAACCGCCGGGCCTTTCCTTGATCCCTATACGCCGACCCGGCTGGTCGGGCTGACGGCGGTGGTCGCCGGCCTTGCCGTTCTCGTGACCGTGCTTGCCCTTTGGGGGGTGGAGCGCCGCTTGCTGGCCGGAGCCGCCCCGCAGACCGAGCGGGTGAAGGTGCCCTTCCGCGACGCCCTGCGGCTGGTCTGGGGCGAGGGGGAAACCCGCCAGTTCGCCATCTTCATCTTCGTTTCGATGCTGGCCTATAGCGCCCAGGACCTGATTCTTGAACCCTTCGCCGGCGCGGTCTTCGGCCTGACGCCGGGCGAATCGACCAGTCTGGCCGGCATCCAGCATGGCGGGGTGTTCCTGGGCATGTTGATCGTCGGCGTGATGGGGGCCTTGGGCAAGCGATCGATCTTCGGCTCGCTCAAGCTGTGGACCGTCATCGGCTGCCTGACCTCGGCCATGGCCCTGGCGGCCCTGGTGGTGGCGGCGCGGGTTGGCGGCGACTGGCCCCTGCGCGAAACCGTTTTCGCCCTTGGCCTGACCAACGGTCTGTTCGCCATCGCCGCCGTCGGCTCGATGATGGGGCTGGCAGCCAAGGGAACGCCGGGGCGCACCGGCCTGCGCATGGGGTTGTGGGGCGCCGCCCAGGCGATCGCCGGCGGTCTTGGCGGTTTTCTGGGAACGGCGGCGGCCGATCTGGCCCGCGCGCTCTTCGGCTCGCCGGCCGTGGCCTATGCCAGCGTCTTTGGCATCGAGTCGGTGCTGTTCGTCGTTTCGGCGGTGCTGGCGGCGCGGGTTGGCCGGGGGCTGGCGCGGCGCGAGGATGAAAGCGGCGGTCGTCTGCTGCCCCAGTCCGGGCGGCCGTGATGGACGCCGTCGTCGCCACGCAAACGCCGGCCGAGGTCTTCGATGTGGTCGTCGTCGGTGGTGGTCCGGCCGGGGCGACGGCGGCGACCGATCTGGCGCGGGCCGGTCGGCGTGTCGCCCTGCTTGATCCCGAAGGCCGGCCCAAGCCCTGTGGCGGCGCCATTCCCCCCCGGCTGATGAGCGAATTCGCCATCCCCGATGATCTGCCCTGCGCCCAGGTCAGCGGTGCCCGCGCCCTGGCGCCCTCGGGCCGGGTGGTCGATATGCCGATCACCGGCGCGGTGGTGTCGATGGTCGATCGCGCCGTTTTCGATCCCTGGCTGCGCGCCCGCGCCCATCAGGCCGGCGCCTGCCGCCTGCATGGCCGCTTCGAGGGCTTTGATCGCCAGGAGGACGGCGCGCTGGTGGTGCTTTGGCGCCCCGAGGGGGCGGCGGTGGCCAATAGGATCGTGGCGCGCTATGTGGTTGGCGCCGATGGCGCGCGCTCGAAAGTCGCTGCCCTCGCCGTTGCCGGCGCCGCGCCGCCCTGCGTCGCCGCCTATCACGAAATCATCCGCGCCCCGGCCGCGCCCGCGGCCAGTGCTCCGACACCCGCGACGGCGGCGGGGCCGGCCTATGACCCGGCGCGCTGCGATGTGATTTATCGCGGCGACATCTCGCCCGATTTCTACGGCTGGATCTTTCCCCATGGCGAGACGTTAAGCATCGGGTCGGGAACGGCGGTCAAAGGCTTCTCGTTGCGCGAGGCTGTCGCCCTGCTGCGCCGGGAAGCCGGATTGGACGGACTGGAGGTGGTGCGGCGCGAAGGCGCTCCCATTCCGTTGCGGCCGCGCAAGCGCTGGGATAACGGCCGCGATGTCGTGCTGATCGGCGATGCCGCCGGGGTGGTCGCCCCGGCTTCGGGCGAGGGGATCTATTACGCCATGGCCAGCGGCAAGATGGCGGCCGAGGCGCTTGGCGAGGCTTTGGCCGGCGCCGGTCCCGCCGCCCTGGCCCAGGTTCGCCGCCGGTTTCTCAAGGCCCATGGCAAGACGTTTTGGTCGCTTGGCCTGCTCCAGCGCTTCTGGTACCGCAGCGACCGCTGGCGCGAGAGTTTCGTTGCCATCTGCGCCGATCGCGACGTCCAGCGTCTGGTCTGGCAATCCTATCTGACCAAGGATCTGGCGCGCGGCAACATGGGGGCTTACATGCGGATTTTCTTCAAGGATGTCGCCCATCTGATCGGCATCGCCAAGTCTTGAGGGGACCGCTTCGCGCGGTGTGATGGGACGCGGCGCCCGCTGGGCCGTCGCCCGGGTCCTGGTCTTCGTCCGGCAGCAAGGGAGCGCCGCTGTGGAAAGCCTGTTTGCGACGGGGCGCGTGATCGACGCCATCCTCGTTTTGATGATCCTCGAAGTCGTCGCCCTGGTGTTCTGGCATCGGCTGACCGGCCGGGGGATCGCGCCGCGCCAGCTGCTGGGGGTTATCGCCGCCGGGGCGGCGCTGATGATCGCCCTGCGCTCGGCGCTGACCGGCGCGCCCTGGACGGAAACCGCCCTGTGGCTGAGCCTTGGGCTGATCGCCCATCTTGGCGATCTGGCCCTGCGGTGGCGTGGCGGTCACTCGCGCCTGCGCTAAAAAGAGAGGGAAGCCCCTTCTTGGGCGGGGCCGCCGTTTTATTCCCCGTGAAGACGGATGGGATCGCCGCCGGCGCGTTTGGCCACGTACATCGCCTGATCGGCGGTGGCGATCAGGTCGTCGCCGGTGGAAACCAGCGAGGGGTAAAGGCTGATGCCGATGCTGGCGCGGACCCTGTGGATCACGGTGTCGATGCTGACGGGCGCCGTGACCGCGTCAAGCAACCTGGCGGCCACCGTCCGCGCCCGGGCGCCATCCCGGCAGCCGCGCAACAGGGCGACGAACTCGTCGCCGCCGACCCTGGCCACCATGTCCTGGGGGCGCACCGCCTCGCTCAGACGCTTGGCAATCGTCATCAACACCCGGTCGCCCATCAGGTGGCCATAGGTGTCGTTGATCGGCTTGAAATCATCGAGGTCGATGAAGGCCAGGGCCAGGGGAACGGCGACGCCGGTCTCATCGACCTGACCCAGGTCGGCCTCCAGGCGCTCAAGGAAGGTCGCGCGGTTGGGCAGGCCGGTCAGCGGATCAAGCATGGCGATGCGCAACGCTTGGCGCTGGGCCTCCTTTTCTTCGGTGACCTCGCGGATAACCCCGACCATGCGGCGCGGTGTGCCGTCGGACTCGCGCAAGACATCGGCGGTCTCGCGGATCCAGTGGACCGACCCGTCGCGCCAGATCACGCGGTATTCCTGATCATGAAGGGTCGTTCCCGACAGGCAGGCTCGTTCCGAATCGGTTAAGGCGACAAAATCGTCGGGATGGACCATGGCGATGAATAGGTCGTAGGTGGGGGTGATCTCGGCCGGGGTGAAGCCGAACATCGGAAAGACCTCTTCGGACCAAAAGACTTCGTTGGTCTCGGTATTCCAGTCCCAGACCCCAATGCGGCCGAAGCGTTGGGAGGCGTTGAACCGTTCCTCGGTTTCGCGCAGGCGTTCAAGTTCCTGGGCGTCGCTCAGATCGCGCAACAGCCACAGGCGGCGCTGGCGGGCGAAGCCGCCGCAGGGGCCCAGGGACTGAAGCGTGGCCGGAAACCAGCCATGATCGGGGCGGTGGGCCGTGCCGCGGACCGGTTGGCCATCGCCCGGGCCTTGCACGGCGGCGGTCAAGGTGCCGCCAAACAGCTTGCGCGCCTGGGTGTCGCGGGCGAGTCCTTCGGGGCGACCAAGAAGCCGGGCCGCCTGGCGGTTCGCCTGGAAAACCCGCGTTCCCCCCTCGATGGTGATCAGGCCGCAGCCCGAGGCCTCCAGCGCCGCCGTCAGCAAACGCAGGCGATGACGGGCGCACCACAGCCCCAGGCCAAGACCAAGGGCGGCGAGAGCGGAGACGACCGCTGCCAATCCCGCCGCGGACATCGGCAGGAGGGAACTGATCGTCTCAAGGGTCATCGGGTATATCCTATAGGGCGGATCGTCTGAAAATTCGCTGTGGCTATATACGTTCGGAGAAAGCCGAAACAATAGGGGTAAAGCTTGTGCGAAACGGCGGGCGGCGGCGGATCGCCCCTGCGGAAGGGACGCGCCGTTTTCTCCATCGCTTGAGCTATCGCTTAAAAGCGCCCAAGCCAAGCTCGCATTGACGAAAAAGGGGTGTTAAGAAGGACGGACCGCAACAGGTTTCGTCCCAAGGACCCCGATTAAAGTCCCGACGACGAGGGAAGTTCCCTAAAAAACGGGCGAATTTTATCTAAATCCAATATTTCCAGGCGCCGATAGCGGGGAAAGCCGGATTTTTTTCATTTCCGCTTGGGGCTCTAGACCAAAGCCTCAGTAGTATGACAACCCCATTGGGCGCATTATGTCTGACAACAGACATGGTGGTCTTTGGTATGTAGAAAAAAGCCCTCCCTCCTCCGGGAGCGCTTGCCTTATCCCTTTCAAGTCATTTCGGACAAGATCATGATCCTCGACCGTCTCCCGGTATCGCGAAAGCTGTTCGCATTGGTTCTGGTATCCCTTTTGGGGATCGGAGCCACCGCCATTCTGGCCCTGTCCCAGGTCCATGATGTCATGATGGAGGACCGCCGGGCCAAGGTGCGGGCGATCGTCGATCTGGCTTTCAGTCAGACCGCCGATCTGGCCGATCGCGCCGCGCGCGGGGCGATCACGTCCGAGGCGGCGCAGGCCGGGGCGATCGAGATCTTGCGCCGCGCCCGCTACGATGGCGGCGAGTATCTTTTCATCATTGATACGAAAGGCCGATCGGTGATGCATCCCCTTGCCCCGGAGATGGAGGGCAAGGACATGAGCGGGGTGAAGGACGCCAAAGGCACGGCGATGTTCGCCGAGATGGCCCGACTCGCCGTCAGCCAGGGCAGCGGCTTTTTCGCCTACGAGTGGCAGCGCGGCGCCCAGGGAACGGCCAGTCCCAAGATCAGCTATGTGCGCAGACTGCCCCAATGGGACTGGGTCATCGGCTCGGGGATCTACATCGATGACGTCGAGGCCGCCTTCACCCGTCAGGCCTTGATCTTCGCCGCCGTGGTCGCCGCCGTGGTTGCGGTCTTGCTGGGCTTGTCGCTGGTCATCGGGCGCGGGATCGCCGGCCCGCTGGTGGCGATGACCGGGCGGATGCGCAAGATGGCGTCGGGCGATCTTGAAACGGCCATCCCCGGGGAAGCCACGGCCGATCAGCGGCGCGACGAGGTTGGCGAGATGGCCGGCGCCCTGGTGGTCTTCCGCGAAACCCTGCGCGATGCCAAGCGACTGGCCGAGGAGCATCGGCACGAAGAGGAGCAAAAGCACATCCGTCGCCAGCAGGTCGACGAGCAGATCCGCGCCTTCGAGATGACGGTGGTCCGCCTGCTCGATGGTCTGGTCAGCGCCGATCAATCGGTGCGCAGCACGACGACCCGCTTGGTCGATGGAGCGCGCGACACCATGAGCGAGGCCAATGAGGTGGCGGCTTCGGCCGAGCACGCCTCGGCCAATGTCGAGACCGTCGCCTCCGCCGCCGAGGAGCTTTCGGCCTCGATTCAGGAAATCGCCCGTCAGGTCGAGCAGTCTTCGGGCGTTGCCCGTCGCGCCGTGGAAGAGACGGGAGAGGCGACCAAGGGCATCGCCGAGTTGGAAGAGCGGGTTGGTCAGATCACCGATATCGTGAAACTGATCTCTGACATCGCCAGCCAAACCAATCTTCTGGCCCTGAACGCGACGATCGAGGCTGCCCGCGCCGGCGATGCCGGCAAGGGATTCGCCGTGGTGGCGGAGGAGGTGAAAAACCTCGCCAATCAGACCCAGAAGGCGACCAAGGACATTACCGGCCGAATCGCCGATGTCGAAGAGGCGACGACGCGCAGCGTGGAGGCCATTCGCGATGTCAGCAAGGTGATCGGCGAGATTCACGAGATTTCGGCGTCAATTTCGGCGGCGGTCGAGGAACAGGGGGCGGCGACCCGCGAAATCGCCCGCAATGTCGATGAGGCGGCCACCGGAACCAACCGCGTGTCCTCGGCCATCGGCCGGGTGCGCGCCGCCGCCGAGGAAGCCAATTCCGAAGCCGGCGATATGGAGCGCGCCAGCCGCGATCTTGGCCATCAGGCCGAGGTTCTGAAGGGCGAGGTCGCCGAATTCCTGCAAGGTATTCGCCTTGGCGATGGCGAGGACCACGCCCTGGTCACCTGGAGCGACGATCTGGCGACCGGTGACGCCCATGTCGACGAGGATCACCGGAAATTGATGGCCCTGGTTAATTCGGTCTATGGCCATGTCAAACAGGGCGAGGCCGGGGCGGCCCTCGAAGCGTCCTTCGGCGAGTTGAAGCGCTATTCGATCGAGCATTTCGCCGAAGAGGAAGCCTTCATGGCGACGGTGAATTTCCCCCAGGCCGAGACCCATCGCCGTCAGCACCAGCATTTCCTGGGACGCAGCGACGCCTTGTTCGAGGCCTATCGCCGGGGCGCCGATACGGCGGCGGTTGAACTGATGGGCCTGCTTGGCAGTTGGTGGGAGACCCATATCCGCATCTATGACACCGAACTGGCCCATTTCGTGCGCCGCCGGCAGGCCACTCCCACCCTGCGCCGCAGCGCCTGATCCCGGCCCGGGTCAGCGCGACTGGCGGCCGGCCCGGGCGCGGAGTTTGAGATAAGCCAGGGAGGTCATCACCGCGTCTTCGAAGGCGTCATGGTTGTGAAGGGGGGGGATGTCGAGGGCTTCGAGGATGGTGGCGAAGCGCAGATCGACGGTGCCGGTATAAAGCTCCTCCCGCCCCCGGGTGCGCCAGTCGTAGAACATCTCCGACACCTCGATGCGCGGGTTGGGCAGGCCGATGCCCAGCCAGGGCCGCACCAGACGGTCGATGAGGGCGACATCGAATTCCAGGTAATAGCCGATCAGGGGGCGTGAGCCGGCGAAACGCAAGAAGCGGGCGACCGCCTCGCGCGGGGCCAGGCCGCGTTCGACGTCCTGCTCGCGCAGATGGTGGATGCAGACCGCGTCGCGGCGGATCGGTCGGCTGGGTTTGACCACCAGATCAAGCTTCTGGCTGGTCAGAACCCGATTGCCGCGCACCCGCACGGCGGCCAGGGTGATGATGTCGTCGTTGTGGCGGTCAAGGCCGGTGGTTTCGCAATCGACGCTGACTACCTCGCCCTCGGGGGCGGGGTGGAAGAGGAAATCATAGGCAGGGTCCTTGAGACGGCGGCGGGCGAGGGCGCGGCGCAATCGGCTGAGCATGGCGGCGTCCCTTAAAACGACTCAAGATGGAAATGGTGGGTCAGCAGGGCCTTGAAGCGTTTGACGATCAGCAGGGCGTCACGCAGCGCCGTATGCTGGGAGCGGGTCAGGCTGCCGGCGCGGATCAGGGTGTCGGCCACCGCTCCGTCCTGGGGCGAGCGGCCAAGGCGGGCCTCGAGCCGCAGGGCCATCAGCGCCTGCAGGGCTTCGACCAGATCGGTGGCGACGCCGTCGTCGAGCGCGCCAAGGCCGCGCAGGGCTTCGATGCGGTCGAAGGTGCTGGTCTCGGTGATGGCGTGTTCCAGGGCCAGGGCCCGCACCCCGTGAACGATCGGGAAGATGCCGCCCTTTTTGACATCAAGGCCGCCGCCGGCCGATCCATGGTCGATCAGCAACTGATGGAAGAAGCCAAGCGGGGTGTCGAAGGCGAGGATCGGCCGGGCGAACAGGCTGAGGAAGGCGCTGTTGCCGCGCAGGCGGGCAAAGAGCAGGGTTTTGAGGCGGGCGAGCATGGCGCCATCGCCGGCCACCGCCTCGGCATCGATGAAGGCGGCCAGATTGAGAAAACCGATCTCGCTGGGGCTGGTGATCCAGCCATAGACATCGTCGCGCAGGGCGCTTTCGCTTTTCGCCCAGGCCGGATTGGACACCATCATGCCGCCGGGACACGGCGGATAGCCAAAGGTCAGCATCGCCTCGGTGAACCGGTTGCACAGCCCGCGCAAGCTTTCGGGATCGATGCCATCCTTGATGATCAGGGCGTTGTCCTGGTCGGTCTTGGCCAGTTGTTCGCCCCGCCCCTCCGATCCCATGACCACCAGACAGCAGCTTTGGGCGATTTCGGGATCGGCGATCAGGGAGAACAGCTTGCGCTGGAGTTTGCGCGACAGATCCGAAACCATGCGCGCCACGTCGCGCAGGCGCACCCCCGATCCGCCCATCCCCTGGATCAGCGGATCGAGGGCCTGGGCGGCGAGGGCCAGATCGTCCAGGGTGTCGGCGCGGTCGATGCGCAGCGCCACCAGATGGGCGTGGCTGGACATATAGCCCAGCAGATCGATCATTTCGAGCACGCCGATCACCGCGCCGTCGCGGCGCACCGGCAAGCGGCGGATGCCGTGGCGGGTCATCAGCACCTGGGCATTGAACAGGAAGTCATCGACATCGACAAAGACGGTGTCAAAGGTGGCGCAGGCCTCGACCGGGGTGCTCAGGGGTTGCTCGCGGATGATCGCCCATTCCCGCAGGTCCGATCCCGACAGCACCCCCACCCGGCCGTCGGCGCCGGTGACCAGCAGGCTGGTCGCCCGATGCCGCTTCATCAGCAAGGCGGCGTCGCGCAGGCCCAGCGTGCCGGACACGAAAATCGGCGGGTGGAGATAGGCCTCGCCAACCTTGGCCACCATGAACCCGGCGACCCCGCGCAGATGCCGGGTTTGGGCGTGGCTGGCCAGACGATCGCCAAGCGAGGTGGCGAAGAAGCGCTCAAAGGCGGCGTTGCTCCGGCAGAGATCCAAAACCAACTGGCGCGGGATGACATGGGCGATGGTTTCCTCCTGGGCCTCGCAGATCAGCGCTGGCGTGCCGTGGATCAGGGCCAGGGCGCCGACGCAATCGCCCGCGCCATGCACGGTCAGCAGGTCATCACCCTCGCGTTCGGCGACCAGCCCCTTCATCACCACGAAAAGCGCATCCCCCGGCCGGTCCGGTCCGGTCAGGCGCTCGCCGGCGGTGAAATAGGCGATATCGGCGCCGCCTTGCAGTTTGTCGCGCTCGGCGGGGGCGAGAAGATCGAAGGGCGAGATGGTGAAATCGAAGGTTCCCATGGTGTGTTCCCCTCGGCGGGTCGCGGCGCCGGCCGCTCTTGAAGAAAACCCCCCGGCGCGTCCTGGCGTCGGGGGGCTGAAACAGCAGGTATCGTTGGATCGGGGATCCTTTTTTCGGGGGGCGGCCGCCCTTCGGCTTGGGAAGGGCGGCCGCCGCGCCGCGGTTTAGTGGTCGGCCGCGCCTTCGGCGCCCAGGCCGGTCTGCGAGCGCACGTATTGATCTTCGAAGGCGATGGCTTCCGACCGGCTGCCCATCGACGAGTCGGCCTTGGACACCAGCCACGTCACCAGGAAGGCCAGCGGCATCGAGAAGATCGCCGGGTTGGAATAGGGGAAGATCGCTTCGGGGTGGCCGAGCACGGTCTTCCAGATCGGCGGACCAAGGATCACCAGCACCGTGGCGCTGATCAGCCCGGCGAAGCCGCCAATGAAAGCGCCCCGCGTGGTCAGGCCTTTCCAGAACATCGACATGAACAGGATCGGGAAGTTGGCCGAGGCGGCGATGGCGAAGGCCAATCCGACCATGAAGGCGATGTTCTGGCTTTCAAAGGCGATGCCAAGAAGGATGGCGACGACGCCCAGGCCGACGGTGGTGATCTTGGAGACGCGGATTTCGTCGCGTTCCGAGACCCGGCCCTTGCGCCAGACCGAGGCGTAAAGGTCGTGGGACACCGCCGAGGCGCCCGACAGGGTCAGCCCCGACACCACGGCCAGGATGGTGGCGAAGGCCACGGCCGAAATGAAGCCGAGGAAGATGTTGCCGCCCACGGCATGGGCGAGATGGATGGCCGCCATGTTGGATCCGCCGGCGATACCCTTGCCGTCGGCCGCCATGAATTCGGGCTGGTTCAGCACCATGACGATGGCGCCGAAGCCGATGATGAAGGTCAGGATATAGAAGTAGCCGATGAAGCCGGTGGCATAGAACACCGATTTACGGGCTTCCTTGGCGTCGGACACCGTGAAGAAGCGCATCAGGATGTGGGGAAGGCCGGCGGTGCCGAACATCAGGGCGATACCCAGCGAAATGGCGTCGATCGGATCGGACACCAAACCGCCCGGGGCCATCAACAGGGTCTTCTTGGCGTGGACCTCGACGGCCTTGGCGAACAGGGCCTCGGGCGAGAAGCCGAAAGACACCAAAACCATGATGGCCATGAACGAGGCGCCCGAGAGCAGCAGCACGGCCTTGATGATCTGCACCCAGGTGGTGGCCAGCATGCCGCCGAACATCACATAGGAGACCATCAGCACACCGACCAGCACCACGGCGGTGGAGTAATCCAGGCCGAACAGCAGTTCGATCAGCTTGCCGGCGCCGACCATCTGGGCGATCAGGTACAAGATGACCACGACCAGCGTGCCCGAAGCCGCCATCGAGCGGATCGGTCCCTGGCCCAAGCGGAACGAGGCGACGTCGGCGAAGGTGTATTTGCCAAGGTTGCGCAGGCGTTCGGCCACCAGGAACATGATCACCGGCCAGCCCACCAGGAAGCCGATCGAATAGATCAGCCCGTCGAAGCCCGAGGTGAACACCAGACCGGCGATGCCGAGGAACGAGGCCGCCGACATGTAGTCGCCGGCGATGGCGAGGCCGTTCTGGAAGCCGGTGATGCCGCCGCCGGCGGCATAGAAGTCTTTGGCCGATTTGGTGCGGCGCGCCGCCCAATAGGTGATGAAAAGCGTGCCGATGACGAAAGCCACGAACATGGCGATGGCGGTTACGTTCACCGCCTGCTTTTCCACCGGGCCTTCCACGGCGGGCGCGGCGAGGGCGAGGGCCGGAAAGGCGAGAGGGGCAAGAAAGGCGGCGGCCGCCGCTCGGGAATGGCGCAAACGATCCATCACTTATTTCGACTCCTCGACAATTTGGCGGGTCAATTCGTCGAACTCGCTATTGGCCCGGCGCACATAGATGCCGGTCAGCAGGAAAGCCGAGAGGATGACGCCAAGGCCGATGGGAATGCCAATCGTGGTGACCGATCCGCTGCTCAGCGGGGTCCCCAACCACGTCGGCCAGAAGGCGACGACCACGACGAAGCCGTAGTAGATCACCAGCATGATGATGGCGAGGCTCCAGGCGAAGCGGCCGCGCTTCGCACAAAGCTCATGGAATTTCGGATTCGCGCGAACCCGGTCATAGACGTTCCGAGACAAATCACCCTCCCGCAGATTTCTGCCTGACTAAATTACTAGACTCTGATCCGACTACCGGGGCGCTCCGCGGCCGGCTTGAAAAACCGGCTTCTTCAGGACGTGCGATAGTTTGCGCCAGCGGTATGGCTGGTATGCGATATGACGATACCTTACGCGTACGGAAACGCCAGCGGAATCGTTTTTTTGAAGAAATTTCCCCTATAGAGGGAAATGACCTAGCAAAACAGATAGCTAGCCGGGAGAGGGGAGGTCCCCTTCGTGACGAAACGCCATGATTTGAGGCGTTTGCATGAAACGCCGCCGCTCCCCTGGCGGGCTCCGTCTCCGCCCATGAAAAAAGGGACGCCCGGACTGGGGCATCCCTTTTTCATGACAAGAAACAAGACGCGGAAGGGGGGTGTTCCCCCTTTTCGGCTACTCGAGAACGTTGTAGCCGCGTCGGCTCATACAGGTGTTGATGATGCGCTTTTGCTCATAGGCGGCATTGCCGCCGGCGCCGGCGCCACCGCCGACGCCGCCGATCGCCGCGCCCATCGCCGCGCCCGTGCCCGGCGATCCGACGATCATGCCCGTCGCCGCGCCCAGCGCCGCGCCCAGGGCGCCACCGCCCAGGGTGCCGACGGCGGCGTCACCGGCCCAGCCGCGATCTTCGGCATAGGACTGGCATTCGGCCAGATCGCGTTCGTATTCGGCCTGGGTTTTGTTCGATGTCCGATAATCGATCACGGGGGTATGCGAGGCGCAGGCGGCGAGCAGTGACAGCACCGCGGCGGTGCCCAGCAGGCGAATGGAAGTTTGCATTGAGGAAGATCCCTCTCTCGACTCTTTGGAAAACGAAACGGTCCCGGGGGACGCCTCGGACAGACCGGCGATTGGCTTCTACCTGCGGTCCGTCCCTCTGCCTGTCAACCTCTCCCCTTTCGGGGGACGTGATGGGAAAGACGTAGGGTGAAGGGCAATCCTGACGGCGGATTGGGACGTTTTGATGGTGGGATGGTCCGCCGATCGCCACCTTTTCGGAGTTAGCCGGTCATGGTGCGCAGCCAGCGCAGAATCGGTCCTTCGGAGGCGGCCAGGGTGGTCTGGCCGGGGGCGGCGGGCGGCGGGGCGAGGGCGGCCGTGGTCGCCCGGCCGGTCGCTTCCGGGGCGGGGGTGGTCCGGACCGGGATAACGTGGGGCGCCGTGGTCAGACCGGGCATCTGGCCGCTGATCTCGGTCAGGTGACGGGTGGGATCGAAGCTTTCCACCACCGCCAGCACCGAATAGGTGGTGGTGCCCAGGGGCGGGACGGCGGGCAGCGGCTTGGTCGCGTCGATGCCGGGCAAGCTTTCATCGGGAAGGGTCTCGCGGGCCTGGGTCGTGGCCTCGGCGGTGACGAGGGGCGCGTCGTCGGGTTTGTCCGCGGCGTCGGCGAGCATCAGATCGGCCAGCATATCGGGATGGGGCAGGCTGCCCGAGGGGGCGGCCTGATGGGCGAGGGCGTCCTCGCCCAGGGAGTCGCTGATCGGGGTCGCCGATCCCGGCGGCAGGTCGGCGGCGGCCAGGGCGGCGAAAACCCGGGCGGCGCTATGGGCCATGTCGGCGGTGGCCATCTCGCGGCGCAAGCCGGCGCGCTCGGTCGCCACCAGAACCCGCGTCGCCAGGGCGCGGTCCTCCTCGCTGGGAAAGGCGCTGGCCATCAGGGTCGTTCCGGGCGCCGGAGTGCCCCGGCTGGCGGCGACCGACCGGTCGACGGTCGTGCTCGCGACCAGCCGCTCGACGGTCGTGCTCGCGACCAACCGCTCGGCGGCCGGGGTCACCTGATCGCTGCGGGCTCCGGCGACCGTGCGATCGCTTTGAGCCGCCTGGGCACGGGCGAGGGCGGCGGAACGGGCGGCGGCGGAAACCCGATAGGCCGACCCGACCGGCGCGGCGGGCGGCGCGGCGGGCGGCGCGGGCGAAGGAACCGTCGCCTCGGCGACCAGGATCTCGGCCGGCGGCGTCGGTGGCGTCGGCGCGACGGGCTGGCGGCTCATATCCTCGGCCAGTGGCTTGAAGACCATCGGCCTTGGCGGAGTGGCCTCGGCGATTTGGCGCGTCCGCCCGATATCCTCGGCCGCCGGGGACGCCGGTTTGGTCTCGAGGGGAAGGGGGGCGCCGAGAACCGCCGAGGCGGTGGCGGTCTCGCCGGCCATGTCTTCGGCGAGGGTCGCGACCTGGAATCCCTCGGGCTTGGCCTCGGGGGCCAGCGGAACCTTGCCGCTCATCGCCGCCGCCGTCGCCGCCCCGGCGAAGCGCCGCATCGAGCTGTCGATGCCGTGACCGACGATCGCATAGATTTCCGTTAACGGCCGGGCCCGGCCATCGGCGGCATAGAAGGTGTCGGGATTGGTCCGCGCCGCCTTGGGCAGCACCTCGGCCCCGGTCGCATTGGGCTGGCTGTCCATCGCCCGCAGGAACTCGATGGCGCCGCCGGGTCCGAAGAAATGCGACAAATAGAGATCGGTATCGGTCACCGGCCGCCCCAGGGCCCCCGCCAGCAGGCGGCGGTTGTCGCTGGCGTATTCCGCCGCCATCGCCGCCGAGGTGTCGGGATCGTGGCGAAGGGCTAGGATCTGCTTGCGCACCTCGGGGCTGTCCACGTCATAGCGGCCGCTTGGCGTGCGGATGATATGCGCCGCCAGATCGCCTAGGCCATAGTCGGCGCCGTGGAGCTTGACCTGCTCCAGCCAGGTTTGATGGGTGAACTGGTACAGGCCCTGGGCCGAGCTTGACGCATTGCTGGCATCGGCCTGGAAGTTGCTTTCACGCCGGGCCTTGGCCAGCATGAAGGCGAAACTGACCCCGGTCTTCTGGCTGGCGGAATGGATGCTCGACAAGATATTGCGCTCGATGGCCGATCCACCCAGGCGCACCGTTCCCGCGAGCTGTATAATGGTTCTGGATAGGTCATCGGTCATGCTGACGCCCTGTTTCCATTTGCCGAAAAGGGGGGGAGGGGTGGATCGTGTCGCATCCCCGGTCCCGTCCAGGCTACGCCCAAAAAGATGGAGTAATCGTTAAGCCTCCCTCGCCGCCGGCGCCGTCATCGTCCAGGTCGAGGACGCGCAGGGCGACGGCGCGCGAGAAGCCGTGACGGGCGAGGGCGGCCAAATCCTTGCGGTGGTTGGCCGGGCGGCTGGCCGGATCAAGGCGGAAGGGGCCCAGGCGCCGGCGCCGGCAATAGGCCAGGGCCGCCTCGTGTTCGGGGTCCTCGCTGTGTTCAAGGACTTCGGCCAGGGCGGCGTCGATGGCCTCAGTGCCGACTCCCCGGGCGGTCAGGGCGCGGCGGATCAGCCCGGGCGGATCGCCGCGACGGAACAGGGCCCGGGCCTTGCCCTCGGCGAAAACCCGGTCATCAAGCAATCCCGAGGCCTGGAGGCGGGTCAGCACCGCCTCGACCCAGGTGGCGGCTTGCGCGCGATCGGTGTCATGGGCGCGGACCGAGCGCTCGACCCGGCGCATCAGCACCCGGCGTAGACCTTCCGTGCTGGCGGGAAAACGCTCCAGATAGAACAGGGCGATGCGTTCGAGACGGGCCGGAGTGACCGGTTTGGCGACGGGACGGCCTTGCGAATAGTCTGTAGCCAAAAAGGTGTCTCCCTTGCTTTTCGCCGCCGCGCCCCCTAATGGAAGGGTCGCGATCGGCGCGATGGCGCCAGGGGCCGGTTTTCAGCCCGGCCGGCGGTCCCGCCAAATCCAAGCCGCAATAAGAAGGAACGATCCCCGTGAAGGACGCCAGCGCTGGCTTTTCCATCCCCCAACCCCGTCATATCGGGGCGGTCAACTGGCTTGGCCTGTGGGAACTCTATCTGAAGGAAGTGCGCCGCTTCCTCAAGGTCTACCTGCAAACTTTGGCCGCGCCGCTGGTCACCACCCTGATCTTTCTGGCGATCTTCGCGTTGTCGGTTGGGCCGCAGACGGCGCAGGGCGGCTTGGGATTCATGGAATTCCTGGCGCCCGGACTGATCATGATGGCGATGGTTCAGAACGCCTTCGCCAATACCTCAAGCTCGCTGATCATCGCCAAGGTCCAGGGCAATATCGTCGATGTGCTGATGCCGCCGCTCAACGCCACCGAACTAACCCTGGCCTATGCCCTGGGCGGCGTGACCCGGGGGGTGATGGTCGGGATCTTCGTGGCCCTGGGCATGATGGCCTTCGTCACCCTGCATATCCATAGCGTTTTCTTTATCGTCTATCACGCCTTCGCCGCCTCGCTGATGCTGTCGCTTCTGGGGATGATCGCCGGCATCTGGGCCGATAAATTCGACCATATGGCGTCGGTGACCAATTTCATCGTCACCCCGCTGTCCTTCCTGTCGGGCACCTTCTATACCATCGACCGCCTGCCCGAGAGCCTGCGCTTCCTTGCCCATCTCAACCCCTTCTTCTACATGATCGACGGCTTCCGCTTTGGCTTCATCGGCCATGATCAGGCGATGCCGATCACCGGGCTGGTGGTGGTGGGCGGGTTCAATGTGGTGCTGGCGGCGGTGTGCTGGCAGATGTTCCGCACCGGCTACAAATTGAAGGCCTGAGCCTCGGTCGCGACCGGGCGATGGGTGGCGAGCGGATTTCCTTGCGCCGCGAAATGGTCTAGAAGGGGCGCCACCCAACACCGCACAGGCCCAACACCGCAGGGACGCCCGGCTGATGCTTTTCGCTCTTCCCTTTCCGGCCATCGATCCGGTTCTCGTCGAGATCGGCCCCTTTGCCATCCGCTGGTACGCGCTGGCCTATATCGTCGGTCTGCTTGGCGGCTGGTGGTACACGCGCTTTTTGTCGCGGCGCTCGCGGCCGCCGGTGATGAGCGACGCCGACGTCGACGATCTTCTGGTCTGGGCGACGCTGGGCACCATCCTGGGCGGGCGTCTGGGCTATGTGGTGTTCTACAACGCCGCCCATTTCCTGGCCAATCCCCTGGAAATCCCCATGCTCTGGCATGGCGGGATGAGCTTCCACGGCGGGTTGGTCGGCGTCATCACCGCCACCGTGCTGTTTTGCCGCAGCCGCAGGCTGTCGGTCGCCCGGGTGGGCGATCTGGTCGCCCTGGTGGCGCCGCTCGGCCTGTTCTTCGGCCGGTTGGCCAATTTCATCAATGGCGAGTTGTTCGGCCGTCCGGCCCCCGATGTGCCCTGGGCGATGGTCTTTCCCCATGGCGGCCCTTTGCCGCGCCATCCCAGCCAGCTTTACGAGGCGACGCTGGAGGGGCTGGTGCTGTTTTGCCTGCTCGGTCTGCTGTGGCGTTTCACGGCGTTGTCGCGCAAGCCCGGCCAGATCATCGGCCTGTTCCTGATCGGCTATGGACTGTCGCGGATCACCGCCGAATTCTTCCGCGAGCCCGACGCCCAGATCGGCTTTCTGGCCCTGGGCGTGACCATGGGCCAGATTCTGTCGCTGCCGATGATCCTGGCCGGTATCGTGGTTTTCGTGGTGGCCCGCCGCGCCAAGCCGCTGGCGGTTCCCGGTGGGCGCTGAGCCGTCCCGGCCCCCGGGCGCCGCAGTCGAGGCGCTGATCGCCCGCCTGCGCAGCGGGCCGCTGCCGGTCGAAGACTGGATGGCGGCCTGTCTGGGCGAGTATTACGCCCGGGGCGATGTGCTTGGCGCCGGCGGCGATTTCATCACCGCCCCGGAATGCACCCAGATCTTTGGTGAACTGCTTGGCCTGTGGTCGGCGGTGGTCTGGCAGGCGATGGGCAGCCCCGAGCGGATCAATCTGGTCGAACTGGGGCCCGGGCGCGGCACGCTGATGGCCGATGCCCTGCGCGCCCTGGCGCCGGTCCCGGCTTTTCGCCGCGCCCTGTCGGTCCATCTGGTGGAGACCAGCCCCGGCCTGCGCGCCCGCCAGAAGCAAAAGCTGCGCGCCAGCGGCGTGACGGTTTTCTGGCACGAGCGCCTCGACACCGTGCCGTCGGGGCCGATGATCGTGCTCGCCAATGAATTCCTAGATGCCCTGCCCATCCGCCAGTATCTGCGCGACGCCGAGGGCTGGCGCGAGCGGCTGGTCGGCTTGGCCGGGGAGGGGCCCGCCCTGACGTTTACCCAGGGACCTTTGCTGGGCGACCCACCGCCCTTGGCCCAACCGGCCCATCTGCAGGCGCGGGTCGGCGAGGAGATCGAGGTTTGTCCGCAAGCCCAGGCGGTGGTCGCCCAGGTGGCGGCGCGGCTGGCCGCCGATGGCGGGGCCGGGTTGTTCCTGGATTATGGTCCGGCCCATAGCGCCCCGGGCGACAGCCTGCAGGCCCTGCGCCGTCACCGCTTCGCCGCCGTTCTTGAAAACCCCGGGGCGGTCGATCTGACCGCCCATGTCGATTTCCAGGCGATGGCCCGGGTGGCCGCCGCCGCCGGGGCGGCGGTGGACGGCATCGTTCAGCAAGGGCCGTTCTTGCAATCGCTCGGATTGGAGGCGCGGGCCGGTGTTCTGATGGCCAATGCGGCTACCGACCAAAAGCGCGAGATACGATTTGCCGTCCGTCGCCTGATTGATTCTTCGGAAATGGGCACTTTATTTAAGGTCTTGGGACTGCGGTCTCCAAGCATGGCCCGCCTTCCGGGATTCTGACACCCGTTTCAAGGGATAATTGCCCCGATGATCACCGTTTCCTCGTTGAACGCCCTGACCAATGTCCGGCACGGCTTTTTTACCCGTAACCGGGGCGTCTCGGAGGGGATTTACAAGTCACTCAATTGCGGCCGGGGCTCGGGCGACAAGCCCGAGGCGGTGCGGCAGAACCGTGAAAAGGCGCTGGCCGAGATCGAAATGCCGCCCGAGGCCCTGGTCACCCTCAATCAGCGCCATACCGCCGATGTGATCGAGGTCACCCGCGTCTGGCGTCCCGACGACGCGCCCACCGCCGATGGCATGGTGACCAAGGTGCCACGGCTGGTGCTGGGCATCCTGACCGCCGATTGCGCCCCGGTGTTGCTGGTCGATCCCAAGGCCAAGGTGATCGGCGCCGCCCATGCCGGCTGGCGCGGGGCGCTGGGCGGCGTGCTCGATAACACGGTGGCGGCGATGGAGAAGCTTGGCGCGCGGCGGCGCGATATCCTGGCTGGCATCGGTCCGTGCATCGTTCAGCGTTCCTATGAGGTCGGGCCGGAATTTCCGGCGGTTTTCCTGGCCGAGGACGAAGCCAATCAAATGTTCTTCGCCCCTGCCCGGCGCGAGGGGCATTTCCTGTTCGATCTGCCCGGCTATGTCGCCAAGCGTCTGGTCCGCGTCGGCGTGACCGATGTCATGCCCACCCCTTGCGACACCCTCCGCGAGGAGGCGCGCTTTTTCAGCTATCGCCGCTCGGTTCTGCGCGGGGAAAGCGATTACGGCCGCATGCTTTCGGCCATTGCCCTGGAACGCTGAGCTTTCCCTTGTCACGCCCGCCCCCCTTGTCCTCCACGGCCTCCCCGTCCCCCGCCCCCTCCCTGTCCGTCGCCCGTGGTCTCGTGCTCGGTTTGGTCGTTATCCTTGGCGGATGTGGCGAGGTGCCCCGGCCCTTCGCCCGCGACGCCAATGGCTTGGCCGCGCCCAACCCGCTGAGCGCGCTCAGTTCGGGAACCGGGGTGACGGTGGAACCGGCGGCCGGGGTGGCCGCGCCCTGGGATCGGCTGGTCGCTTTGGAAACCGCCGAGATGCTCCGCGACCAGGGCATTCCCGCCGAGATCGGCGGCGGCGACAGCCTTGGTCATCATCTCAGCTTGCGCCTGCGCGCCGCGCCCGGAGCGGCGACGGACCAGGGGCGACTCGAGATCGAGACGGTATGGAGGCTGACGGCCGACGACGGCACCGTGCTGGCGGGCGATATCGACCGGGTCAGCGTTGACGCCCGCGAGTGGCAAACCGCCGCGCCTGAAGCCGCGCGCCGCGTTGGCGGCCCGGTGGTCGGCCGGGTCAATCGGGCGCTGAGCACCGGCGGCTGGGCCGCCCTTGAGCAAGAGGCGGCGGGCGGGAACGGCGAGGCGCCCCCCGGCGCCGCCCCACCGGCCGCGACCGCGTCGGCCGCTTCGCCAACCGAGCCGTCCCCGCCCGCCAAGCCGGCCAAGGCGCTTCCCCCAAAGCCGGTCTTGCCCGAGTCCCCTTTGGCCAAAGAGGTGGTCTCGGCCGAGGCGGCCAAGGTGACGGCGCTGGCGCCGCGGATCACCGCCGCGCCCGGCGATGGCGTCAAGGCCCTGACCGAGGCGATGACCACCCTGATCCAGGCCGCCGGGGTCAGCCTGACGGCCAATCCCAAGACCGCCACCTTTGGCATCCTCGGCCGGGTGACCGCTACCCCGGCGGCGGCGGGCAAGGAAAAGATCGAACTGGTCTGGGAGGTCACCGATCCGCGCAGCGGCGCCGTGGTTGGCACGGTGCGCCAGCAAAACGTGGTGCCCAAGGGCGCGCTTGATGGGGTATGGGGGCGTCTGGCCTATGACATCGCCCGGGGAGCCCTCGAAGGGATCGGCGATGTGTTGCAAAATCCCCGCAAGCCTTAACTCTAGCGCACGGGATGCGGCCCGTTGTGGTTTACAGACCCATGACATGTTGCTAAGACTCCGGCCGTTCGCGCCGGGCCTCCTGACAGCCGGCGCGTTTTTCCTCCCGTCCAACCACCATCGACCCGGCCCCTGACGCCGCCGCCGTATTCCTGGAGAGCCCGGTATGAAGATCCTGGCCTGCAACAGCAATCGCCCGCTTGCCGAGGCGATCGCTACCTATCTCAACCTCGAGCTGACCCATGCGAGTGTCAGGCGGTTCAGCGACATGGAGGTCTGGGTAGAGATCCTCGAAAATGTGCGCGGCGAGGATGTGTTCGTGGTCCAGTCGACCAGCTATCCGGCCAACGACCATTTGATGGAGACCCTGGTCACCCTTGATGCCCTCAAGCGCGGTTCGGCGCGTCGGGTGACCGCCGTCATCCCCTATTTCGGCTACGCCCGTCAGGATCGCAAGACCGGCCCGCGCACCCCGATCACCGCCAAGCTGGTTGCCAATCTCATCACCAGCGCCGGCGCCAACCGCGTGGTGACGCTGGATCTGCATTCCGGCCAGATCCAGGGCTTCTTCGATATTCCTTTGGATAATCTCTACGCCGCCCCGGTGTTCTCCAAGCACATCATCGAGAACTTCAAGGGCACGCGGCCGATGATCATTTCGCCCGATGTCGGCGGCGTGGTCCGCGCCCGTGAACTGGCCCGGCGGATCGAGGCCGATCTGGCGATCATCGACAAGCGGCGCGAGCGCGCCGGCGTGTCGGAGGTGATGAACATCATCGGCGACGTGCGCGGCCGCGATTGCATCCTGGTCGATGACATCGTCGATTCCGCCGGCACGCTGTGCAACGCCGCCGTGGCCCTGAAGAACGCCGGCGCCACCTCGGTGGCCGCCTATGTGACCCATGGCGTGCTTTCGGGCGGCGCCGTCGCCCGCGTCACCAGCTCGCCGCTCGACAGCCTGTGCATCACCGACAGCATTCAGGCGACGGAAGCCATGCGCCTTGCGCGCAATGTCCACCAGATTTCCATCGCGCCGCTGATGGCCGAGGCCATGCGCCGGATCAGCCAGGAAGCCTCGGTGTCGAGCCTGTTCAACTAAGCCGACCGGCGGCGCCCGCCCCGCTGGCGGGCGCTTCCTTCTTTTTTTGTTTTTTCGATCCTTCCCCCAGACCTCGGAGACTCGCCGATGCCCGGAGCCACGCCGATCAAGGTTCTTGTCGTCGGATCGGGGGGGCGCGAGCATGCGCTCTGCCGGAAACTCGTCGCCTCGCCGCTCTGTGCGGATCTGCTGTGCGCGCCGGGGAACGCCGGAATCGCCGATGTGGCCCGCTGCCTGCCCGTCGGGGTCGAGGAGATCGACGCCCTGGTCGCCCTGGCCAAGGCCGAGGCGGTCGGGCTGGTGGTCGTCGGTCCCGAGGCGCCGCTGGTGCTGGGGCTGGCCGATAAGCTGGCCGAGGCGGGAATCGCCGTGTTCGGGCCAAGCCGGGCCGGCGCCCTGCTCGAAGGCTCCAAGGGCTTCATGAAGGATGTGCTGGCCCGGGCCGGCGTCCCCACCGCCTGGTACGGGCGCTTCACCGATGCCGGGGCGGCCAAGGCCTTCATTGGCGAAAAGGGCGCGCCGATCGTCGTCAAGACCGATGGTCTGGCGGCGGGCAAGGGCGTGATCTTGTGCCAAACCCTTGAGGAGGGGGGCGCCGCCATCGATCTCCTGATGGGCGAGCGCGCCTTCGGCGAGGCCGGCGACGAGGTGGTGATCGAGGAATTCCTTGTCGGCGAGGAGGCCAGCTTCTTCGCGCTGTGCGACGGCACCCGGGCGATCGCCTTTGGCGCCGCCCAGGACCACAAGGCGGTGGGCGAGGGCGATACCGGCCCCAATACCGGCGGCATGGGCGCCTATTCGCCCGCTCCGGTCTTCGATAAGGCGATGGAAGCCCAGGTCATGGCCGAGGTCATCGCCCCCACCTTGCGGGTGATGGCCGACATGGGCCGGCCCTTCACCGGCGTGCTGTTCGCCGGCATCATGGTGACTCCGTCTGGCCCCAAGGTTCTGGAATTCAACGTGCGCTTCGGCGATCCCGAATGTCAGGTGCTGCTGGCCCGCTTGGAAAGCGACCTGCTGCCGGTGCTGCTGGCCGCCGCCGAGGGGCGTCTAGATAGGGTCGCGCCCTTGGTCTGGTCGCCGGAAACGGCGCTGACCGTGGTCATGGCCGCCAAGGGTTACCCGGGCGAGTACGCCAAGGGCGACGTGATCGGCGGGCTGGCGGCGGCCGGGGAGGTTCGCGGCGCCGTCGTCTTCCATGCCGGGACCCGCGCCGATGGCGAGGGCCGGGTGGTGGCCGCCGGCGGCCGGGTGCTGGGCGTCACGGGCACGGGCGGCAGCGTGCGCGAGGCCCGCGACCGCGCCTATCAGGCGGTCGACGCCCTGGACTGGCCGGGCGGCTTTTGCCGGCGTGATATCGGGTGGCGGGCCCTGGCCCGCGAGGAGGGCGGACGATGACCCGGCCCTTGCCCGAGACTCCCGGGGTCGGCGCCCAGGACGTGGTCGATGCCGGCCACCGCCTGAAGGGTCTTGTCGTCACCACGCCGCTTGTCGAAAGCCCGGTGCTCAACGCCAGCATCGGTGGCCGGCTGCTGGTCAAGGCCGAATGCCTGCAGCGGACGGGATCGTTCAAGATGCGCGGGGCGACCAACGCCCTGGCCCAGATGGACGACGCGGCGCGGGCGCGCGGCGTCATCACCCATTCGTCGGGCAATCATGGTCAGGCCTTGGCCTCGGCCGCCCGGGCCTTCGGCCTGCGGGCGACCGTGGTGATGCCCGATGACGCGCCCGCCCTCAAGATCGAGCTGACCCGGGCCCATGGCGCCGAGGTGGTCTTCTGTCCGCGCCACGCCCGCGAGCAGACGGTGGCCCGGCTAGCCGGCGAAAGCGGCGCCGTGGTGATCCATCCCTATGAGACCCCCGCCGTCATCGCCGGCCAGGGGACGGTGGGCCTGGAAATCGTCGAGCAATGCGCCGCCATCGGCGTGGTGCCCGATCAGGTGCTGGTCTGCTGTGGCGGCGGCGGTCTGACCGCCGGGGTGGCCCTGGCCATCGACCGGCTGCTGCCCGGCGTGCCGGTGATCGCCGTCGAGCCCGAGGGCTGGGACGATACCAAGCGCTCCCTGGCCGCCGGTGCTATCGTCGCCAATGACGGTCTGACGGCCACGGCCTGCGACGCCTTGCAGGCGATGTGTCCGGGCACCCTCAGCTTCTCGCTCAATCGCCATCTGCTGGCCGGGGCGGTGAGCGTGGACGAGGCGATGGTGCGCCACGCCATGCGCCAAGCCTTCGTTCATCTCAAGCTGGTGGCCGAACCCGGCGGCGCCGTGGCCCTGGCCGCCGCCCTGGCCGGCAAGGTCGAGACCGCCGATCGCCTCAGCGTCGTCGTGCTCTCGGGCGGCAATGTCGATCCCGGCCGCTTCGCGAGCGTGCTGGCCGGGGATTAGGGCAAATCCCCTGGCGCTTTGGACCTGAGCGTGACGGCGATTTGCTTCCCGCTCAGCCTCCCGAGGCGGCGGCCTCGTCTTCCGGGCGCCACATGCATATGGTGAAATCGGTCTTGCGCCAGTCGTGGGTCAGCCTGACCGACCAGCCCAACGACTCGCAAAAGGCGATCGTTTCATCGGGATCGGCGTGGTAGAGCAGCCATGTTTGCGGGTTGGGGCCGCTGAGCGACTGGGCGTTGAAGGCGATGCCGCGTTTGGCCAGATCGGCCATCGCCCTGATCAACGCCGTCATATACTCCCAGGGCTTTTCCTTGCGGTGGGCGAAGATGCCGCTGGCGACCACCCAATCGAAGCTGCGCGGGGCGAAGCCGGCGCTGGCGTCAAGCAGATTGCCTTCAAGAAAACGGCCGTGATCATAGGTCGCCCGGCAATGGCTGATCATCTCGGGCGTCATGTCGAGGCCGGTGTAATCGACGGCCAGCCCGGCGGCGTCGAGCCAGGGCAGCAGATCGCCAAGGCCGCAGCCGACATCGAGAACCGAATGGCCCGAGGCCAGTCCCACCGCCGCCAAGCGGGCGAAGCGATCGGTCTGCGAGCGCGGGCTCGACCAATCAAGCGCCCGGTAGGTCGGGCCGTTTTCAGCCAGGAATTGGGCATAAAGGCCGGCGACGCGCCGATCATCTTCGTCCATGGGTCACCCGCACGACAGGGTCAGTTCCGCATCGGCCGGCGCCAGCTTGTCGCCGGGGCCGTCGATCATTTTCACCACCTTGAACACATCCTTGCCCGCAACCTGATCGGCAAGCGTCTTCAAGGCTTTGGTCAGGGCCGGGACGGCGAGGGCGCCTTCGGTGCCGGCCAAGGGATGGTCGTTGAAATAGATGATCAGCGCCTCGTTGACCCAGGGCGCGGTGTAGCAGGCCTCCTCCAGCCGCGTGGTATTGGCGACCAGCCGCGCGGTCACGCCGATATAGCGGCGGGGCTGACGGTTGCCGGCGGTTGGAATCCACAGGGTTTCCAATTCGATGATCTCGCCGCCGGTCAGCGCCGCGTCATTGCGCGCCCGCTTGGCGATCTTGTCTTTCTTGACGGCGCCTTCACTCGGCGGCGCCCCCTCTTCGGCCAGAACCGGGGGGACGGCCAGGGTCAGGGCCAGGAGAGAGACAAGAACGGGCGCAATGCGTCGCATGGACGACCTCGCTGACGGAAGGCTTCGCCCAAAATGCCACGTCCGCCGGGCAACGGAAAGGGGCGGGGGGCGGGATGGGGCTTTATGGATCATCGGAGGGCCTGGAAAAAGCCGCGAAGCAGGGTGGCGGCGGCGCTTTCGGCCATCCCACCGATCACCTCGGGCCGGTGCAGGCAGCCGGGATGGGCGAACAGGCGCACCCCATGGTCGACCGCGCCGCCTTTCGGGTCATAGGCGCCGAAGATCACCCGGGCCAGCCTTGCATGAACGATCGCCGAGGCGCACATGGGGCAGGGTTCGAGCGTGACCCACAAGGTGCAATCGGGCAAGCGGGCATCGCCGCGCCGGGCGCAGGCGGCGCGGATGGCCAGGATTTCGGCATGGGCTGTCGGGTCGTGGTCGGTTTCCGTCCGATTGGCGCAGGCGGCCAAAGGCCTGCCGCCGGCATC
This sequence comes from Rhodospirillum rubrum ATCC 11170, assembly GCF_000013085.1. NCBI lineage: Bacteria > Pseudomonadati > Pseudomonadota > Alphaproteobacteria > Rhodospirillales > Rhodospirillaceae > Rhodospirillum > Rhodospirillum rubrum. Next base: position 771,741 of record NC_007643.1, read on the forward strand.
GGTGATCACCGCGCCGACGGGCACTTCGCCTGTCGCGGCGGCGGCGCGGGCGAGATCAAGCGCCAATCCCATCGGATCGGCGAGAACAAGGGCGGGATCGGGCGGGCGGGTGGCGCTCATGCCCGCAGAGTCCGGGCAAACGCCTGGGCGGTCAAGGGGCTGTCCGGCCCTAATCGCGCCGGGGGCGACGCCGACCGTTGCGGGCGAGGCCCCGGCCCCTTAAACAAGGCGCGATGAGTCTATGACGCCTAGATCCGTGTGCGTGAAACGTGCCTCGCGCCCACGGATCTAGGCGTTGGATAGTGAAGCGGATCGTCGTCGCCCTCTGGTCCAGAGGGCTGGGGGTTTGCTGTGGATTTGGGTTCAGGAGAACAGCATGACGCGGCCGGTTATCGGCATCACGGCGGACAGCGAGGAGGAGGGTGGTGGCTATTCGGCCATGCCCTGGTATGCTATCCGCCATAATTACTGCGATTCGGTGGCCAAGGCGGGTGGGCTGCCGGTCATCCTGCCCCATAACGCCGAGGTCGCCGAGGATTTCCTGGGGTTGATCGATGGCCTGCTGATCACCGGCGGCGCCTTCGATGTCGACCCGGCCCTGTTTGGCGAGGCCCATCGCCACCAGACCGTTGTTCTCAAGCAGCGCCGCACGGCCTTCGAACTGGCCATCCTGCGCGGCGCCCTGGCGGCGGATATGCCGATCCTCGGGATCTGCGGGGGTCAGCAATTGCTGGCGGTGGCCCTGGGCGGTCGCCTGATCCAGCATATTCCCGATGTGATCAAGGATGGTCTGGCCCATGAGCAGCCCAATCCGCGGACGGAAGTTGGGCATGAGATCAGCGTTACCCCGGGCAGCCTGCTCCATCGCATCACCGGGGTCGAGGTCTTTGGCGTCAACAGCGCCCACCATCAGGCGGTCGAGTCGGTGCCCGCGCCGGTGATCGTCGATGCCCGGGCCGCCGACGGGGTGATCGAAGGCGTGGAAGACCCAAGCCGTCGGTTCTGTCTGGGGGTGCAATGGCACCCCGAATATGCCATCAGCGCGGCCGACACGGCGATCTTTGACGCCTTCGTCGCCGCAAGCCGGGGGGGAGAGGGCGCATGAGTGGGGATAGCGAACGGATCGCCAAGGTCATCGCCCGCGCCGGCATATGCTCGCGCCGCGATGCCGAAAAGCTGATCGTCGAGGGGCGGGTGACGCTCAACGGCCGCAAGGTCGAGACGCCGGCCACCCTGGTCGCCGCCAGCGATACGGTGACGGTCGACGGCAAGCCGCTGCCCGCCCTCGAACCGGCCCGGCTGTGGCGTTACAACAAGCCGATCGGTCTGGTCACCAGCCATCGCGACGAACAGGGCCGGCCGACGGTGTTCGAGCGTCTGCCCGCCACCCTGCCCCGGGTGATTTCGGTGGGCCGCCTTGATCTCAACAGCGAAGGCTTGCTGCTGTTGACCAATGACGGCGAACTGGCCCGCCGGTTGGAACATCCCAGCCAGGGCTGGCTGCGCCGCTACCGCGTGCGCGTGCATGGCGCCCCCGATCCGGTGAAACTGGCCGCCCTGGAAAAGGGCGTGACGGTGGAAGGCGTGGCCTATGGCTCGATCCGCGTCGCCCTCGAACGCCAGCAAGGGGCCAATGCTTGGCTGTCGGTGTCGCTGCGCGAGGGCAAGAACCGCGAAATCCGCCGGGTCATGGAGCATCTGGGGCTGCCGGTGTCGCGGCTGATCCGCGTCGCCTATGGCCCGTTCCAGCTCGGCCAGCTTGAAGAGGGCACGGTCGACGAGATCCCGGGCAAGATCATGCGCGAGCAATTGGGCAAGGACGCCCCGCCGCCGCCGCGCCGCGCCGAAGCCAAGGCCAAGGGCAACAAAGGCGCCGCCCCGCCGCCCAAAGGAACGCTGAGCCTGCCCGAATCCTCCAACACCGGTCGGGTGGCCCGCATCGCCCGCGCCACCCGGCGCGCCCATAAGCCGGAGCCGTCGTAATGCGCATCGTTGGCGGCCGGCTCAAGGGCAAGGTGCTGACCGCCCCGGTCGGCCCCGCCGTGCGGCCCACCGGGGATCGCACCCGGGAAGCGCTGTTCAATGTGCTTGTTCACCGCTTCCAGGGCCGCGACGGCTTTTCGCTGGAAGGCGCCATCGTGCTGGACGCCTTCGCCGGCACCGGGGCGCTGGGGCTGGAAGCCCTGTCGCGCGGCGCCGCCCGGGTGGCTTTTCTCGAGCAGGCGCCGGCCAGTCTGGCGCTGATCCGCGCCAATATCGCCGCCTGTCGGGCCGAAGCGGTGTGCAAGGTGGTGCGCGGCGACGCCTGCCATCCGGCCCGCGCCAGCGAGGCCGCGACCCTGGCCCTGCTCGATCCGCCCTATGGCAAGGGTCTGGCCCTGCCCGCCGTTATCGCCCTGGCCGCCGCCGGCTGGCTGGCGCCCAGCGCCCTGGTTTGCGTTGAAACCGAAGCCAAGGGAACCCCAGCCCCGCTCTGGCCCGAAGCCTTCGAGGTGGCCGACGAACGCACCCACGGCAAGGCCCGCATGACCATCCTGCGCCATCTGGCGCCGGCCCAATAAGGGAAGGGGGGCGTCCGGGGCCTTGGCACCCCCGCCCGCCCGCTCCCCTACAGGGTTTGCGAGAAATCGCGGATGCCCGAGGCGATGAACTGGACGGCGATGCAGGTCAGCAGAAAGCCCATGATCTTGGTGACCGCCTGAATGCCGTGCTCGCCGAGGAATTTGGCGATCCAGGCCGAGCCGGCAAGGGCGATATAGGCGATGAGCACGGTGATCGAGATGCCGCAGATGACGATGAAATGGCCAAAGACCAGGGCGTCATCGGGGATCTGCGAGCCGTAGCTCATGACCACGGCGATCGATCCCGGGCCGGCGAGGCTGGGCATGGCCAACGGAGAGAACGAGAAATCGAGGTTGGCGCGCTTGATCTCGGTGGCTTCCGTTTCGATCGAGGCTTCTTCGCCTTCGCCCGAGAACAGCATGCGGAAGGCCAGCACCAGAATGATCAGCCCGCCGGCCACCCGGATGCCGGCCAGCGAGATGCCAAACAGCGTGATGATGCCGTTGCCGATGAACAAGAACACGGCGAGAATCGACAGGGCGTAAAGACAGGCCCGGCGCGCCTGCTGGTGCTTGCGCTCGGGCGACATGCGCTTGGTCAATTCCAGAAACAGCGGCACGGTGCTTAGCGGATTCATGATCGGCAGCAATCCGAGCGTGACGAAGGGAATGTATTTCGCGGCAAGGCCGAAATAATCCATGGGAAGATCCTGCAAAAGCATTCGCCTGGGGTCGAGCCCGGAATATAGGAACGGGGGAGGCTAGCGGACGGCCATTTTCCTTTAAAACGCGACATTTGTGGGGCGGCGAGGGGGCGTTTGGTTGGCCTTTTCTTTTTAATCGCGCACCGGCAGCGTCGTTTCATCCTTGACGCTTTCCATCACCACATAAGTATGGGTTTGCTGGACCACCGGCAGGCGCGAGATCTTTTCGCCCAGCACATGGCGGTATTCGGCGATGTCGCGGGTGCGCACCTTCAACAGGTAGTCGAAGCCGCCGGCGATCATGTGGCAGGACTGAACCTCGGGCAGGCCGCGAACGGCGGCGTTGAACTGTTCAAGCTCGGCCTCGGTCGTTCCTTTCAGGGAAACCTGGACGAAAGCCACGTGATCGGCGCCCAGCACCTGGGGATCCAGGCGGGCCTGATAGCCGTGGATCACCCCCTCGCGTTCCAGGCGGTGGACGCGTTCGGCGCAGGGGGTTTTGGTCAGATGGACCCGCCGCGCCAGTTCGACGATGGACAGCCTGCCATCGGCCTGGAGTTCGCGCAAGATGCGGCGGTCGATACGGTCGAGGGAAGCCATGCCAGTCCTTTTGCCGCCAAAAAGTTGATAGTATAGCCGTTCCGCCTGTTTGCGGCGCAAAATCAGAGACACTTCCTCCGGAAAATCGCCGAAACTTCGGGTCGATGGCCCTGCGGGTGCCATCCCCCCTCGCGCTCCCGGTCAAGGATGTTCGGCATGTCCGATCTAGCCAGCCTGCGTTTGTCTTTGCGTCGTGAACCTTTGCGGGACGAGGCGGCGGTCGTCGCCGACCGTCTCGCCGCCCTGCCGCTCGATGCCGACCGCCGTCAGGCGGTGTCCGAGGCCGGGCGGGCCCTGGTCGAACGGATGCGGGCCTCGGGCGAGGTCACGATGATGGACAACATGCTGGCCGAATACGGCCTGTCCACCGACGAGGGCGTCGCCCTGATGTGTCTGGCCGAGGCCTATTTGCGCGTTCCCGACGCCCCCACCCTCGATGCCCTGATCAAGGACAAGATCGGCGGCCGCGACTGGGCCGAGCACGCTGGCGAAAGCGGCTCGATGCTGGTCAACGCCTCGACCTGGGGGCTGATGTTCACCGGCCGGCTTTATGGGGAAAGCTGGGCCGAGGATACCTTGTTGGGATCGGTGCGCAAGATGGTGCGCCGGGTCGGCGAGCCGGTGGTGCGCACCGCCGTTGCCCAATGCATGAAGATCATGGGCGCCCAGTTCGTTCTGGGGCGGACGATCGACGAGGCGTGGAGGAACGGCGGGCCGCTGATCGAGAAGGGCTATACCTATTCCTTCGACATGCTGGGCGAGGCCGCCCGCACCGCCGCCGACGCCACCCATTATTTCAAGGCCTATGCCAATGCCATCGCCGCCGTCGGCGCGCGGGCGACCCAGGCCGATGTCCATGCCAATTCGGGCATCTCGGTCAAGCTGTCGGCCCTGCATCCGCGCTATGAGGAGGTCAACCGCGCCCGGGTGATGGCCGAACTGGTCCCCCGGCTGTCGGCCCTGGCCGAGATGGCGGCGGCGGTCAATGTCGGCATGACGGTGGACGCCGAGGAGGCCGATCGCCTGGATCTGTCGCTTTCGGTGATGGAGGCGGTGCTGCGCAATCCCAATCTGGCGGGATGGGGCGGCTTTGGTATCGTCGTCCAGGCCTATCTGAAAAGCACCCTGCCGACCATCGACTGGATCATCGCCCTGGCCCGCGACCTCGATCGCCAACTGGCGGTGCGGCTGGTCAAGGGCGCCTATTGGGACGCCGAGATTAAGACCGCCCAAAGCCTCGCCCTGCCGGCCTATCCGGTGTTCACCCGCAAGGCCTCGACCGATGTGTCCTATATGGCCTCGGCCGCCCGGCTGCTAGGCGCCCAGGACCATATCTATCCGATGTTCGCCGGCCATAACGCCCATACCGCCTCGGCGGTGCTGGAAATGGCCGGACCGGACGCGGTGTTCGAGTTCCAGCGCCTGCATGGCATGGGCGAAACCCTGCATGAGCTGCTGCGCCGCGATCATGGTCACCGCTGCCGCATCTATGCTCCGGTCGGCGTTCACAAGGATTTGCTGGCCTATCTGGTGCGCCGCCTTTTGGAAAACGGCGCCAATAGCAGCTTCGTCAATCAGGCCCTTGATAAGGACGTGCCGGCCGCCGAGCTGACCCGCGATCCGGCGACGGTGGTGGCCCAGGCCTCTTCGGTCGCCCATGCCGGCATTCCGCTGCCGCCCGCCCTGTTCGGTGCCGAGCGGGCCAATTCCAAGGGCTGGAACCTGAATAATCCGCTGATGGCCGCCGAGTTGGACGAGCGCCTGACGCCCTTCCGCGCCGCGCGTTGGTCGGCCGCGCCGATGATCGGCGCGACGCCGCCGCGCTCGGGTGGCGAGGCGGTGACCAATCCCGCCGACCGCGACGAAACCGTGGGCTTCGTGGTGAGCGCGACGGCGAACGATGTCACCGTGGCCCTGGAAACAACGACGCGGGCCTTCCCCAACTGGCGCGACCGGGCGCCGGCCGAGCGGGCCGCCCTCCTTGACCGCATCGCCGCGCTCTATGAGGAACACGCCCCCGAACTGATCGCCCTGCTCAGCCGCGAAGCCGGCAAGACGCGCTGGGACGGCATTTTGGAAGTGCGCGAGGCGGTGGATTTCTGCCGTTATTACGCGGCGCGAAGCCGGGCCGATCTGGCCGGCAGCGGTCGTAAGGGGCGCGGCGTGTTCGTCTGCATCTCGCCCTGGAACTTCCCGCTGGCGATCTTCACTGGCCAGATCGCCGCCGCCCTGGTCAGCGGCAACACGGTGATCGCCAAGCCGGCCGAGCAGACGCCGCTGATCGCCGCCCGCGCCGTGGCCCTGATGCGCGAGGCGGGGGTGCCGCCCGAGGTTTTGGCCCTGCTGCCCGGCGAGGGTGCCAGCGTCGGCGCGGCGCTGACCGCCAGTCCCTTGGTCGCCGGCGTCTGCTTCACCGGATCGACCGAGACCGCCATCGCCATCGACCGCGCCCAGGCTTCAGCCGGCACGGGCGGGGCGCCGCTGATCGCCGAGACCGGCGGCCTCAACGCCATGATCGTTGATTCCACCGCCCTGCCCGAACATGCGGTGCGCGATATCGTCGCCGGCGCCTTCCAAAGCGCCGGACAGCGCTGTTCGGCCCTGCGCGCCCTCTTCGTGCAAGAAGACATCGCCGACCACCTGCTGACCATGCTGGCCGGGGCGGTCCAGGAACTGGTGGTGGGCAATCCGTGGGAGGCGGTCACCGATGTCGGCCCGGTGATCGATGCCGAGGCCAAGGCGGTGATCACCCGCCATTGCGAGGCCCTGACGGCGGCCGGACGGCGGCTGTTCGTCCACGACAAGGCCAAGGCGGCCAAGGGCGGCGGCTTTGTTGCCCCCGTCGCCTTCTCGCTCGATCGCTTCGAGGATCTGAAGAGCGAGATCTTCGGCCCGGTGCTTCATGTCATCCGCTTCCGCAATACCGAGATCGACGCCGTTGTCGACAGCATCAACGCCGCTGGGTATGGCCTGACCCTGGGGATCCACAGCCGGGTCGACGCCCAGGTCGAACGCATCTGCAGCCGGGCCCGGGTTGGCAATATCTATGTCAACCGCAACCAGATCGGCGCGGTGGTCGGTGTCCAGCCCTTCGGCGGCGAAGGGCTGTCGGGAACCGGCCCCAAGGCCGGCGGTCCGGGCTATCTGGAGCGCTTCACCATCGCCGCCCCGGTCGCCCTGCCCGAAGTCGCCTTGCCGGCCTCCCATGGCGAGGACGCCGCGGCCGAGAATGCCCTGGACGCCGCGCGCTGGGCGGCCTCCGTCCAGCCGGCCTGGGACGGGCGGAGCGATCGTCTGGCCATTCTGGAAGCGGCCCTGCGTGCCCTGCCCGAGGCCGCCCGCCCGACGGCGAGCGCGGTTCTGGACCTAGCCAAGCCGCTGGTCGCCCCGCCGCTGGATCTGGTGGGGGTGACCGGGGAAAGCAACCGGTTGGCCCTGCATGGGCGTGGCGTGGTTCTGTGCCTGGGCGGCGGCGAGCGGCCGGCGACGGCGCTGCTGGCCCAGGCGCTGCTGGGCTTGGCGGCGGGTAACGCGGTGCTGCTGGCCGGGGATCCGGGGGCAGGGGTGATCGCCGCCCTGCGCAAGGCCCTGGCCGAGGCCGGGCTTTCGGCTGGGCTGGTTCAATCGATCGTCGCCAGCGATCTTCCTGGGCTGCTGCGCGAGATGCCACGTCTGGCCCTGGTCGCCCATGAGGGCGGCGTCGGTGGTGAAGGCCTGCGCGTCGCCCTGGCGGCGCGGTCGGGGGCCCGCGTGCCACTAGTCGCCCTGGTCGATGGCGTCGGCCGCTATGTGAGCGAACGGGTGGTGTCGATCGACACCACCGCCTCGGGCGGCAATGCCAGCCTGCTGATGCTCGACGAAGGATAAGGGCCGGGGGTCATGAGCCGACAAGGAGCTTGAGAGCGATCGTCCACATGACCAGGGCGATGATCGCTTCCAGGCTCCGCCAGGCCGAGGGCTTGGCGAAAAGCGGCTTGAGCCAGGACGAGCCATAGCCGAGCGCGAAAAAGAAAAGGAACGACGCCGCCATGGCGCCGGCGGCGAACGAGCCCTGGCGATCGGGGAACTGGGTCGAGATCGATCCCAGCAACATCACCGTATCCAGATAAACATGGGGGTTCAGCCAAGTCAGGGCGAGGCAGGTCAGCAGCGTCGCCTTCAGGCCGGCCTTCTCCGCCGCCGGGCCGACGGCGAGCGCGGCGGAGGAGCGCAGGGCCGAGCGCAGGCTGATCGCGCCATACCAGATCAGGAAGGCCGCCCCGCCATAGCGCAGCAGCGGATCAAGCCAGGGCGCCAAAGCCATCATCTTGCCAAAGCCGGCCACGCCCAGGGTGATGAGGAGGGCGTCCGACAGGGCGCAGGTCAGCGAGATGGCCAGGACATGCTCGTTGCGCAGGCCTTGGCGCAAAACGAAGGCGTTCTGCGCCCCGATGGCCACGATCAGGCTCAGACCCATGGTCAGGCCCGCGAAGAAAACCGAAACGCTCATGTCTGAGGACCACCGCTGTTTGACTTTACAGGGGGTGCGATAGCATGGTCCCATGAGTAAGCATAATTAAACAAACTAATCAGACATTAGAGATTTTAACGATGATCGACTATCCCGCCGCCCTCGCCGTCGCCCTGGTCGTCCAGACGGGAAGCTTCGAGAAAGCGGCGAAAGCCCTGCATGTGACCCCCTCGGCCATCTCGCAGCGCGTCAAAATGATCGAGGACCGCTTGGGGGTCTCGCTGATCGAAAGGGGGACGCCTTGTATCGCCACCGAGAAGGGCGAATGGTTGTGCCGGCATATGGACCATGTCGGCATGCTTGAAAAAGACCTGATCAAGCACATGCCGGGTTTGGCCGAGGCGGGCGCCGACCCTTTGCACAGGGTGACGCTGACCCTGGCGACCAATGCCGACAGCCTGGGAACATGGTTCCTTGGCGCGGTGGCGCCCTTCGCCCGGAGCACGGATTTTCTTGTGTCGATCGCCGTCGATGATGAGGATTACACGGCCGACTGGCTGCACCGCGGCCGGGTGCTCGCCGCCGTCACCTCTCTGGCCAAGCCGGTCAAGGGATGCCGGGTGACGCGTCTGGGCGCCTTGCGCTATCAGGCGACGGCCAGCCCGGAGTTCTTTGAGCGCTATTTCGCCCGCGGCGTGACGCCCGAGACCCTCGCCCGGGCGCCGGCCCTGACCTTCAGCCAGAAGGACCGCCTTCAGCGCGACTGGATAAGGCGGACCTTGGGCCAGTCCGTAAGCTTCCCCACCCACTGGCTGCCCTCGACGCAGGGCTTTGTCGATGCCTGTCTCGCCGGGATGGGATGGGGCATGAACCCCGCCCAGATGGTGGGCGCCCATCTGCAAGCGGGGCGTCTGGTCGAAATCCTGCCCGGGCGGACGCTTGATAGTCCGCTGTTCTGGCAGGTGAACCGCCTTGCCGCCGATCAGCTTGCCGATCTGACGCGCGCGGTTGTCGGTCAGGCGTCCCGGGCCCTGATACAGCCCTCCGCCGAGAGCGACCCGCCCGAGGTTTGACGGGCCCCGGCGTGGGTGCGGGCGAAGACCAGGAAATCCTCGGCGCTCAAGGGCTTGGAAAACAAATAGCCCTGGGCGGTGAAACAGCCCATTTCGGTGACGATCCGCGCCTCCTCCTCGGTTTCCACGCCCTCGGCGGTGATGTCGAAGCCAAGCTCATGGCCAAGGCCGATGATCAAGCCGACGATCTTGCGCATATCGGCCTGTTCGGCGAGGCCCGAGACGAAGCTGCGGTCGATCTTCAAGGTGTCGATGGGCAGGCTGCGCAGATAGCTGAGCGAGGAATAGCCCGTGCCGAAATCATCCAGGGCCAGCAGAAATCCCTTATCCTTTAGGGCTTTGAGAAGCGATACGGTATGCGTTAGGTCGTCGATGACGATGCTTTCGGTGATTTCCAGTTTGAGCCGGGTCGTCGCCACGCCTTCCTCGGCGGCGATGGAAACCAGCTTGTCGATCAGATCGGGTTCGCGCATCTGGCGGACCGACAGATTGACGGCGATCCGCGCGTCATCTTGCGAAACCTTCAGCGAGCGGATCATGGCGCAGCTTTGGCGGAAGACCGAATAGCCGATATCGACGATATGGCCCGAGGTTTCCGCCGCCGGGATGAACAGCGACGGCGCGATCATCGTGCCATCGCCATCGCGCCAGCGGACCAGGGCCTCGCCGCCGTGGCAACTGCGATCGGCCAAGCGGATCTTGGGTTGGAAGACGGCGACGAAGGCCTCCGAGACGACGCCCGCGCCCAGCTTTGAGATGACGCCGATATGGGCGCGGATTTCCTCCTCCATCGCCACCGCATAGGTCAGCCCGCCGCCGCGCTTGATGTTGCGGGCCTTTTGCATGGCGATGCCGGCGCGCTGGACCAGGATTTGCGCGGTGTCGTGTTCGGAGGTCGAGACCGAGGTGCCATGGGAGAACGAGACCGGCAGGGTCATCGAGTCAAGCGGCAAACCCGCGCGGAAATCGCCCGCCAGTTGGTCGGCCAAAGGTCCAACCTGATCGACGGGGCCGCCGATCACCGTGGCCAGGGTTTCCTGTCCGACGCGGAACACCTCGCCGCGCTCTTGCAAGCGGTGGCGGAAGGCATTGGCCAGCAGGCCGATCATGCGATCGCCGATCACCCGCCCCAGGGTATCGCTGATCGCCGAAAAGCCCTCAAGGGAAAAAAAGGTCACGGCCACCGGCTGGCGCCGCTGCAGGTATTGGTCGATCAGGCTCTGGCAGGCCGCCAGATTGGGCAGCCCCGTCGCCTCGTCGTGGAACGCCTGAAGGCTGATCTGCTCGAACAGGCTGATGGTGTCGAAGCCGGCGGCCATGTTGACGCAGAACACCTCGACCAGCTTGCGGTCCGTATCGCCCAGCGTTTTCGCCACCTCCATCAGCACGGCCAGGGAATCGCCGTTGGGCGTGGCGATATAGAGCGCCATGGAGCCGTGATCGAAGGACGAGCGTCGGCTTTCCAGGGTGCGGCGCAGGATTTCGGCGGTCTGGTGGTCGCCGATATCGGACAGCGGCCGGCCGATATCGGCGCTCAGCGGTCCGGCGGCGGCAAGGACGAACCCCTCGTCGCCGGTCATCGCCATCGACGCGGTGGCTCCGGGACGGCGATTCCGGCGGGCGAGAACGATCCCCGAGCGTTCGGTGCCCAGCAGTCCGGCAAGCTGGGTCAGCACCCCTTCGGCGAAGATCGCCATCGACGGCGAGGCCAGCAGGTCGGCCGAGGCGCGCACGATCTTGTCCAGGCCGTCGCGGCTGGCGGCGATCACCGCCATCTGGCGATAGGAGCGCAAGGCGGTGGTCAGGATGCTGATCAACCGCCCGCGATTGAGTTCGGATTTGGTGCGGTAATCGTTGATGTCATAGTCCTGGATGACCGTGGCCTCGGGGGCGTAACCGGGCTGGCCGGTGCGCAAGACGATGCGCAGCAGATCCCGCGCCGGGTCGGAGCGGATCCAGCGGACAAGGTCGAGGCCGGCGTCCTCGCGCTCCATCACCACATCGAGCAGGGCGACGGCGATGTCGGAGCGGCTGGACAAGATAGCGCGGGCTTGCGCGGCGCTATAGGCGTGAAGCGTTTCCAGGTCGTAATCGAGCAGGCGCACGCCACGCAGAGCGAGCCGCGAGACATCATGGACATCCTGGTCATCATCGACGATGAGGATCGGCCATGTCTTGGCCGTCAAGGAGGGGGAAATTTCCTCGTCTTCGAAGATCTCTATCAGATCCTCATTCGGTGTCATGGCGTTAGGGCCTCCTTGGGCCGGACGGGCTGCTCGACGGGCTTTTCGGCGGGGGCGACGCGGGGCAGGGTGAGGGTAAAGCGGGTTCCCTCGCCCTCGACGCTGTCCACCGTCAGGCCACCGCCAAGAATTTTGGTGACGATGCCATAGACGATGTGAAGTCCCAGGCCGCTGCCCCCTTGTCCCAGGCGGGTCGTAAAGAAGGGGTCAAAGATTTTGGGCAGAATCGCCGGAGCGATGCCCCGGCCATTGTCGCTGACGCCAATGGTCACGGACTGGGCTTCTACGCTGCGAGTGATGATGCGGATCTCTCCGGAGTCGTGGTCATCGAAGCCATGGACAACGGCATTGGTGACAAGGTTGCCGATGACCTGGGCCAGGGATCCGGGAAAGCTGTCCATCGTGACCGCGGCGGCGAGATCAAGGCTGACGGTGATCGGGCGATAGCGGAACGACGGCTTGAGCGCGGTGATCACCTCTTGGATCGTCTGATCCAAAAGGAAGCTCCGGCGCTGGTCGTTGGTCTGATCGACGGCCACCTGCTTGAAGGTACCGACAAGCCGGCCGGCCTGTTCAAGGCTGCGAACCAGCAGGTCGCAGGCCTCCTCGGTGGTTGCGACGTAAGCGGCGATGGCTTGCCGGGAGATCCGCCCCGAGGCGGTCAGGGTGGCGAAGGCGCGGGTATGGTCCTTCAGCGTCGTCGCCGCCACCAGGGCGTTGCCGACGGGAGTGTTCACCTCATGGGCCACGGCGGCGACCATCGCCCCCAGCGAGGCCAGCTTTTCCGAGCGCACCAATTCGGCTTGGGTGCGGGTCAAGGTGTCGACCAGCGCCGCCAACTCGGCGGTTCGGTCCCTCACCAGGGTTTCGACGTTCTCATAGAGCAGACGATAGTTTTCGCGCGACTCGAACAAGGTGTGCTCGGCCGCTTCGCGCCGGGCATCGGCCACCGCCTGGGATCTTTGGGCAAGACGGAAGACCACGGCGGTGACAACGCAGAGAAAGACGAAGCCAAGCCCCCCCGTCGCCATGCGGTGGACCCAGGTTTTTACGAGAAGCGACTTCTTCATGCTAGCGACGATGGTTCCCGAAAGCGCCGGGAAGGGCAGGGTGACGGCGATCTCGTCTTCAAGGATCGGCCAGTCGATCAGCGGGGCCGGCCCCTCCTGGGGCGGGAAGCCGCCGGCGAGGGCGGGGAGAACGGTGCCCTCCAGGCGCCGCATGTCGGCGGCGGAGATCGGATGGATGTTTTGCACGCCGCGATCGGCGCGCAGCATCCAGATGCGTTGATCGGCGAAGGCGTCCAGGGCGCGCCAGACGTTGACGGCGGCATTGGAATCGATGCCCCCGGCGACAACGGCGATAACGGTTCCGTTTTCGTCGCGGACGGCCTTGCGGATGGGAAAAACCCAGCGCTTCAAAAACGGACTGTAATAAATCTCCCCGAAAACCGCGGCCTTGCTATCCAGGGCTTGCAGGAAGGTTTCGCGAGTGTCGGGATTGGTCAGAAGATTGGGAAGGGGATCGTGGCTGTCCTCGCTGAGGGCGCGGATCTGACCATCGACGGCGATCACGGACAAGACGGTGAAAGCCGGCAGGGTGCCAAGGCTTTTGGTCAAGATCGCCCGGCCCTTCGTCGGGTCGCTCAGCCCGTCGCTGTCGATCAACTGATCGGCGAGGGCATCGAGAGAGCTTTCAAAGCCGGCGAAGGTGGTCTGCGAGGCCGAACGGAAGGTCAGCGCCGTATAGTGGAGCTGGATCATCGCGTCGTTGCGAACATCCATCCAGGTTATCGCGGCATAGACGGCAAGGGCGACCACCTGCCCGATCAGGGTCAGCAGGAAAAACCGATTGAGTGGTGCGGATCCGGCCAAGGCCAAGCCTCCCTAAGACGCCCTTCGGGGAGCGAGCATAAGGGGATTGTAGACTTTGGGGGAATTGTCTTTTGGGTAATATAGGCTTTCGACCTATCGGTCTGGCCGGCTAACCCAGGGATTGGATCTCTGGGGGAGGGCCCTTTGCGCCGCGATGGGCGCAAGCGGGTCCCTAAACAAACTCGTAGTAGATCGAGGCAAAATGGCAGGCGGCGGCGGCCAGGACCAGAAGATGCCAAAAAGCGTTCTGGAAGGGCAGGCGCTTGAACGAATGAAAGGCGGTGCCGATCGTGTAAAGAATGCCGCCGATGAACACCAAAACGATGGCTGGCATCGACAGGGCGTCCGACAACGGGCCGATGACGGTCAGGATCGCCCACCCCATCGCCAGATAGAGAACAAGGCTGAGGCGTTCCCATCCATAGGGCAGCAACAGCTTGCTGGCGACGCCAAGCACCGCCGTTGTCCAGATCGCCCCGCAAAGCCATCCCCCCATTTCCCCGCCCAGACCAAGCAGGGCGAAGGGGGTATAGGTTCCGGCGATCATCACGAAGATCATCGCGTGGTCGATGCGCCGGAGGATATGCTTGAGCGTTCCGTGGGAGGCCAGATTATAGGCCGCGGAGGCGCTCAGCATACCAACCAGACCAAGGCCGTAGATCGCGCTCGCCGTTGTCGTCCGCCCACCATCCCACCCGGCGATCACCAGCCAAACGGCGGCGATAAGACCGAGGGGAACGCCCAGCATGTGGATCGCCGCATCGGCGATCCGCTCGGCACGGGTATAAGTCGGAAACAATGAGCCCGACATAGCGACCTCCGGGATCAGCGGCGGCGGGGCTGGCGGGGAGGGGGGCGGTTGCCGCCACCGGTGACCGGGCCAGGAGGGCCGCCGACCTTATGACGATAGGTGATACGCGCCTTGGTCAGATCGTAAGGAGTCATTTCCATGTCGACGCGGTCGCCGACCATGATCCGAATGCGGTGCTTCTTCATCTTGCCCGCGGAATAGGCCATCACTTCGTGGCCGTTATCCAACTGCACCTTGAATCGAGAGTCCGGGAGAACGTCGGTGACGACGCCGTCCATCTCGATAAGCTCTTCTTTCGCCATTCCCACTTCCTTGTTGTCGGGGAAGGGCCCGTCCGCATGGACCGCCGCACCTTCTCCCCTCGTCCTGATCTCTCGATACTTACCCGAAAAATCCGCCGCCGTCCGCCGAGGAATGCGCGGATCGTCATTGGGCGTTCGGAAAAGCCGCCCGGCCCCGGCAAGCAGGGACCACTTTGCGGTGGTAACCTGCCCGCGGAGCGGGGCACGGGGCTTGCCCGCGTTGTATGGTCTTCGTCTGCGTGTCAGCTGCCTGGGCCGGCGTCAAGCTTTAACAGGAAAGCCTGACGCATCCTTGGCCCAACCCGGGGCCCGACAGCCTTCGCCAAGCCGAAAGCCCGACGAAAAAATAACCCGGACCCGGGGTCCGGGGAGTCCAAACAGCCGGGCCGAGAGGCCCGGATAGGGTTACGCCATCCGGATCATACCGGCCATGGCGCCGCCGAAACGGGGTCGGGTCAGCCGATAGGCGACCCGCTGACCGTCGCGCAGCGAGCGCAGGCCGGAGCGGTCCAGGGCGGGCATATCAACGGCGATGTCGCCACCGCCGTCATCGGGACGGATGAAACCATAGCCATTGATGGTGTCGAACCAGGTAATCGTGCCAGTAAGCATTATGCTTTTCTCCTTTTTGTCTGGCGCATAGGGTAGGCGAACGCACCGCGAAAGGCGGGATTCGTCATCAAATCGTCAGAGGGAAAAGCCAAAACAAAGCGGGCGGGCAATTCTGGGACGTCACTCTACTAATTTGATGAACCCTACATAGGGCGAAAGAGTGAAAAAGTCAATAATCCCCCCGAAGGGCACTTGGCCGGCGGGGCGTGAAGACTGAAAAAGGGGCGCGGGGTCAGAGGGAAAAGCGCAGTTGCGCCTTTGTGCCTCGGGAAACCGCGGGATAGGTCACCTCGCTGCCCAGGCTTTTGGCCATGGCGGCCATGATGCGGGTGCCAAGGCCGGTTCCCCGGGGCGGCGCGCCCGGATCGCGGCCCTGACCGAAATCCTCGACGTCAAGAAGGACCTCGGCGCCTTCTTGGTGGCAGCGCAGGCGGATTTCGCCGCAACTGCCCTCGGGATAGGCGTATTTACAGGCGTTGGTCAGCAATTCGGACACGATGACGCCCACCGAGACGGCCTTGTCGGTGGGGATGAGCACCGGCTGGGTGTCGACGCGGATGGTGTGGTGGCACCTGGCCGAGGTCATGGCCGATTCGATGTCGGCGACCAAGCTTTTCAGGTATTCGTCGATGCCGACGAAGCGCACGTCTTCCGAGGTGTACAATCGGCGATGGATGCCGCCGACGGCGACGATGCGGCCCCAGGTTTCCTCCAGGGCGGCGCGCGCCTTGGGGTCTTCGACCACCTGACCTTGCATGCGGACCAGGGCGGCGACCAGGGCCAGACTATTGGCGACGCGGTGGTTGACCTCGCGCAGCAAGATCTCGGCCCGATCCTTGGCCTCGCGGACCTCGCGCTCGGCCCGGCTTCTTTCGCGGCGCGCCTGGGCGATCTCCAGGGCCTGATCGATGGCGATCGACAGCAGGTCGAGGAAGGCGCCGCCGACATCCTTGACCACATAGTCCGAGGCGCCGGCCTTCATCGCCGCCACCGCCACCCCGGTGTCGCCCGTTCCGGTGACATAGACCACCGGCGGCGCGTCCTCGCGCTCGGCCAGGGCCGACAGCACCTCCATGCCGGTGCCGCCGGGCATCTCGTGATCAAGGGCGACCACGTCGATGCCGCCCTGATCGATGCGGGCCAGCCCCTCGCGGGCGCTGAGCGCGACTTCGACGATCAGATTGTGACGTTCAAGCCGCTTCTGAGCCAGCCGGACCGTCCCTGGATCGTCATCGATATAAAGGACACGGGGGCTGGCGTGTGTCACTTAGTTGGTCTCCGGGACCTGCATGACGGAAAAGAACAGTCCAAGTTGGCGGATGGCATTGGCGAAATTTTCGTAATTCACCGGCTTTGTAATATAGACGTTGGCGCCAAGATCGTAGCAGCGCTGGATTTCCCTTTGATCATCGGTCGTGGTCAGGATGACCACGGGAGAACGCCGGGTATGGGGGTTTTCTTTGACCAGTTTAAGGATGTCGATCCCGGTCATATCGGGCAGATTGAGATCGAGCAGCACCAGTTGGGCCCGGCCGGCGCTGACCCGACCGGATTTGTCGTCGCCAAACAGGTAGTTCAAAGCCGACGTTCCGTCGGTGAAGGCGATGATCTCGTTGTTCACCCCGGCGCGGCGGATGTTCTTTTCGATCAAGCGGGCGTGGCCAAGATCATCCTCGATCATCACGATGGTGACGGACTGGGCGGCACTGCTCATGACGGTTCGATCTCCAGATAGGGCCCTACGTCGAAAGGTAGGGTTATATGAAAGGTGGTCCCCTGTCCAGGCACCGAGCCGACCGTGATCTCGCCGCCCAAACGCCGCACCAAAGTGCGGACATGGGCCAGTCCGATGCCCTCTCCGGGCTGGTCTTGCTCGCCGGAGCGACGGAACAGATCGAAGATCCGCTCATGGTCCTTCGGCTCGATCCCGCGGCCGGTGTCGGCCACCTGGAACAGGGCGCGCCCGCGGTCGATCCGCCCGGTGATCGTGACGGCGCAGGGGCGGCCGGGAAGGCGGTATTTTATGGCGTTGTCGATCAGGTTGGCGAAAATCTGGCTGAGCGCCAGCCGATCCGAGACGATTTCGGGCAGGTTTTTATCGACGCTGACCGTCGAACCGGTGTCTTGGATGCTGTGGGTGGTGGTGGAGACCACGCTTTCCACCAGCGCCGTCATGTCGAGGCGTTCGGGGCTGATCGTGCGGCGGCCTTCGCGCGACAGCCGCAAGATGGCGTTGATCAAGCCGTCCATCTTGGCCGTCGAGGAGCGGATGAAGCCCACGGCTTCGGGCATGTCTTCAAAGATGGTGACACGAAGATCGCGCTCATCCTCGCTGAGCGCTCCGTCGCCCGTCTCGATCGGGTGGCGCGCCTGGAGGTCCTTCAGCCCAGCTTCGAGTTCGGCGGTGAAGCCCATGACGTTGACCAGCGGCGAGCGCAGATCGTGGCTGACGATATAGGCGAAGCGCTGGATCTCCTCGTTCGCCCGCTGAACCTCCTGGGTGCGGCCGCGCACCCGGCTTTCCAGGCTTTCGTTGAGCGAGCGCAATTGCGCCTGGGCCTGGGCCAGACTGGAATTGGCCCTGACGATCAGCCAGAAGGCGGTGCCGGCCACGCAGAGAATGAACAGTCCGCCGAAGGTCACCGCCCAGAACAGATAGGCCGAGCGGGTTTTCATCTCCTCGGACTGGGTCTGCAGGGCGCTTCTGAGCTCGGCCAGGGTGTCTTCCAGAACGGTTCGCGCCTGATCCATGGTCGTCTTGCCCGACCCGGCCAGGACCAGGGCCAGGGCCTCGTCCCATCGCCCGGCCTGGGCCAGATCCACCGTACGGGCCAATTCGGCGAGCTTGGCGTCGATCAGCGGCGTCAATTTGGCGCCAAGCCCGCTTTCCCAAGGGGTGTCCTGGATCAAGGCGTTCATAAGCCGCCGCTGTTCGCTCATCCGCGACAGCGCGTCGTGATAGGGCTGAAGATAGGCTGGGTCATGGGTCAGCAAATAGCCGCGCTGTCCGGTTTCCGCGTCCTGAAGCCCGCGGAAGGTGCGGGTCGCCCGCATATAGATCTCTTGGGTCTGGTCAAACGAGGTGGCGTAGATCTGCGTGCGATTGCCCAGCCAGACGGTCGCGAACAACAAGAGGGCCAATCCGGCGAAGGCCGCGAGCAGAAGCGGAGCCGTCACTTTGGTGGAGGCGGGGGTGAGCGAGGGCATCGGGTGGCGGGCTTTCGCGGCGGGCGGGATGGGTGGGCGACGGGGTGGCGGCGGGACGGGCGCGCCTCGCCCCCTCTGGAGACCCGACCCAAACGCCGTGCCCTCCCTCCGGGTTCCGGGGAATCGTCTTTTCCCGAAGGCGTCCGGTGGGGCGGGCGGAGCGGCGCGCGGCAAGGGCGATAGCGGCCTTTCCCGCCATCGCCGCGTTCCTCTGGTCCCGTCGCGCAAAAGCTGCCGCGTCAAAGGGGCCTCCTTTGACGCGGTGAGGTCTAGTCGTGGTCGGTGACCCCGGCCTCGGCGAAGGTGGACATGCCCATATGGCACTGGCAGGCGGCCTTGAGCAGCGGCACCGCTGTGACCGCGCCCGTCGCCTCGCCCAGGGCCATGCCGATGTCAAGCAGCGGGTCGAGGCCGAGGGCCTTGACCAGCCGGCGGTGGCCGGGTTCGCGCGAGACGTGGCCAAGGACGCAATGGTCAAGGGCGTCGGCGGCGACGGCCTTCAGGCAGGCGGCGGCCGAACACACGATGAAACCATCCAGGACCACCGGCACCCGGGCGAGGCGGGCGGCGATGATGCCGCCGGCGATGGCGGCCAATTCGCGCCCGCCCAGGCGGCGCAGGATCTCCAGGCCGTCGCCGGCCTTGGCGTGACGGGCCGCCCCTTCGGCCACCACCTTGATCTTGGTATCAAGCGCCGAACCGCTGACGCCGCTGCCCGGACCGGTCCAATCCTCGGCCGTGCCGCCATAGAGGGCGAGGGCGATGGCGGCGGCGGCGGTGGTGTTGGCGATGCCCATCTCGCCCAGGCACAGGCAATCGGCGCCGGCCAGATCCATCCCCAGGCCGATATTAAGCGCGGCCACCACCTCGGCCTCGTCCATCGCCGGTTCCTGGTTGAAGGGCTTGGTCGGATGGTCAAGGTCGATCTCGGTCACCCCCAGGCGAACGCCGAAGGCCCGGCACAGCTGGTTGATGGCGGCGCCGCCCTTGCGGTAATTGGCGACCATCTGCAGCGTGACCTCGGGCGGGAAGGCCGAAACGCCCAGGGCGGCGACTCCGTGATTGCCGGCGAAGACATGGGCGACGGGCGCCTGCATGGCCGGCGGATGGCGTCCTTGCCAAGCGCTCAGGAAGGCGGCGAGCTGTTCGATCCGTCCCAGCGCGCCCCGGGGCTTGGTCAGCTGCGGCTCGCGGGCCAGGGCGATATCGCGACAGACGGTGTCGGGGCCGGGAAGGGTGCCGAGAAGGACGCGCAGGTCGTCAAGGGTCTGGATCATTGGCAAGGGGTTTCTTCCTGATAAGGCGGGTGAGGACTGGCAAGACGCGGTACGATCCGCTATGGGAAGAGCCCCGGACGGGGCAAGCGGCCCGTTCTTTGACTGGTGATTACACCCCTTGACCGATCAAACCAAGCCTTCGTGGACTGCCGACCGTGGTGCCGATCTGCTCGGCGCCTTGTTCTTCCTGACCCGTTTGCCGACGCCGACGACCCATACCCCGCCCCCCTTCACCCGGGCGGTCTGGGCCTTTCCGCTGGCCGGCGCCCTGGTTGGGTTGATCGGCGCCCTGGCGGTGGGCGGTGCCCAAGCCCTGGGCCTGTCGCCGACCCTGGCCGCCCTGCTGGGCGTCAGCGTCATGGCCCTGGTCACCGGGGCCATGCACGAGGACGCCGTGGCCGATATCGCCGATGGCTTCGGCGGTGGACGGACGCGCGAGCGGGTGCTTGAGATCATGCGCGACAGCCGGGTTGGCGCCTTTGGCGTCACCGCCCTGGTGCTGGTTTTGGCGCTGCGCGTCGCCGCCCTCGCTGCCCTGGCCGGCGGACCCTGGGCGATGGCGGCGCTGGTCTGTGCCGCCGGCCTGGGGCGCGGCGCGGCGGTGCTGATGCTGGGGTTGTTACCGCCGGCGCGCACCGATGGCCTGGGCGCCAGTTTCGGCCGGCCCCAACAGGCGTCTTTGGCTTTCGCCCTGATCTTGTGCCTGGTGCTGGCGGTGGTTTTGTTGCCCGGCGCCGCCCCGGCCGTCGCCCTGGTCGGCATGGTGGCGCCGACCCTTTATCTGGCTTGGCGGGCCAAGGTGCGGATCGGAGGGCAGACCGGCGATGTGGCCGGCGCCGCCGCCCTGATCGGCGAGACCCTGGCCCTGGTCGGGCTGTCGGCGATGCTGGGGGCGGCCCCATGAGGACGCCGGGCGCGCGGCCGGCCGAGGCCACCCGCTGGTGGTGGATCCGCCATGCCCCGGTGCCCGATCCCGAGGGCCGCATTCTTGGCCAGCTTGATACCGCCTGCGATACCTCCGATCGCGATGTCTTCGACGTGCTGGCCAGCCGGCTGCCCGGCGGGGCGGTGTTGATCGTCACCCCCTTGCTGCGCACCCGCCAGACCGCCGACGCCCTGGAACTGGCCGGGGCCCGCCTTCTTCCCCCGGAAGAAGAGCCGGCCTTTCTTGAACAGGATTTCGGCCACTGGCAGGGGCGGACCTGGGGGGCCTTGATGACGCTTACCCCCCCCGATCAGGCGGTTGAGGCCTTTTGGCGCTCGCCCGGCACCACGGCGCCGCCGGCCGGGGAAAGCTTCGCCATGGTGATGGACAGGGTGGCCCGGGCGGTGGAAGCTTGGAGCGCGCGCCTGGGCGTGCGCGACGTGGTCGCCATCGCCCATGCCGGCACCATTCGCGCCGCCGTGGCCCAGGCTTTGGGGCTGTCGCCCGATACCGCCCTGCGCTTGGTCATCGATCCGCAATCGCTGACCCGCATCGACCACTTCGTCGCCTCGGGCGGCTGGGCGGTGCGGTCGATGAACGAGACCTTACCTTAGAGCGGCGCGCGGAAAAGTGGGTGCCGGTTTTCCGCGCCATCGCCGCTCTAATTTATTGAATCTAGATCAAAGTTTCTGCGTTAAAGGGATCCCGTTTAACGCAGTTTGATCTGAAGCGGCGTCGCCTTTCCCCAAGCGCAAGGCGGTCGCCCGTGGCCTGGAGCGCGCGCGTGAGCATTCTTCCCTTCGATCCCGAAACGGCCCCCCCCGGGCCGCGGCTGACCCTGGTATTGGGCGGGGCGCGGTCGGGCAAAAGCCGGCTGGCCGAGCGTTTGGTTCTGCGCCACGGCGCCCAGGCACTTTACGTCGCCACCGCCGAGGTCGGCGAGGATGGCGAGATGGCCGAGCGGGTGGAGGCCCACCGGGCGCGGCGCGGCGCGGGCTGGACGACGGTGGAGGCGCCAATGAGCCTGCCCGTGGCGCTGATGGCCCATGGCGGCGACGCTCAGCGGCCGATCCTGGTCGATTGCCTGACGCTGTGGCTGTCTAATCTGATGCTGGCCGATCGGCCGGAAGAACCGGCCATCGCCGCCCTGGAAGGGGCCTTGCGCAATGTCCGCTCCCCCGTCGTGCTGGTTAGCAACGAGGTCGGGCAGGGCATCGTGCCGATGGAGGCGCTGAGCCGGCGCTTTCGCGACGCCCAGGGGGTGCTCAATCAGCGCATGGCCACGCTCTGCGGCCGGGTGGTATTATGCGCCGCAGGACTACCCTTGGTTCTTAAAGATCTGCCTGATTTGGAGTGACCGATGAGCGTTTCCGCCCGCCATGCCCCCCGCCGCATTCCCGCCACCGTGATCACCGGCTTTCTGGGGGCGGGCAAGACCACCCTGGTGCGTCATTTGATGGAACATGCCGGCGGCCGACGCATCGCCCTGATCATCAATGAATTCGGCGATGTCGGCATGGACCGCGAGATCCTGGCGGCCTGCGGCGTCGCCGGCTGCGCCGAGGATGACATCGTCGAACTGGCCAATGGCTGCATCTGCTGCACGGTGGCCGATGAATTCCTGCCGACGATGGAGGCGCTGCTCGCCCGGCCGCAGCCGCCCGAGCATATCATCATCGAAACCTCGGGCCTCGCCCTGCCCAAGCCGCTGGTCCGCGCCTTTGATTGGCCCGACGTGCGGGCGCGGGTAACGGTGGACGGGGTGGTGGCGGTGGTCGACGCCCGCTCGGTCCACGATGGCCGCTTCACCGAGGATCCGGCCGGTCTGGCGGCGCGCCGGGCCGCCGATCCGGCGCTTGATCACGACAATCCGCTGGAAGAGGTTTTCGAGGATCAGTTGCTGTGCGCCGATATGGTCGTGCTCAACAAGGTCGATCTGCTGAGCGAGGCCGAGACGGCGGCGCTGATCGCCGAGCTGGGCGGCCGCCTGCGCCCGGGCACCCGGCTGGTGCCCGTGGTCGAGGGCCGGGTCGATCCCGCCGTGGCCCTTGGCCTGATGGCCGGGGTGGAGGACGACCTTGAGGGCCGCCCCAGCCACCACGATACGGCGACCGATCACGACCACGACGATTTCCACAGCTTCGTCGTTGGCCTGGGCGCCGTGGCCGATCCGGCCGAGGCCCGCCAGCGCCTGGGCGCGGTGATCGCCGATCACGACATCTTGCGCATCAAGGGATTTTTGGCGGTGCCGGGCAAGCCGATGCGCCATCTGATCCAGGCGGTCGGCCCGCGGGTTTCGGGCTATTACGACCGGCCGTGGCGGGACGACGAGGCCCGCGAATCGCGATTGGTGGTGATCGGCCTGCGCGGATTGGACGAGGCGGCGATTCGCGGCGCCCTGGTCGGCCTGTAAGCGGCCGGGCCCGTCCCTCCGGGCTTGGTTCGGCCAGTGGTCGGCCAAGCCCGGGGGCGGGAGCCTTTTACGAGACGGGAGTTTTTACGAGACGAAGGTGTGGATGCGCGGCATGTCGCGGCGGCGGCGCGGGCGCGGCCGACAGGTAACCGACAGGCCAAGGCCAAGGGCGCCGATGACCACCCAGGCCGGCCAATCAAGCAGGCGGGCGGCGAGATCGGCGATCGTATTGGCCGAAGCGGCGGGATGGGGAACGCTGCCCGACAACAAGGTCCACACCTCGCGGGTGGCCAATCCATCATAAGACCCCGTTCCAAGGGCCAAAACCGCCTCGCCGGACGCGACGAGAACGGCCACGGTGAGCAGAAGCCACCCTAGGATACGCCCGATTATCATTGCAATTCCGGGGCTACAGACATTTTTTTGAGCGATTGCCGGTAAACTTTGCGCCTAAAGGGTCAGCTATTCAATAGGATTTGTCTTTTGGCGATGCGTTGGTACCAGTGAAATCGGGTGTTGCCAAGGCGGAGTCAAATCGCTATTTTCCGCGACCTGCAAACGTCCGCCGCAAAGCGGACGTCCGAGTCCCCGCCAAGATCAGGGGACTCCCGGTGGAGGGGTGGCCGAGTGGTCGATGGCGCACGCCTGGAAAGTGTGTATACGTCAAAAGCGTATCGTGGGTTCGAATCCCACCCCCTCCGCCATTCCTGCGGTAAGCCGCAGGAATACTAAGTTCCGAGCAGTTTGAGTGGTGCGAACGCCCCCTGTGATCCACGGGGGTGATCCACACATGCTCGGCGCGACCTACGTCAAACGCCATCCCAGGACGGGCGGCTACTACTTCCGACGCCGCGTTCCCGACCATCTCAAGCCGAGCATCGGCACCGTTGAGATCATCAGGTCGCTGGCGACAAAATCGCTCGATGAAGCCAAGCGACTGTCCCGCCCCCTTGCCGACGCCACTGATGCGCTGTTCGAAGAGGCTGAAGGGCTTGGGGGTAGCGAGCGCGTTTCCCAACCCGAAGGCTGGCACAGCGACTTCATTACTAATTGACTGGATAGCGCCTCAGGACGGCGGAGTGATGTCGCCCCTGCCACCGCATCCACCATCGTGTCCGTGCCGCCAGAGGCGTCTACGCCATCCCCTGAGTCTGCACCAGCGCCAATACCGCCTCCTGCCGTCCCCCAACCCATCCAGCAGTCTCAGCCGATTCTGCCGCCGCAGCGTATCGCTACCGTGCAGGAGGTGTTCGACCGCTACCTGAGCAAATTCGACCGACGACCACGCACCGAGCAGGCGTGGCGCAGGCATATGGAGATGTTCCTCGAACTCAGCGGACTAACGTGGGTCGCCCACATCCACACGGTGAACGACGCGCACGTGGAAGATTTCATCCTGGCGCTTCGAAAACTTCCCGCGCGTCGCCAGGGGGCAAATTTCAGAACGCTGACGCTGGCGCAGATGATCGACAAGTTCGGTGCTTCCGCCGATGTGCCAAAGCTTGACCAGCGATCCATCAACGTGAAGATCGACGCCCTTCGGGCAGTCTTCTACTACGCACAGCGGCACAAGTACCGCTTGGACAACCCATTCGTCGGCAAGGTATCGAAGCGGGCGACGAAGCGGGTAAAACCCAAGCCACGACTGCCGTTCGATGCCGATGAACTGGCGTCAATTTTCGGAAACGAAATGTTCCAAATGCCGCCCCACCAGTGGGAGGGCAAGCATTGGCTTACGGTGATCGCCCTGTACGCTGGCGCACGCATGGAGGAGATTGGTCAGCTTCGGGTAATTGACTACCGTATGCGAGATGGCATCACCTACTTTGCCATCACGGCGATGGAGTCTGACGACCGAGATGACTCGCCCAAAAAATCGCTGAAGACGGTTGGCTCTGAACGAGAAATCCCCGTTCACCCAGTCCTGATCCAACTGGGTTTGACCCGACACGTCCAGCGGATGAAAGCAATTGGGGAGTCCCGCATGTTCCCTGACATCCGTGCCAACGGGGAAGAGATCACCACCGCCTATAGCAAGTGGTTCGGTCGGTTCCTGACCAAACTCGGCATCACCTCACCCCAGAAGGTCTTTCATAGCTTCCGACACACATTTAAGGACGCCTGCCGAAACTGCGGCGTCCCCC
Source organism: Rhodospirillum rubrum ATCC 11170 (assembly GCF_000013085.1). Lineage (NCBI taxonomy): Bacteria > Pseudomonadati > Pseudomonadota > Alphaproteobacteria > Rhodospirillales > Rhodospirillaceae > Rhodospirillum > Rhodospirillum rubrum. The sequence goes on from NC_007643.1 coordinate 796,937, forward strand.
GCGAGGTGGCGGAGGTGCTGATGGGTCACGCGGGGCGTACCGTGGGGGACAGCTACGGGACGGGGTACAGCTTGGCGGTGCTGGCGTTTGAGGTCCGCAAGATTTCCTTCGGAACCAGATTTGAGTGATGCGATATGCATCGCAATCATTTTAACCGATTCAACTCAGGTGCGCTCGCCTCCTGGGCTACTATGCTTCGAGCAGCACCTACTCAGCGGAGAACGCCATGAGCGACGTAAAATATGATTTGTATACATTCGTCGCGGGAGCCGCCCTGGAGAGCGGAAAACCTTTCCAGCTAAAGTGTAACTGTGGTGGGACGGTAACCATACTGCCACCAATGCAGGAAGAATCTGTGTATTGCCCTTCCTGTGAAGCCCATATCAAGGTTCTCTGCTTGGAGGGCGACCCAGGCTACGTAATCGGTTTGGGCGCAGACGGCAAGCCTATGCTCATTGACGTGCAAGGAAGCAAGAAGACCCCCTCCCATCTTCTCAGCGAGGAGGCTCGCAAGGCGATGTTGGCAAACGTTCCAGAGCATAAGGGGAAATGAATGTCTGTACCCCCTAGTCAATTCATATTGGTAGATGGCAGCGGTCGCACCATAGACCCTGAAGAGTTGCACACCTCCCTCTCGGGGGATGAGTGGCGGTCTATAGTAAATGATGAAGTCGGGTCCATCATATACACTGGAGATTTGGACATATTCTCGGCAGAACCTCTCGAATCAGGTCATTATCTATTGAAAAAGGTTCTTGAAGTTCAAGTTACAAGATTTGGAAAAAAAACCATCAGAAAGCAAATAGGAGCCAAGGTCTTTAGCGTCACTGAGGATGCTGTTTTTGTCGTGCGGGAAGAGAGCGGGCTTAGGAAGGTGTACGCGAAAAACCTCCTACCTGGGTCTATTTTAGTTACAGGCGAAAAGGTATTCCGATGAAATTCAAAAATAAGTTCGAAGAAGATGTTTTTGCAACTGCGCACAAGCACATTGCCAATGCGAGGATTGAACACAACAAAGTCGTCAAGGTCGCCTCAACACATCACCCAGAAATTGCGTCATTCTCGGGTCCACCGAAGAAAGAGGTTGATGTTATCGTTGCCGATATTGGCGGCGTAACTTTGTTGATTAGCTGCAAAGATTATTCAAAAGCCGCCTCTCCGGGAGATGTGCAGGAATGGGATTCCGTCGTAAAGGCAATGAACCAGTACGGTGGTGGTCGGCATTATGTTGGCATAGTAATTTGCTCTTCTGGGTTCTCTGAGGGATGTGAGCCTTGGGCATCGGCAGCAAATCTTATGCTAATTCCACCGTATCGTCCCGAAAGTGATAAGCTGGAACGACATCAAATCTTCTCCATGCTGAATCGAGTGCTTGGGGCGCTTCAGAAGCGAATTGCGATATCTACCAACGGGTTATTCGAAGCTCCAAATCTATACGATTTTGGGTTTAAATTGACCGATGGCTTCGAGGAAATGTGGCGTCGCAAGAAGGAAAGTCAGCGGTATGAATTTGGCGAAGAGCGGTGGATATCGTCGTTTTCAGAGCTTGTAAACAATGTTGTCGGAAAGAATGTTGTTGGACTGAAGGCGACGGATAACTCAGTAATAGTTACCCTCGATCCTCCTTATTGGGTTTCAGTTGGAATTGATAAAATTCACCACTCAAGAAATCAAATTTTCGCCCAAGAAAAATCCGATGAATTTCAATGCCGTAAAAACATGATGGAGCCATCTCCATGCACAAAGTTTCTTGTGGATGAAATTTGCGTTGGAAGAGCAATCAGTTCCGCATGCGATTGGGGAGATTCGTTAGAGTTCGGGATTGATGGCAAATTTAATTTGCGCATCTTCTCGTCCATGCTTTGGATTTACTCAACCGAAAATCCGCCTGAAGCGCATATGCTGTGACTGAAGCCCTTCAGCCTCTTCGAACAGCGCATCAGTGGCGTCGGCAAGGGGGCGGGACAGTCGCTTGGCTTCATCGAGCGATTTTGTCGCCAGCGACCTGATGATCTCAACGGTCCAGCCGATAAAAGGGATAAAAGGGGTCAGATGCGGTAATGGGCCTTGGCCAGGAGTCTAGCCAGGCAAGGTGGCCATCCCCGAAGATGGTGTTGAAGAACCACGGGGTCCGAAGCGATCGGCCCCAAGCATCGACGGGGATAGCCATGGACTACTATGCCGGCATCGACGTTTCATTGGAACTGAGCAGCGTGTGCATCGTGAACCAGGATGGCAAGATCTTTCGGGAAGTGAAGGTGGCGAGCGATCCGGAAGCGCTGATTGGCCTGTTCGGCGGGCTTGGTGTGGCGCTGAGCCGGATCGGCCTGGAAGCCGGACCGTTATCGCAGTGGCTGCACGCCGGACTGACGGCTGGCGGATACGATGTGGTTCTTTTGGAAACCCGTCATGTCAAAGCCGGACTGTCGGCGATGACGGTGAAGACCGACCGCAAGGATGCGCGTGGCATCGCCCATTTGCTGCGGATGGGGTGGTTCCGTCCGGTGCATTGCAAAACCAACTCGGCCCAGGAAATCCGGGTGCTTCTGGTGGGGCGCAAGCTTCTGCAAAGCAAGATGGGAGACCTCGAGCAAGGCATTCGCGGCCTGCTGCGCGGCTTCGGCCTCAAAGTCGGGGTCATTAGCAAGGGGCGGTTCGCCGCCCGCATCCGCGAATTGGTGGCCGGGCAAGCCATGTTGGAAACGGTCGCCGAGCCGATGCTGCGCGCCCGCGATGCCTTGCGTGCGGAATTCACCCTTCTGCATCGCCAGATTTTGGCGATTGTGCGAAAGGACGACCTCTGCCGCCGCCTGATGACGGTGCCGGGCGTCGGCCCCCTGGTGGCGCTTACCTTCAAAAGCGGGATTGATGATCCCAGTCGCTTTACCTCGTCAAAGACGGTCGGCGCCCATTTCGGGTTGACCCCGAAGAAATATCAATCGGGCGAAACCGACATTACCGGAGGCATCACCCGCACCGGCGATGCCATGGTACGGATGGCGCTCTATGAGGCGGCGCAGGTGCTGCTAACCAGATCCCAGCGCTTCTCAAGCTTGAAGCGTTGGGCCTTGGAGGTCGCCAAGCGACGCGGCATGAAGCGGGCCAAGGTGGCCCTGGCCCGCAAGTTGGCCACGGTGCTCCATCGCATGTGGATCGATGGCAGCGACTTCCGTTGGGGGAAGGAGATCACCTCGGCGTAAAAGGAAATAGCTTTCAGGTGGGACTGAACGGTTCCGCCTTCCGAGGTCCCGTCGCCGGGACGCGGAGTCCGTTGAAGCCGCTAAAAGGGTTGTGCTTTGGAGCACGCGGGTCAGATCGGCTCACGGATTCCCTCTGATAGCATGGTGTGGCGGCCACGTGCCGACCACGGACGGAAGCGTGAGACGGCGACGAGACAACTCTCGGGGGTTGACACCAGAAGGCCCATTACGGAAGACCCCCGTTAAGGGGGTTCCCCTTTCAACGATTAACTGTGGTTCCCCATCCGAGGTATGGCGATGGGAGCGGCCTTGTTCGTTGATCGTTGCTTTGATCTGCTGGCGCAGGTTCGAGAAGCTCTCGAACCTGACCACATCGACCGGCGTGTCAAAGCGGATTGAAATCTGCCGGTGGTTGGCCGGGCCAGAAAGGCCGATTATCTGTCCGGTGAAAGGCTGACCAAGATAGCGGCCACGCACCCGATCGTTCAGGGCGAGTTCGGGGGGCGCGTTGCGCAGGGCCAACCGGGCATGGAGCGTGTTCCAATCCCGTGCGCCGCGCTGTTTGGCGATCAACTCCAACGCCTGTGCATGGCTGATCACAGTTCCCTGCGCCCCAAGCGCCGCGCGCAAGGCTTTGGCCTGAGCCTTTGCCTCATCAATGGTCATGCGCCTTCCTCCGCATGGGCGGCCCGTGTGCCAGCGGTGTGTAGGACGTTGCGCCCGATCATCACGGCGAGCATGAGAATGATCGCGTCGGCCATCGGAAAGGCCAACCACATCTCCGACACCCCGAAGCCGATAGAAAGCGCCAATATGAGCAGGGGTGTCAGAAGCCAAGGCTTCACCAAAGTTAGTGCCGCCGTCCGCCCCGGTTGACCAAGAGCGTGGACATATAGCGCCAAGACAAGGACCGGGCCGGAGGCTGCGTAAAACAGCATCATAGGCCGCAATATCTCGGCAACGGCGTCGATCACGGCAGGGTCATCGCTAAACCAACTGCCGAGAGTGGTTCCCGCAAAGACTCCGGCCAACACCACCGGCAGGCACCAGAGGAAAGCCGCTCCCAGCGCCAGCCGCAACGCGGCCCGCGCCCGGTCAGTCCTTCCCGCACCAGCATTGTTGCCGGTAATGCTTTGCGTGGCGAGCGCGATTGCCATCTGCGGTAGAAAGGCAAAGCCTAAAAGCCGCGTCACTACGCCATAAGCGGCGACCAAGGCGTTATAGTCCGTGCCGGCAGAAAGCCGCAGGGACACGATCACGACACTGGCAACCATGGCGATGCCGATGAAACTGAGGCACAGCGGCAGGCCCAGCCGAATGATCTGTGACCACGCCCCTAGCCAATTCCGCGCGCGCAGAACGGACAGCGGTAGCAGCCCCTTGCTATGTCCCCTCACGCCAATCACCAGCGCCAAGCCAAGGGCTTGCGCTGCAACCGTGCCAAGGGCAGAACCGGAAATCCCGAGGCCAAGCACCACGATCCCCAACCCGTTCGCGCCGATATTGAAGAGATTGACCAACACGGACAGGGCGGCGATCAGACCAGCCCGACCCTCGTTACGCAGGGCATCGGCATGGACGCCAAGCATCAGTTGCGCCGGCGCGCCAAGAATCATGATCTGCAGATAATCCTGCGCCAATCCGGCGACCTTGGGATTGCCTGCGGCCATAGAGTCGACAAGCGCAGCGCCAACCACCGCCCATAGCACGACAAGACCAACCGAAATCGCCAACACCAGCCCATGGGTCTCGGCAAAGATGCGCCCGGCAGCTCCGCGATCTCCGGCACCTAGATACCGCGCCATCAGGCTCGACATGCCGCCGCCCGTCAAGGTCGTCAGCGCCGAAAGCACCATAGCCACCGGAAAGGCCAAGCTTACCGCCGCGAGCGCGTCGGACCCGATGAAGTGGCCGACGAAAATCCCATCGACAACATTAAGAACCCCGCCCATCGACATGACCACGGCCATAGGAAGGGCGTTTGACACAAACAGCCGCCCGATAGGGACGGTCAGAAAAGGATTAACCTGTTGGGCAGCGTGCCGCGCAGACATCGCTCACTCCTCTTGGAAGGCATTTCAAGGTGGAATGGGGGCCTGCATTGCCCACCGCGCGAAATGCTTCGAGGGTGAGGTGTCTTGTCGATCCGGGCTTCACCGTGACTTGCGTCCGCAGGCGGCAGGTGCCGGAACCTTGGCCGCCAGACATAGGGGATGGGAGCTGTCCGGTCAATCATAAGCGATTAAAGGGGTCCCCCTTTCAGACCGCTCTTTCTCATCGGCCTCACCGCTCGCGGCCGGGGGCGATCAGGCGTACCGCATCGGCGACGCGGGGGGCGATGTCCCAGGCGGGCAGCGGTTCACGCAAGCCGAGCGTGATCTGACGAAGCGGTTCGGCAATGACGGCCGACAGCAGAAGGTCCGCGACCCTCTCCGCGGGGATGGGCAACGGGAGGCGTCCCGCCGAGGCCTGCTGGTCGAGCCATCGCGCCAGTTCCCTTCGGGAACGCTCGATGCCATTGGCGTTATAGGCGGGCAGAAAGCGGTTCCGGAGGTCGGCGTCGCTGGCCAGCATTCGAAACAGGCTGACCGCCTCCCGGCTCAGCACGGCCTGGGCGATATCGTACACGATACGCTCCAAAGCGGCCGCGGCATCCTGCGGGTCGGCCTCGAAGCCCGGGAAGATCGGGGCTATCCAGCTCTCCACGAGCAGGCCGATCAGGTCGGCGCGACCGCTGGCAAATCGATACAGCGTCTTCTTGGCGATGCCGGCTTCCGAGGCGACTCCCTCCATGGTCATGGCGGCGGCGCCGCCGCTCGACAGCAGGCGCTGCGCCGCGCCGACGATGCTCTCTCGCACCACCGCATCGGGAACGGCCGGTCTCCCCCGGTTTCGTTGTTCGACCATCACCACCGACCCCTTTTTTCTTGACAGATCCCGGAGCGAATCCTACCTCAAATTAGGAAACGATAAACGTTTCTTAAATGGCACTGGAGGTTCGCATGTCCTTGTTCCTAGACCGCTTCGGGATGGCTTCTCAAGAGATGGATGCCCTGCTCGTTCCCCACCCTTTGCGCATCGAGACCGGTATCGAGCGGTTGAGCGGCGACGTGCTGCGCGTCGAGGTTCGCACCGACCTGCCAAACTGCAAGGGCAGGATGCTCGACTGGTGGTTCAAGGAATTCGACACCACCCAGCATCTTCTGTGGTGGCATCCGACCGATCATGTCGAGCATCGCGGCTGGAGTGCACAGTGGCGCAAGGGGCGCAGCTATGTCGGAGCGACGATTCGTGCGGTCGAGGCCTTGGGAGCCATACCGCCGGTCGCGGCGGTGATTCGGTTCCATGATCCCCGGGACGCTTTCTCGCCCGGCGCCTATGCCGCCGCTTGCCAGGCGGGCGAGGTGTCGCTGGCGATTGTCGCAAGGATCGGCTTTGGCGATGATGTCGCCCTTGACGCGGCGGGGGATCCCCTCCAAGGCGCCATGGTGCACGTTTTGCGCGATACCGCCTTCGGCGCCGTGCTGCGGAGCTGTTTCCTCCTCGCTCCGGTCGAGGGAAAAAGTGTTTCCGACGAAATCGGCCTGGGGCTTCTCCAGCATTGTCACTGCGAATTCGGATATCTTTCGCGCTGTTTACCGTCGCTCTACTGGGCGGATCCGGCCAACCGCGCCGACGTTCCGGCACTGTGGTAACCAGCGGCGGAGCGGTGCGGCATCGACTGAAAGCGACTATCGCGACTATCGGGGTCTGCCCCCTTTTATCATTAGACTCTGGCCGCTTAATCCCGGCGATCGGGCCCCCGTCCTTCCCCCTTCGCCGTTCCTCTCCCCCCCCCCGGCCTTCGCCCTTGGCGAGGGGCGGGCTTGGGGCTATCTGTAGGGGAGGGGTTTTTCATGGGATCAGGATGCCGGCCGATGTCGCTTTTTTCGAAGATGCGCCCGCTGTCGGCGGCGCCCCGGGCCTGGGTTTTGGCGGTGCTGGTGGTGGCGGCGCCCGGGCTGGCGGCGGCGGCGGAAGGGGGGGACGCGGCGCGACTCGATCGCTGCAAGACCGCCCATGCCGGCTGCGTGGCCGCCTGCCAGTCGCTGGAAAGCGAGGACTCGGCGCGGGCGGGATGTTCGGCGCGCTGCGCCGCCGATCGCGGGGTCTGCGAAGCCGGCAAGGGGCTTGATAGCTTGGCCGAGCAGAGCGCCCGGGTGAAGGGCTTTCTCGATGGCCTGACCGGCAAGGACGGCACGCCGGGCCCCGCCCTGCCGCCCGGTCCCAGCGCCGCCGAATGCGATGCCGGTCAGGATCTGTGCTCGGCCAGCTGCGGCGCGACCCATGCCGGCGACGAGGCGGCCTTGGCCGGCTGTTCTAGCCGCTGCATGGCCGATACGGCGATCTGCAAGGCCGAGGCCGGCCTGCGCGCCGCCGCGCCCAAGGCCAAGGCCGAGGTCAACCGCTGGACGCGGTTCCTGGAGGGCTTCCTCGATCGCAAGGGCGGCGACAACGCGCCGCTCGGCCCGGCGCCGGGCGAGGAGGGCGATGGCGAGTCCTCCGAAAAGCCGCTTGATATCTGAGCCAAGACCGTCTTCAAGGTCGTCCCCAAGTTCGCGCTTTGTCCCGATCCACGCGGTATGTGAATTGTGGTGTCGGGCGCGGCCCCGCCGCATATGGTAGGCTGGCTGGCTTTTTCTATTCCTCGCTGACGGACGTGCACCATGGCCGATTACGATTACGACCTTCTTACCATCGGCGCCGGTTCCGGCGGCGTCCGGGCGTCGCGGCTGGCCGGGGGATTTGGCGCGCGGGTCGCCGTGGTCGAGGGCAGCCGCATCGGCGGCACCTGCGTCATGCGCGGCTGCGTGCCCAAGAAGCTGTTGGTCTATGGCGCCCAATACGCCAATGATCTGGAAGACATGATCGGCTACGGCTGGTCGATGGGCGGCGTCGCCTTTGATTGGCCAAGCCTGATCACCGCCAAGAACCGCGAGCTTGATCGCCTGGAAGGCGTCTATCGCACGATGCTGCGCAACGGCAACGTCGCCTTGCTCGAGGGGCGGGCCCGCTTCCTCGATGCCCATAGCGTCGATATCGACGGCAAGACCGTCACCGCCGACAAGATCCTGATCGCCGTGGGCGGCTGGCCGCAGATGCCGGTGATTCCGGGCATCGAACACGCCATCACCTCGAACGAGGCGCTTGATCTGATGGTCATGCCCGAACGCCTGACCATCGTTGGCGGCGGCTTCATCGCCGTGGAATTCGCGTCCATCTTCAATGCTCTGGGCGTCGATGTCTCGGTCGTCATCCGCAAGGACAAGATACTGCGCGGCTTTGACGCCGATATCCGCGATACCCTGACCGAGGAATTGGTCCGTCGCGGCATCACCATCGTGCCCGGCACGGTGATCAACCGCATCGACAAGCGCCCGGGCGGCGGCTATCGCCTGATCCGCACCCCGGGCGAGGCCATCGATACGGATCTGGTGATGTATGCCACCGGCCGGGCGCCCAATACCGCCGGCCTGGGGCTGGAGGCGGCGGGGGTCAAGGTCGCGGCCTCGGGGGCGGTGATCGTCGATGAATGGAATCGCACCACTGTCGACACCATCTATGCCATTGGCGACGTCACCGACCGCATCGCCCTGACCCCGGTGGCGATCAACGAGGCGATCGCCTTCGCCCACACCGTGTTCAACGATACGCCCCGGGTGATGGATTACGAGAACGTGGCTTCGGCCGTGTTCAGCCAGCCGCCGGTGGGAACGGTGGGGCTGACCGAGGAGCAGGCCCGCGCCCGGGGTCCGGTGCGCATCTTCCGCACCCGCTTCCGCGCCATGAAGCACGTGCTGGCCGGGCGCGACGAGAAAACGATGATGAAGCTGGTGGTCGATGCCCGCACCGATCGGGTGCTTGGCTGCCACATGGTTGGCGCCGACGCCCCCGAGATCATCCAGGGGCTGGCGGTGGCCTTGAAATGCGGGGCGACCAAGGCCCAGTTCGATGCCACCATCGGCATCCATCCGACCGCCGCCGAGGAATTCGTGACCATGCGCGACCCGGTGCCCGAGCCGGTTTTCGCCCAGCCCGCCGATTAAGGCGCCCGTTAAAGCCCTTGGGCCCTTTCCGTTGGGCGGCCGGTGACCAGCGCCAAGCGGGGGAGGGCGCCGTTTTTTCTGGTCAGGACGAAAGGGCTTCCTTATACCGAAATCAGGCCGTTTCGCCCGATCCGCCCCTTGCGGGGCATGACCGAACCCTTGGGCACCCGCCGGTCCCCGGGGCCACGATGATACAGCAAGGAATGCGCACCATGGCTACCCCCTGGACACCCGAGAGCTGGCGCGCCAAGCCCATCGATCAGGTGCCGGATTACCCGGACGCCGCCCGCTTGACCGATGTCGAGGCCGAACTGGCGAAATATCCGCCGCTGGTCTTCGCCGGCGAGGCCCGCAGCCTGCGCGCCGCCCTGGCCCAGGTTTCGCAGGGCAAGGGATTTCTGCTTCAGGGGGGCGATTGCGCCGAAAGCTTCGCCGAGTTTTCGGCCAATACCATCCGCGACACCTTCCGGGTGATGCTGCAGATGGCGGTGGTGCTGACCTATGGCGCCGCCCTGCCGGTGGTCAAGGTCGGGCGCATGGCCGGCCAGTTCGCCAAGCCGCGCAGCGCGCCTTTGGAAACCATCGATGGCGTCGCCCTGCCCAGTTACCGGGGCGATATGGTCAATGGCATGGAATTCGAGGAAGGGGTCCGCATCCCCGATCCCGAGCGCCTGCTGCGCGTCTATAACCAGTCGGCCAGCACGCTCAACCTGCTGCGCGCCTTCGCCCAGGGCGGCTATGCCGATCTGACCCAGGTCCACCAGTGGAACCTGGATTTCGTTGAGGGCAGCCCGCAGTCCGAACGCTACCGCGCCTTCGCCGACCGCATCGCCGAAACCATCGAATTCATGCGGGCTTGCGGCATCACGCCGGAATCGGTGCCGCAGATGCGCGAGACCGATTTCTACACCAGCCACGAGGCCTTGTTGCTCAACTACGAACAGGCCCTGACCCGCATCGATTCGACCACCGGCAAATGGTACGACTGCTCGGCCCATCTGCTGTGGATCGGCGATCGCACCCGCGATCCCCAGGGCGCCCATGTGGAGTTCCTGCGCGGCGTGGCCAATCCGGTCGGCGTCAAGGCCGGCCCCAGCATGTCGCCCGATGGCCTGCTGGAACTGTGCGACCTGCTCAACCCCTTGAACGAGCCCGGACGTCTCAGTGTCATCGTCCGCATGGGCGCGGGCAAGGTCGAGGCTGGGCTGCCGCCGCTGATCCGCGCCATCGAACGCGAGGGCCGCAAGGTGGTGTGGTCGTGCGACCCGATGCATGGCAACACCATGAAGGCGGGCAGCGGTTTCAAGACCCGCGACTTCAAGAAGATCCTTCAGGAGGTCACCGAGTTCTTCGCCGTGCACCGCGCCGAGGGCACCCATGCCGGCGGCGTGCATTTCGAGATGACGGGCGCCGATGTCACCGAATGCATCGGCGGCGCCCGCGCCGTGACCGAGGCCAGCCTGGGCGATCGCTACCACACCCATTGCGATCCGCGGCTCAACGCCCATCAGGCGCTGGAACTGGCCTTCCTCATCGCCGAATCCCTGAAGACCGAGCGGATGCGTATCCAGGCGGCGACCGTCGCCCGCGCCTCGTAAGCCGAAAAGGACGACACCGTGGCCCCGAAGGAAATATTGGCCAAGTCCTTGACGCAAGGGGCCCCATCGCCCCGCGACGGCGCGGCGATGGACCGGCCGGCCGACCGCTGGCCCAGCGCCATCGACGTGCCGCGCTGGACCGATAAGTATTTTTCGCGCACCGCCGAGGTGGTCCGCCGCTTCGGCGATTCCCAGGTGACCTACGCGGTGTTCATGCGCCGGCCGGTGCTGTTCGCCGCCCGTCTGGCCACCGATTGGCTGCGCGCGGTTTGCGCCGAGCGCGGCACCGAGGTGGTGATCGAGGCGCTTTATAAGGAAGCCGATTGGGTGGGCGCGGGCGAGCCGATGCTGCATCTGACCGGCTCGCTGATCGATCTGTCGGAACTGGAAACCCTGTTCCTTCAGAAGCTTGGTGCCTGCTGCGTGGCCGCCTACAACGCCTATCACATGTGCATGGACCTGCCGCGCGTCGCCTTTTTGGCGATGGACGCCCGCCATTGCGCTGGCACCGAAATGGCCGAACTGATGGCCTATGCGGCGGCGGTCGGCGGCGAGCGGGCGCAGATCAAGGCCGATGCCAAGGGCTTCATCGGCAATGCCACCGATGCCACCGCCCATTATTTCGGTCAGGCCGAGGGTAAGGGCACCATGCCCCACAGCCTGATCGGCTATGCCGGATCGACGGTGCGCGCCGCCGAGATGTTCCACGAAACCCATCCCGATGTCGAATTGGTGGTGCTGGTCGATTACTTCGGCCAGGAAATCACCGATGCCCTGGAAGTCTGCCGGCGCTTTCCCGATCTGGCGGCCGAGGGCCGGCTGGGCGTGCGGCTTGATACCCATGGTGGCCGCTTCATCGAAGGCCTGGATACCCAGACCTCTTATGAGGTGCTCGAACGCAACGCCTCCGACGCCATCCGCGGCTATCGCTCGGAGCCCGAACTGCGCAATCTGATCGGCACCGGCGTTTCCGCCGCCGCCATCTGGCATATGCGCGAAGAGCTTGATCTGGCGGGCTATCCCAAGGTGCGCATCGTCGCCTCCTCGGGGTTCTCGCCGGCGAAATGCCGGGTGATGGCCTATGCCAATACGCCGATCGATGTCATCGGCACCGGCTCGTTCCTGCCCGATAACTGGAACGAGACCTACGCCACCGCCGATATCATCGCCTATGACGGCCTGCCCCGGGTCAAGGTCGGCCGCGAATTCCTGCTTAAGAAGCGCGAGGTCCCGGCGCGCGACCGGGGGTAGGGCCCCGCGGAGGGCCGCAAGGCCCTTCCCCCGGGGGTTCGAAGGGCCAAGGGCCCTTCGCCGAGAGCGCCGAGAGGCGGCGCCTCTCGGCAATTCAACGACAGGCGCCGAAAAGCGGGGACCAAGGTCCCTCTGCGCGGCTAAATCCAGCCGCTTTTAAGCGCCGTCTGAAAAACCAGCACGACGCCAAGCACCAGCAGGAACAGGAAGAACCCGCGACGGAAGCGCGCCGGCGGGATATGGCGGCGGACGATGCCGCCGGCCGCCGTTCCGCTCAGGGCCGCGGCCAGGGCGATCCCCGCGCCGAGGCCAAGGTCGCCGTTCAAGTGGCCGCTTCCACGCAACAGCGCCGCCAGGGCCAGGGTCGATACGGTGAAGGCCAAACCCAGGGCCTGGATCAGGGCGTCGCGCTCCAGCCGCAGGCTTTGCAGATAGGGCACGGTGGGCAGGGTGAACACCCCGGTGGCCGCCGTCAAAAGCCCGGTCAAAAGGCCCGATCCCAGGCCCCAGGTCAGCCGCCACGGGACGCGGACGGGATTGGGCAAAGGCAGGCCGACCAAGCCATACAGGGCGTAAAGCGCCAGCAACAGGCCGACCAGGGCGCTGGCCGCCCCGCCGGCCTTATGGGCGGCCGTGCCGATCACCAGCGCCCCGATCCAGGTGCCAAGGGCGATGCCGGCGATCATCGGTGTCAGCCGGCCGATCAGCATCCGCAGATGGGGGCCGACCACCATCTGCCAGATATTCGTGACAAGCGAAGGCACGACGACCAGGGCGGCGGCCTCGGCCGGCGGCAGGCGCAGGCTCATCAAGCCCATGGCGATCAGCGGCAATCCCAGGCCAAGCAGGCCCTTGACCAAGCCGGCTACCAGGAAGACGACGACGAGAAAGGTGAGATCGAGCGGGTCCATGGCCCATCCTTGACCGCTTTTCCCAAGGCCCGCAATGTGGGATTTGCGAAGAATGGCTTCGTCTTATCCGAAGGCACAAGCCGATGCGGTTCGATCTGATCGATCTGGCGCTGTTCGTTCATGTCGTCGAGGCGGGCAGCCTGACCGCCGGGGCCGGGCGGGCCCATCTGGCGCTGGCTTCGGCCAGCGCGCGGATCAAGGGCATGGAGGACCTGCTTGGCGCGGCGCTGCTCGAGCGCGGCCGACGCGGCGTCAGCCCGACCCCGGCCGGGCGCATGGTGCTCCACCACGCCCGCGTGGTGCTGGACCAGATGGAGCGGCTGCGCGGCGATCTTGGCGGATTTTCCCGGGGCTGGCGCGGGGTGGTGCGGCTGGCGGCCAATACGGCGGCCGTGACCGGGGCTTTGGCCGATGACCTGGGGCCGTTCCTGCGCGACCAGCCGCTGATCGATGTTGATCTCAGCGAACGCACCAGCGCCCGCATCATCGCCGCCCTGGCTGAAGGCGCGGTCGATCTGGGGATCGTGTCGGACGCGGTCGAGGCGGGCGGCCTCCAGGCCCGGCCCTATCGCCGCGACCGGCTGGTGGTGGTGATGGCGCCCGACCATCCTTTGGCCGCTTGCGCGGAGTTGTCCTTCGCCCGGGTCCTGGCCGAGGACGGGGTGGGGCTGGGCGAGGGGGCCGCCCTGCAGGACTATCTGGAGCGTCAGGCCCGGCGCCTTGGCCTCAGCCCCCGGCTGCGGGTGCGGCTGCGCGGCTTCGAGGCGGTCTGCCGCTTGGTCGCCCAGGGGATCGGTCTGGCGGTGATCCCCGAAGACGCCGCCCGGCGGGCGGGAGCGGCGGTGGCACAGGTGCCTTTGGCCGAGCCCTGGGCGACCCGGGTGCTGCTGGTCCGCGCCCGCGATTTCGCGACGCTCGCCCCCCCGGCCCGCCGGCTTGCCGATCATCTTGCTCCGCCCTTCCCTTGACGCTGGGGGGATCGACCCTTAGCCTTTGAGCCTGCCGCTCCGGCCCGGGCCGGGGCATATCGTTCCTTGTGCGGGACCCTCCCTGATGACCGGACCAGCCTCTTCCGAGCGCCTGACCCTGGCGCTCTGCCAGATCAATCCCTGGGTCGGTGACCTGTCGGGCAATCTGGAGCGCCTGCGCGCCGCCCGCGCCGAGGCCGCCCGTTTGGGGGCCGAGCTTGTTCTGGCCACCGAACTGGCCCTGACCGGCTATCCGCCCGAGGATCTGGTGCTGCGCGACAGCTTTATGGCCCAGGCGCGCGAGGTCGTCGCCACCCTGGCCGCCGATACCGCCGATGGCGGGCCGGGCGTCATCGTCGGCGTGCCCTGGCGCAGCGAGGCGGGTGGGCGCCATAACGCGGCGCTGCTGCTTGATAACGGGGCCATCGCCGGCATGGTCTTCAAGCATCATTTGCCCAATTACGGGGTATTCGACGAAAAGCGCGTCTTCGATCCCGGCCCCAAGCCCGCGCCGCTGATCTTTCGCGGCTGGCGGCTGGGGGTGATGATCTGCGAGGACATGTGGTTCCCCGATGTCGCCGCCGCGCTGGTCGCTGGCGGCGCCGAGATCTTGCTGGTGCCCAACGGCTCGCCCTTCGATCTGGAAAAGACCGAGGCCCGCCTTGATCACGCCCGCGCCCGGGTCACCGAAAGCGGCCTGCCCCTGGTCTATGTCAATCAGGTGTGCGGTCAGGACGAACTGGTCTTCGATGGCGCCTCGTTCGTCATGGGGGGCGATGGCGCCTTGCGGATGACGGTGGCCCCCTGGCGCGAGGCGGTAAGCCCGGTGGTCTTTACGCGCAAGGATGGGCGGGTCGATACCCCGGCCCAACCGATCCCGCCGCCGCCGCCGGTCGCCGCCGACATCTATCAGGCGATGGTGCTGGGCCTGCGCGATTATGTGACCAAGAACGGCTTTCCCGGGGTGATCCTGGGTTTGTCGGGCGGCATCGACAGCGCGCTGTCGGCCGCCGTCGCCGTTGACGCCCTGGGGGCGGAGCGGGTGTGGTGCGTGATGATGCCCAGCCCCTATACCAGCGCCGAAAGCCTGGAAGACGCCGCCGCCTGCGCCCGATTGCTTGGCACCCGGCTTGACACCATCGATATCGGCCCGGCGATGGCGGCCTTTGGCGCCATGTTGGAGCCCCATTTCGCCGGGCGCGCCGCCGATATCACCGAAGAGAACCTGCAATCCCGGGCCCGGGGCCTGACCTTGATGGCGCTGTCGAATAAATTCGGCCCGATGGTGTTGTCGACGGGCAATAAATCCGAGATGAGCGTTGGCTATGCTACGCTCTATGGCGATATGTGCGGCGGCTATTCGGTGCTCAAGGACGTTTACAAAACCGCTGTCTTCGCCGTGTCGCGCTGGCGCAACGCCAACCATCCCGAGGGCGCCCTGGGGCCCGAGGGTCCGGTGATGCCCGAGCGGGTGATCACCAAGGCGCCCAGCGCCGAGCTGCGCCCCGATCAGAAGGACGAGGACAGCCTGCCGCCCTATGTCGATCTTGATCGCGTGCTTCATCTGCTGATCGAGGAGCAGCGCGGCATCGCCGCCGCCACCGCCGAAAGCGGTTTGCCGCGGCCTTTGGTCGAGCGGGTGTGGACGCTGCTGCAACGGGCGGAGTACAAACGCCGCCAAGCCCCGCCGGGCGTCAAGATCAGCGCGCTTGCTTTCGGCCGCGACCGCCGCTATCCGATCACCCACGCCTACGGCGGTTAAGCCGGGGCGTTCCCGGGCCATCAAGGAACCGTCATGTCGTCCGTTCTCGTGCGTTTCGCCCCCAGCCCCACCGGCCGGTTGCACCTGGGCAATGCCCGCGTCGCCGTTCTGAACTGGTTGTTCGCCCATGCCCATGGCGGGGCGATGGTGCTGCGTCTGGATGATACGGATATCGCGCGCGGCACCGCCGAATTCGCCCAGGCGATCCGCGATGATCTGCTTTGGCTTGGCCTGACCTGGACGCGCGAGGAAAGCCAACTGGCCCGCGCCGCCCGCCATGCCGAGGCCGTTGACCAACTGAAGGCGGCCGGCCGGCTCTATGCCTGCTATGAGACCCCCGAAGAGCTGGAATACCGCCGCCGCCGCCAGCGCGCCCAGGGGCTGCCGCCGATCTATGACCGCGCCGGTCTGGCTTTGAGCGCGGCCGAGCGCGCCGCCCTGGAGGCCGAGGGCCGCAAGCCCCATTGGCGCTTCCGCCTTGATCACGAGGAGACCTCGTGGCTGGATCTGGCGCGCGGCCCCTGCCATGCCCATGGCGGCCATTTGTCCGACCCGGTGCTGGTGCGCGAGGATGGCAGCCTGCTCTACACCCTGCCGTCGGTGGTCGATGACATCGATTTCGCCATCAGCCATGTCATTCGCGGCGAGGATCATGTGGTCAATACGGCGGTGCAGATCCAGATCTGCCGGGCCTTGGGGGCCGAGCCGCCGCACTACGCCCATCTGCCGCTGGTGCTGACCGCCGAGGGCGGCGGGCTGTCCAAGCGCGACAACGCCCTGTCGCTGGGCGATCTGCGGGCGCAAGGCATCGAGCCCGCCGCGATCAACGCCCTGCTCGCCGCCCTGGGCACCGCCGAGGCGCCCGATCCCCTGAAGTCGTTGGATGAGCTGGCCCAGGGCTTTCGCCTGGATGCCTTTGGCCGCGCCGCGCCGCGCCTGGATCCGGCCGATCTCGTGCGGCTGTCCGCGCGGATCTACCACGCCCTGTCGCCAAGCGAGGCGCGGGCGCGCGGCATCGCCGTGTCCGATGCCCTGTGGCTGGCCCTGCGCGCCAATCTGACCACGCTGTCCGACCTTGACGAGTTGCTGCCCGTCGTCGAAGGCGAAATCACGCCGCTGATCGCCGAGGAAGACCGGGCGATGATCGATGAAGCCGCCCGCCTGCTGCCCGAGACGCCGTGGGACGCCACCACCTGGGCGACCTGGACGGCGGCGGTCAAGACCGCGACCGGGCGCAAGGGCAAGGGGCTGTTCATGCCGCTGCGCCGGGCGTTGACCGGCGTTGACCATGGCCCGGAACTGGCCGCGCTGCTGCCGCTGATCGGGCGCGACAAGGCCCTTGCCCGGCTGCGTGGCGAAAAGGCATAACCCGGGGCGATCGACAAGTCCCCGCCCGGTTCGAGCCGGGAAGCAAGGAACCGAGACCGGTGACGCTTCATATCCATAACACCATGACCCGCACCAAGGAGGTTTTCGAACCTCTCGATCCCGGCCATGTGCGGCTCTATGTCTGCGGTCCAACGGTTTATGACCGGGCCCATATCGGCAATGCCCGGCCGGTCATCGTTTTCGATCTGCTGGCCCGCTTGCTGCGCCGGCTTTATCCCCAGGTCACCTACGTTCGCAACATCACCGACGTTGACGACAAGATCAACGCCCGCGCCAGCGCCAGCGGCCGCACCATCGGCGAGATCACCGAGGAGACCACCCGGCTGTTCCACGAGGATATGGCCGAATTGGGCGCGCTGCCCCCCGATGTCGAACCGCGCGCCACCGCCCATATCGCCGATATGGTGGCGATGATCGAGCGGCTGATCGCCAAGGGCCACGCCTATGAGGCCGAGGGCCATGTGCTGTTCAGCGTGCCGAGCATGGGCGCCTATGGCTCGCTGTCGGGCCGGTCGATGGACGACATGATCGCCGGAGCCCGGGTCGAGGTGGCGCCCTATAAGCGCGATCCCGCCGATTTCGTGCTGTGGAAGCCCTCGGACGCCAGCCTACCCGGCTGGGACAGCCCCTGGGGGCGCGGCCGGCCGGGCTGGCATATCGAATGCTCGGCGATGTCGTCGCGCTATCTGGGGCCGTCGTTCGATATTCACGGCGGCGGCTTGGATCTGATCTTCCCCCATCACGAAAACGAGATCGCCCAAAGCGTCTGCTGCAATGGTCCGGGAACCTTCGCCCGCTACTGGATGCACAACGGCTATCTGATGGTCGAAGGCGAGAAGATGTCCAAATCCCTGGGCAACTTCGTCACCGTGCGCGACCTGCTTGATCAGGCGCCGGGCGAGGCCATGCGGCTGGCCATGCTCGGCACCCATTACCGCCAGCCCTTCGACTGGACGGCCGAGGGGCTGGAGCAGGCGCGGCGCGGCCTGGATCGCCTCTATTCGGCGCTGCGCCGGGTCGCCGGGATCGCCGCCTCGCCGGCCGAGGTTCCCGAAGGGGTGATGGCCGCGCTTTGTGATGATCTTAATACCCCCAAGGCCCTGGCCGAGGTCTACGACCTGCTCGGCGTCCTCAACCGGGCGACCACCACCGAAGAGCAGGCGAAGGCCAAGGGTGCCCTGCTGGCGGCGGGCGCGCTTCTCGGCCTGTTCCAGGCCGATCCCGAGGTTTGGTTGTGCGGGGCGGGGACCGGCGAGGAGGAGGGGCTGGCCGCCCGCGTCGAAGATCTGATCTGTCAGCGCAAGGCCGCCCGCCAGGCCCGCGACTTCGCCCGCGCCGATGCCATCCGCGACGAACTGACCCAGGCCGGGATCGTGCTGGAAGACGGACCGAACGGCACCACTTGGCGAAAAGCCTAAGCTGCGGACTCCTTCTTTTCGCGGGAAGATGATAGCCTGATCCATCCTTAGGGCTACACCGCTTGGGCGGTGTGGCCGGATCGGGAGGATCGGATGGCCCGCGCGACGCAAGACAAAACCCTGATGGCTTCCCCGGCGCCGGCCGGCCTTCCCGACGGTCGGATGGTGCGCGTGCGCGAGGCCGGTCCCGATCTGGCCGGGGTGGACGAGGCGAGCTTCGGCTTTTCCGGCCGGCCGGCGGCCCTCGCCCTGGCCTTCGTGTCCCCCCATCTTGATTTCGCCGAGGTTCTGGAGGGGCTGCGCCGCCTTGCCGGACCGACGCCGCTGATCGGGGTTTCGTCCTTTGGCGGCCTTTGCGCCTCGTGCCCCGGGGGCGGGCTCTATCGCTCGGCCGGGCCGGAGGCTCCGGGCATCATTCTTCAGGTGTTCTCGGCCGAGGTGATCGGTACGGTCAGCATTCAGTCGGTTTTTCTGCACAATGCCGACATCCGCGGCGAGCAACCCAGCCTTGAACGCGACACGCGGGTGGCCAGGATCGGCGCCGATCTGGCAGAGATCGCCTTGCCCTTCGCCCTTGATGCCCGCGACAGTCTGGCGCTGACCTTTGTCGATGGCCTGTCGGCCTGCGAAAACTACCTGATGGAAGCCATCTACGAGAGCGCGCGCTTTCCCTGTCTGTTCGTCGGCGGCTCGGCGGCCGGCACCCTTGAGTTCCGTCACACCTATTTGTTCGACGGCCAGCGGGTTCTGGAAGACCACGCGGTGCTGGTTTTCATCAAGCTGGCCCCGGGCAAGCGCTACGGCATCTTGAAAAGTCAGAACTTCGTCAAATCCGGCGTGGCCTTTTCGGTGGTCGAGGCCGATGCCGATCGGCGGACCGTCACCTCGGTCCTTGATGAAGCCACCGGCGCCGTGCGTCCGTTCATCGAGGTGTTGGCCGAAACCCTGGGCACCCTTCCCGAAGGGGTGGGCGACAGGCTGATCGGCCATACCTTCGGCATCGAGGTCAGCAAGGAATTATTCGTGCGCTCGGTCTCGCGCATCGATCTGGCGGCGGGAACGGTGTCGTTCTTTTGCGACGTCAATCGCGGCGACCGGCTTGAATTGCTCGACGCCACCGATTTCGTCGAACAGACGCGGCGCGATGTCGTTGATTTCCTGCGCGACAAGCCCCCGCCGCTGGGGGTTCTGCTCAACGACTGCATCTTGCGCCGCCTCAACAACGAACCGGCCCTGGCCGGTCTCAATGACCTGTGGCTGACCGAGACGGCGGGGTTTTCGACCTTTGGCGAGCTGCTCGGCATCAATATCAATCAGACCCTGACGGCGGTCGCCTTTTTCGACGATCCCGACGGCGCCTTCCATGATTCCTTCGTCGATGGCTTTCCCCTGCATTACGCCAGCTATTGCAGCTATTTCACCCTGACCCGGCTGCACCGCCTGGAAAGTGTCGCCCGGCTGCGCGCCGATATGACCACCCGGCTGATCCACCATCTGGGCGCCAGCCCCGATCTCGCCGCGCTGATCGAGGGCATGGTCGATTCCTCGCCCGATGTCG
Source organism: Rhodospirillum rubrum ATCC 11170 (assembly GCF_000013085.1). Classification (NCBI taxonomy): domain Bacteria; kingdom Pseudomonadati; phylum Pseudomonadota; class Alphaproteobacteria; order Rhodospirillales; family Rhodospirillaceae; genus Rhodospirillum; species Rhodospirillum rubrum. The sequence continues at coordinate 817,078 of NC_007643.1, forward strand.
GGGCGATGCTAAGCGGGATCCGCGCCGCCATCGCCCGCGATCTCGCCGCCGAGGAACGGGTCCGTCAGGCCGAACGCCAGCTTAAGGAGGCGATCGAGACGATCAACGACGGCTTCGCCTTTTATGACGCCGACGACCGTCTGGTGATCTGCAACGCCCAATACCGCACCACCTTCGCCGGGGCCGAAGACGCGATCGAGCCCGGCAACACCTTTGGCGACATCGTGCGCGACATCGCCGCGCGTGGGGTGTTTTGCCAGGAGGGCGCCGATCTGGAACGCTTCGTCGCCGAGAGGCTGGCCGAGCATCGGGCGCCCACCGGGCGTGGCCAGCTCCACCGGGTGAGCGATGGCCATTGGATCGTCAGCAAGGAATTCCGCATGCCCGGCGGCGGGGTGGTGGCCACGCGCACCGATGTCAGCGAACTCAAGCGCCGCGAGGAGGAGGTCGAGGCGCTGAAGCGGCGCTATGAGCTGATCTTGCGCTCGGCCGGCGACGGCATCGTCGGCATCGATCGGGATGAAACCATCATCTTCGCCAATCAGGCCGCCGGAGCGATGTTGGGCCGCCCCGCCGAGACCCTGATCGGCTGCCCGTACCGGCCGGTGCTGAGCGGCGGGGTCGAGGCCCCCTTCCTGCCGGCCTTTCCCCTGCTTGGGGAAACCGGCCTGACCGGCGAGGGGGTGTTCCTGCGCGATGGCGGAACCGATTTCATCGCCGAATTCATGTTGGCGCCGATCCGCGAAACCGCCACCTTCGAAGGCGCCGTGCTGGTCTTTCGCGATATCTCGCTGCGCAAGCATTACGAGGCCGGGATCGTCGACCAGCAGCGCCGGCTTGAGGAAGAGGTCGCCGAGCGCACCTTCAAGCTCTCGGCCGAAATCAGCATGCGGTCGCGGGTGGAAAACGTTCTGCGCGATAGCCAGGGACGCATGCGGGCGATCGCCGCCAGCCTGTTTGAGGGCGTTCTGTTGATTGATGCCCATGGCATCATCGTATTTGCCAATAAATCCGCCTATCGCTGGCTGGAAACCGTTGATCTGGTCGATCATGAACTCGACGAGGTGCTGAAGCTGCGCGGGACGGGGCGGTTGATCGATTTCGCCGAGGGGCCCTTCCGCCGGGTCATCGACAGCGGCGAGACGCTGATCGACGATGACGCCGCCTTCGTTGTCGGCTCTGGCCATGTGGTGAGCGTCGCCTATGCGGCCTCGCCGCTGGAGGAGGGCGGCAAGCGGCGGATCGCCGTTTTGTCGTTCCGCAGCATCGACGCCCTCAAGGAAGCCCAGCGCGAGGCGCTGCAGGCCTCGCGATTGGCCAGCGTCGGTCAGCTCGCCGCCGGCATCGCCCATGAGATCAACACCCCCATCCAATATATCGGCGATAATCTGCGCTTCATCGAAGGGGCCTTGGGCGAATTGGGCGGGGTGCTGGCCGATCTGCGGGCCCTGGCGGCGCGCGGCGGATTGGAAGCCGAGGCCGATGGCTGTTTCGCCGCCAAGGATATCGCCTATCTGATGGAGGAATTGCCGCTGGCGGCCACCCAATCGCTTCAGGGCGTCGATCATGTCGCCCATATCGTGCGCTCGATGAAGGAATTCTCCCACCCGGGGACCACGGCCAAGGTGGCGACCGATATCAATCGCGCCATCGACAGCACCCTGACCGTCTCGCGCAATGAATGGAAGCAATTGGCCCAGGTCGAGACCGACCTGGATGACGATTTGCCGCTGATCTTGTGCTTCGCCGCCGAGATCAATCAGGTGCTTCTCAACCTGATCGTCAATGCCGCCCATGCCATCGAGACCGTGCGCGCCGAGGGCCAGCTTGGCACCATCCGCATCGCCACCCGCGGCGAGGCCGAATGCATCGAAATCCGCATCACCGACAGCGGTCCCGGGGTGCCGCCAGCCATCCGCGACAAGATCTTCGATCCCTTTTTCACCACCAAATCGGTGGGCAAGGGAACGGGGCAGGGGCTTTCCATCTGCCGCGACGTGGTGGTGACCAAGCACGGCGGAAAAATGTACCTCGATACCAGCGTTGCCCCGGGCGCCTGTTTCGTCGTCCGCTTGCCGATCGGCAACGCGGAATAAGTCTTTTATATAGGGAAAAGGCTGTATCTTATCAGCCGTAAGGTCGCTAAAATAATCCCTTCGCCGGAAGACGGACCGGGCCGCCCTGTATCATCAAGGGGAAACACGGCGTCATGATGCAGACCATTTTGTTCGTGGACGACGATATCAATCTTTTGCAGGCCCTTCAGCGGATGCTGCGTGGTTATCGCGCCGAATGGGAGATGGTTTTCGTCGACGACCCGCGCAAGGCTCTCGCCCTGCTGGCGACCAGACGGTTCGATGTGGTGGTTTCCGATATGCGGATGCCCGATCTTGACGGCGCCCAATTGCTGTCGGAGGTCGAGCGCCTGCATCCGGGCACCGTGCGGGTGATCTTGTCGGGCTATGCCGAGGAAAGCAGCCTGTTTCGCAGTGTCGGTCCCGCCCACCAGTATCTGTCCAAGCCCTGCGATCCCGAAGCCATCCTCGCCCTGATGGCGCGAAGCTGGCGGTTGCGCGAGATTCTGGCCGATCCGGCCCTGCGCGACTTGGCGGCCAGCTTGCGGACCTTGCCCTCGCCGCCCGATCTCTATCTGCGGCTGACGGCGGCGATGGCCGATCCGGCGGTCAATACCTCGACCATCGCCCGGATGATCGCCGAAGACATGGCGATGACCGCCGAACTGCTCAAAATCACCAATTCCTCGTATTTCGCCTTGCCCTCGCGCATTACCACCGCCGCCCAGGCGGTACGCCTGCTGGGGTTGGAAACCGTCTGCGTTCTGGTTCTTCACGCCGGAATCTTCCGCCAATTCCAGGGGCATCCCGGTCTTGGCGAGATCTTGCGGGCCCTGAGCGGCCATGGAGTCGCCAAAGGCCTGCTCGCCCAGAAGCTGGCGGCCGAGGACGGGGCCGACGAGGCCGTGCGCGCCCAGGCCCATTGCGCGGGCATGATGGCCGATATCGGCGCCCTGGTTTTGCTTGATGCCTATCCCGACGCCTTTCAAACGATGATCGCCAAGGCGGGGCGGGGGAAACTCGAGGCGGTCGAACGGGCGGCCTTTGGCGCCAGCCATGCCCAATTGGGGGCGTTCATCCTGGGGCTTTGGGGCTTTCCCGATCCGGTGATCGAAGCGGTGCTCTATCAATGGCATCCCTCGCAGTGCCTGAACCAGGGGCGCGGCGCGCTTAGCTATGTTCATCTGGCCTGTGTGCGCGGCAATGCCTCCCCCCTTGGTCCGCCCGGGATGGGAGAATGCGATCTTGATGCCGATTATGCCGCGCGCCTTGGCCTGGACCACAGTCCCTGTGTTCGATAGGCGGGAGGCGAGCGGGGGGACTCTTGAGTTGAAATCAAAGGATTGACTCGCAGTCCGCCGCTTTGGGGGCGGCGAGCCGTCAGGGAGACGCGGAGTGAGCGATACCGTCTTGATCATCGACGACGACGCCAATCTGCTTTCGGCGATGAAACGCCAGCTGCGGGGTCGTTTCGCCGTGACCACCGCCCAAAGCGGCGAAGAGGCCCTCGGCCTGCTTGGCGCCGGCGAGGCGCCGGCGGTGGTGTTGTGCGACATGCGCATGGGTGGCATGAACGGGGTGGAAACCCTGCGCAAGGTCCGCGACCTCGCGCCCGATACGGTGCGCATGATGTTGACGGGCAATGCCGACACCCAGACGGCGATCGACGCCATCAACGAAGGCAACATCTTCCGCTTCTTTTCCAAGCCTTGCACCCCGCAAGTGCTGGAAGCCGGGCTGGAAGCGGCGGTGGCCCAGTATCGTCTGGTGACCGCCGAACGCGACCTGCTGGAAAAGACCCTGTCGGGCAGCATCCGGGTATTGATGGATATGCTGGCGCTGACCTATCCCCGGGGCTATGCCCGGGCCGCCCGCCTGCGCGGCTGGGTGCGCAAGATGACGCGCGACAACAACATGCCCCACCGCTGGCAGCTTGATATCGCCTCGATGCTCGCCCCGCTCGGCCTTGTCGCCCTACCCGAGGCGGTGCTGGCCAAGCTGCACCGCCGCGAGCCCTTGAGCGATGAGGAAAGGGCGATGGTCGAACGCAGCCCCGAGGCGGCGCGCAATGTCATCAACCATATCCCCCGCCTCCAGGGGGTGGCCGAGATCGTTTATTTGCAAAACCGCGGCTTTGACGGCAGCGGCTTTCCCCCCGAAGGGCCGAGCGGGGTGGATATCCCCTTTGATTCGCGCCTGCTGCGCATCTTGAACGATCTGGGCGACGTGGTTGGCGACTCGGTGCCGCTGGCCGGTCATTTCGCCGAATTGGAGGCCAATGCCCGGTGGTATGACGGGGCCTTGCTGCGCAAGGTACGGCTGTGTCTGGAAGCGCCGGCCGGCAAGGGGATCAAGCCGGCCTTCCGCAAGCTTTCGACCGATACGTTGATCGCCGGCATGGTGGTGTCGGACGATGTGGTCGGAGAGGGCGGGCGCTTGCTGCTGGCGGCCTTGACGCCGGTTTCCGAGGCCCATATCGAGCGCCTGCGCAACCTCGCCCGCCTGCGGGTGATCGCCGATGCCATCCCGATCATCGTCGATGAACGCGGTCAGCCCAAAGTGGGATGAGGGCGGCGTGTCGTGTTACGATGCCGCTTGGCCCGGTGTGGGGATAAGGATGGTCCACACCGTGCCCTGATCGGACACCACCGTGGCGCTGGCGCCGATCTGTTCGATCAGACGGCGCACCAAACCGACCCCATGACGCTTGGTTCCCCCATTGATCGAGAAGCCCTTGCCATTGTCGGCGATGGTCAGGATGGCCCGCGCGTCCTCGGAGTCCTGCTTGAGGGCGCTGACGGTGATCGTGCCCCGGCCATCGGGAAAGGCGTGGTCATAGGCGTTGGCCACCAGTTCGGCGACGGCCAGCCCCAAGGCGGTGACCACGTCGAGATCCAGGGAGAGCGAGTCGCTGGTGCAGGTCAGGGAGATTTCGTCGTTCGCCGAGCCCTGAATATCGGCGAGGCTGGCGCAAAGCGACTTCAGATAGCTGCCGAAATCGGTTGTGCGGGTCATTTCCCGGCCCAGAAGATGGTCATAGACTTGGGCCAGGGTGAAAACCCGACGGGCGATAGCCGAGAGACCCTTTCTTTCAAAGGGATCCACCGTGTCGCCCAATTGTTTGCTGAGCATCGCATAGACAAGTTGAAGGTTGTTTTTCACTCGATGCTGAAGTTCTTCGGCCAAGGTGTTTTTTTGTTCAAGAAGGCGATCTTTTTCTTCGACCAGAATCCGCATCTGATTAACGGACTCATTTAAAACCTGGGTGCGAGTCGAGGTGGCGACGGCTTCGGCCAGGACATTGGCGAAGCCGGTCAGGAAATCGATGTCGTGCTGGTCGTAATCATGGTGCTGGTCGTTATCGATTTCCAATACGCCATAGGGCAGGTCGTCGCCTTTGATCAGGACATCGATCGTCGAAACCACGCCGTGCTCGGCATAGAAACTCGGCAATTCGAAATCGACCTCGCGGCTTACATCGTCACAGATCGACGGGTTCCCGGTGATGAAGGCCCGGCCCTGGGGGGAGGTGAGGTCGGCGCGCGAGACGACATGGCCGACGACGCCGGGATTCCAGCCGTATCCGGCGACGACAAGCAGATCGTTCTCGGCGGCGCGATAGCGGCAGACCTTGCAAAAAGGAACGCTCAACCCCTCGGCACAAAGCCGCGCGGCTTCCGTCAGGATCACCATCAGGTCGGGTTCGCGAAGGGCGAAATTTCCGAAGTGCGCGATCGCTGCCTGCTGGCTGATAAGCTTGTGAAGTTCGGCTGTCGTCTCATCCAAGATCGGTGTCCTGCGGGGCGGGAAGGGGGGAGGGCAAAAGAAAGAACCCCGGAGGAAATGGCAGGGACGCCCGGCCGCTGGTCACCATCTCGCTGACGATTTCCAGGCCGCGCAGCAGATCCTGCGAGCGGAAGGGCTTGGCAAGGCAGGCCTCGCCGGTGATCGCCCGCTCTTTGACCTGGGCGACATTGCCGCTGGCATAAAGAACGCCGATCCGGCCAAGGGCGCTGAGTTCGTTGGCGACATCGGTGCCAAATCCGCCATAGGCCAGCCGCAGATCGATCAGGGCGAGGTCGGGGTGATGGCGCCGGCCGATGTCGATCGCCTCGCCCACGGTGCGGGCGATGCCACACACCTCATAGCCGTTTTCCACGAGCACCTCCTCGGCCATGTCGGCGATCATTAATTCGTCCTCGGCGATCAGAACCTTGGTCATATCGAGACCTTTCCTTGGGGCGCTCCGCGTTCTGGAAACGATTGCCGATGTCCTGCGGCGGGAGGTATCAAAAGAACCTCGTGGTTCTTCCAGGGTAGAAAGTCATTTTTGCTTTGTTGGCGTAGATATTGGGCATAACAGAGAGAATAAATAAGATATTTTCCCTGAGAAAAGGGAGTGCTTACCCGGATAAGCTGTGGCGGAACTTTCTGTGTGTCCCAAATATCTGTTCTTACGCCAAGGAATGGCAGCCTCGGAAACTACCTGTGGTCGCTTTTTGGTTGAGGTATCTCTCGCGATTTTTGGGCCTGGACGCCCGGTAGCGGCGGGGATTGGACAAATCCTTGAGGCGCGGGCGGAAAACGCGGATACTTCCGCTCTTTCTCTCGACGCTTCGGTGGCCGAGGGACCACGACATCCGGGGCCGACATGAGCGATAAGCGCGTCTATCTTTATGACAGCACCCTGCGCGATGGGGCGCAGACCCAAGGTGTGGATTTCTCGGCCACCGACAAGGCCGCGATCGCCCGCGAGTTGGATGCCCTGGGCATTGACTATGTCGAAGGCGGCTGGCCCGGCGCCAATCCGACCGATGACGCCTTGTTCGCCAACCCGCCGGTTTTGCGGCGGGCCCGCCTATCGGCCTTTGGCATGACCCGGCGTTCGGGGCGCAGCGCCGAAAACGATCCCAGCCTGCAGGCGCTGTTCTGTCCGGGGGTGCGGGTGGTGACCATGGTCGGCAAGACCTGGGATTTCCAGTGCGAGGTGGCGATCGGCGTGCCTTTGGATGAAAACCGCAAGATGATCGCCGACAGCATCGCCCATGCCGCCGCCCGTGTCGAAGAAGCGGTGTTTGACGCCGAGCATTTCTTCGACGGCTATAAAAGCAATCCCGACTATGCCTTATCGTGCGTGCGCGCCGCCTATGAGGCCGGGGCGCGCTGGGTGGTGCTGTGCGACACCAACGGCGGAACGCTGCCCCATCAGATCGAGGCGATCGTCGGCGCCGTCGCCGCCGTCATTCCCGGCGATCACCTGGGCATCCATTGCCACAACGACACCGAGAACGCCGTGGCCAATAGTCTGGCCGCCGTGCGCGCCGGCGCCCGTCAGGTCCAAGGCACGTTGAACGGCCTGGGCGAGCGCTGCGGCAACGCCAATCTGGTCAGCATCATTCCCAATCTGATGCTGAAGATGGGCTTTGAAACCGGGGTGTCCGAGCACGACCTGCGCCATCTGACCCATGTGTCGCGCATGCTCGACGAGCGGCTGAACCGGGCGCCCAACCGCAATGCCGCCTTCGTCGGCGACAGCGCCTTTGCCCATAAGGGGGGCTTGCATGTTTCGGCGGTGGAACGCGATCCGCGCTGTTACGAGCATATCGCCCCCGAAACCGTCGGCAACGCCCGCCAGATCCTGGTGTCGAACCAGTCCGGGCGGTCCAATGTCATCGCCCGTTTCCGCGAGATCGGTCTGGAGATCGATCCCGGCGAGCCCAAGGTTAACGACCTGCTTGACGCGGTGAAGCGCCGTGAATCCGAGGGCTACGCCTATGACGGCGCCGAGGCCAGTTTCGAGCTGCTGGCCCGCCGGGCGCTGGAGGGCGTGCCGGAATATTTCCGCCTCAACAGCTTCCGGGTGATCGACGAACGGCGCTGGAACGCGCGCGGTCAGTTGATCACGCTGTCGGAAGCCACCATCAAGGCGGTGGTCCAGGGGCGCGACTATATGACCGTGGCCGAGGGCAACGGCCCGATCAACGCCTTGGACGCGGCGCTGCGCAAGGTTTTGCTGCCGGTCTATCCGCAGCTGGCGGATTTGCGGCTGGTCGATTACAAGGTGCGTATCCTTACCCCCGATGACGCCACGGCGGCCATCACCCGGGTGATGATCGAAAGTGCGGATTCAAAGGGCGGGCGGTGGAACACCGTCGGGGTGTCGGGCAATATCATCGACGCCTCTTATAACGCCTTGCACGATTCCTTGACCTATAAGCTCTTCAAGGGCGAACAGGCATCGCGAGCGGCTTGATATCATGGCAGGAACGGATCGGACCCGGATGTCCCGGGTTTTTGGCGAGAACGCGCCGGCGATTGTGCTGGTGCGCCCGCAATTGGCTGAAAACATCGGCATGGTCGCCCGGGCCATGCTCAATTGCGGTCTGACGGCCCTGCGCCTTGTCGCCCCGCGCGAGGATTGGCTGGCCGAAAAGGCCATCGCCTCGGCCTCGGGCGCCGATGGCCTGCTGCGCGAGGCGCGTTTTTTTGAAACGACCGAGGCGGCGATCGCCGATATCAACCGGGTTTACGCCACCACGGCGCGCCGGCGCGACATGATCAAGCGCGTGCTGACGCCGCGTGGCGCCGCCGAACGGTTGCGCACCCAGGTGGCCGCCGGGGAGCGCTGCGCCGTGATGTTCGGCCCCGAGCGCACGGGGTTGTCCAACGACGACGTCGCCCTGGCCGACGCCATCGTCGAGGTGCCGCTCAATCCGGCCTATTGTTCGCTCAATCTGGCCCAGGCGGTGCTGCTGCTCGGCTATGAATGGTATCAGGCAGGCGACGCCACCCCGGCCGAGCAATTGGTGACCAACGACACCCAGCCGGCGACGCGCGGCGAGCTTCTGGGCTTTTTCGACCATCTCGAACGCGAGCTTGATGACTGCGGTTTTCTGCGCAATGCCGCCAAGCGTCCGGGGATGGTGCGCAATCTGCGCAATCTGTTCGAGCGCGCCGATCTGACCGAACAGGAAATCCGCACCCTGCACGGGGTGGTCAAGGAATTGCGCCACGGCCGGGTCGAACGCGCCCAACCGCTGCCGGTTGGCGTTGTCCAACCGCTGTCGGTTGGCGTTGTGGAAGATGGTGCGGGGTGATTTCCTCATCGGTTTCCTTGCCACGGTCGGGCCATGGAGCATGGCGGACCGAATTGGGCGCCACCTTGTCGCTCGCTTGGCCGCTGATCCTGACCAATCTGGCCCAGGCGGCGCTGACCACCACCGATCTTTTGCTGATCGGCAGCCTGGGGTCGCGGTCCCTGGCCGCCGCCGCCATGGCCGCCGGCCTGTTTCAGGCGCTGATGCTGTTCGGCCTGGGGCTGGTCTCGGCGACCTTGCCGCTGCTGGCCACGGCTTTGGGCCGCAACCGTCATAGCGTGCGCGATGTGCGGCGCACCGTGCGCCAGGGCCTATGGTCGGCGGGGCTGATCAGCCTGCCGCTGTGGCTGATCCTTTGGCATACGGAGGCGGTGCTGATCGCCTTTGGTCAGGAGCCCGCCCTGGCGGCCGAGGCGGCCGGTTTCATGCATACCCTGCAATGGGGGCTGCTGCCCTTCCTCGGCTATATCGTGCTGCGCGCCTTTCTTTCGGCGTTGGAACGGCCGATGTGGCCCTTGCTGGTCGCCGGATTGGCCATCGGCTTCAACGCCCTGGCGGCCTGGGCGCTGATCTTCGGCCACCTTGGCCTGCCGGCCCTGGGGCTGCCCGGGGCCGGGGTGTCGAGCAGCCTGTCGAGCCTGTTCATGGTTGCCGGGCTGGCCCTGGTCATCACCCGCCAGCGCCGCCTGAAGCGCTACCGGCTGTTTGGCCGCTTCTGGCGGCCCGATTGGCCACGTCTGGTCACCCTGTGGCGCCTGGGTTTGCCGATGGCGATCAGTTTCGCCTTCGAGGTGTCGATCTTCCAGGCCTCGATGATGATGATGGGCATTCTGGGGGCGGACGCCCTGGCCGCCCATACCATCGCCCTGCAAATCGCCACGCTGACCTTCATGGTGCCCCTGGGGCTGGGGCAGGCGGCGACGGTGCGGGTCGGGCGGGCGCTGGGAGCGGGCACCATTCCGGCCCTGCGCCGCGCCGGCTGGGTGGCCTATGGCGCCGGCGTCGCCTTCATGGGCGGGGCGGCCCTGATGATGCTCAGCGTGCCCCGGTTGCTGATCGGCGCTTTCCTGGATGCCGATCTGGCCGAAAACGCCCCGGTGATCGATCTGGCGGTGGTGCTGATGGCCCTGGCCGCGCTGTTCCAGATCGCCGATGGCGCCCAGGCGGTGTGCAACGGCATGCTGCGCGGCCTGCATGACACCAAGGTGCCGATGCTGCTGGCCGCCCTGGGCTATTGGGGCTTGGGCCTGCCCTTGGGCGCCTTGCTCGCCTTCCCTTTGGGGGTGGGCGCGCCCGGCGTGTGGATCGGGCTGGCCGGCGGGCTTTCGGTGGTGGCCGTGCTGATGACCCGGCGCTGGATCCGTCTGGTCGCCGCCCTGGAACGCGCCAGCGTGACCGCTTAGGCGGTCGCTCCGGGGGTAGAACAGAGAGCGTGAAACAGGATCCCCGCTCTCTGCTCTAAGATATTGATAGTTAAGCAAATCGTCGTCGCAATCTGGTCCAGATTGCTCGGGATTTGCTCTAGGACCAGCGGACCGGGGCGCCGCTTTCCAGGCTGCGCGCCAGCGTGGAGGCGAGATCGCCCAGCAGGCGGCGCGCCGGCTCGAGCGCCGGGGCGTATTGCAAGAAGGAATGGGGTAGGCCTTCGGCTTCGATGAAGCGGACCGGCGCGTCGCGCAGCTCCAGGGCTTCGGCCAGGGCGCGGCTGTCATCGCGCAGGCAATCGGCGCTGGCGCCGACCACCAGACAGGACGGCAGATCGTCGAGCCCGGCGGTCAGCGGCGTGAAGGGCCTTCCCTGGGCCGGGGTCACCGCGTTCCAGAACCAGCGCATGCGTTCGGTGGTCAGGCCATAGGCGCCGCCGCCATAAAGGGCATGGGAGGCGCTGTCGAAGCGCGGCACCATCATGCCATAGGCCAACAGCAGCATGCGGGCGGCCGGCCAATCGGCTTCGCGCATCGACTGGGCCGTCCACAGGGCGAGGTGGGCGCCGGCCGAGTCGCCGGCCAGGGCCATGCGCCGGGCATCGATGGCGAAGTCGCGACGTCCCCGGCGCAACAGCCAGTCGATGGCCGACAGCGCCTGGGCGGTTTGGGTGGGGAAGGGATGCTCGGGCGCCAGGGCATAGCCGACGCCAAGCACCGCCGCGCCCGATGCGTCGGCCAGGGTCCGCATCAGCCGATCATGGGTATCCAGGCCGTTGAGGGCATAGCCGCCGCCGTGGAAATAGACGATCACCGGCGGTTCGCTGCTGGCGGAACAGGGAATGAACAGCCGGGCCGCCACCGGGCCATCGGACCCGTCCAAGCTGAGGTCGCGGCGCAGCCGCATGCGCGGACCGCCGGTGTTCCAGGGATACCAGAACGATTGGGCCCGGGCGCGCGCCGTGGCCAGGGGCTGACTTTCCGGCCGCCCCGACAAGATTCCCGAGCGCTCAAGGGAGTCAAACAGCGCGGCGGCTTCGGGATGCAGTCCGGCCAGGGTGGACGTCGGCCGAGCGATGGTGGGGAGACTGGAACCGCCCCGCGTGAACAGGGTCAACGGATCGGACATCAGCGTTCCTCCCCTTTGGGGTGCCCGCAAGGGCTGGGGGATCCAAGGCGGCCAAGGACAGGCGTGTTCGGCATGGCAACCCCTCTGCGTCCGATTTCCGGTTCATAGTCCTTATACTCTACGAGTTAAGTAGAGAAACGGGGCCCTGTCAAGCGAGAAACCTGAGGAGGTAAGGCTTGGGATTTTCCCGGCCTACAGGCTCGAGGGGGCTTAAGCCCGGCGGCGGTTTTGACTAAAATAAGCCATCGCCGCCCACCAAATCGGGGAGAAGCGGTCCTGGCAATGAGGGTCGATCCAACCGCCGTCGATGTCGTGATCGATGGGGCGTTCGTGCGGGTCGCTCTGGCCGATGGGCGGAGATTTGGCGGCGCTGCTTGCCGTGTTCGCCGCAACGGACATCACTCGATGTCCTCGTAATAGGTCAGCGCAGGCAAGTGGCGTTTCTGATGCACGATGCGTAGGATGACGATAGCACCACCCGCAGCAGCGATCGGGGCATAAAAGACACTGTGCTTTCCGTAGCTGATCGACCGCAGTCCCGGCAGGAAGAGATCGCGTGACCGTCCCGACTCTGGGGATTGTTCGATCCGCTCGAATGTGGAGACGAGACCGCGATAATAGCGTAGCCATTGCTCCCTGCCCCACTGCCTGACCGTGTAGTGTCGGATCTCTTCCAGATCCTTCAAGGCGAGGTCAGACAGTGTGATCGGCATTCAGAAGATCAGCTTGTGAAGGCGTCTGGCTCAAAGGCCTGCGGGTCGAACTCCGCGAAGGCTCCCGCCTCGGCGGCAGTCGCGGCCGCTTCAAGCTCGGCCTTCAGCGCATAGAACTGCCGGGCTCCATCCTTCTCCATCAGCAGGCGGATACCCGCCCGCACCACCTCGCTGAGATTGGCATAGGCCCCGGACCTGATCTGACCATCAATATAGTCCCGCATCGAGTCCGTCAGATGGATGTTTGGCATGACCGCCCCTCCTTCATACTCGATCCTATCAGATTCGACCCTATACTCAACCGGACAGGCCACTAGAGACTGTCTCCCTCTTGCCCCGGTTTACGGCGTGGCGAAGGGTGGAAGCCGTCCGACGGCGCTACGGCGAGCGCGTATGGCGCGCCTCACGAGAGCTGACGCCCCCCGCGGCCCCGAACCACCCGTCCCAAAGCGCTTGACACCCCAAGGTCGCTGACCATAATGCGCGTTCACTTCCGGGAACGTGGGTCTTGGAACCCCGTCCGTTTGTCCTTGCAGGGCAGATGGGCCTACCGGGACATGAAACAACAACAACCACTCGATGGTGAGAATACAAATGGGTAAGCGCCTTAATTCGAAGCATAAAATTGACCGCCGCTTGGGTGTAAACCTTTGGGGTCGCCCCAAGAGCCCGATCAACAAGCGTGAATACGGTCCCGGCGAACACGGCCAGCGTCGCCGCAAGCCGAGCGACTTCGGCATTCAGCTGATGGCCAAGCAGAAGCTCAAGGGCTACTACGGCAATATCAGCGAGAAGGCCTTCCGCAAGTACTACGAGGAAGCCTCCAGCCGTCGTGGCGACACCTCCGAGAACCTGATCTCCATCCTTGAGACCCGCCTCGACGCCGTGGTCTATCGTATGAAGATCGTGCCGACCGTGTTCTCCAGCCGTCAGATCATCAACCACGGCCATATCCTGGTGAACGGTCGCCGCGTTTCGGTGGCCTCCTACCGGGTGCAGGAAGGCGACGTGATCGAGGTCAAGGAAAAGTCCCGGCAGATGCCCCTCATCCTCGAGGCCCTGCAGTCCCACGAGCGCGACATTCCCGAATACATCACCATGGATCTGGCGCACGCCAAGGGAACCTTCCTGCGCGCTCCCAAGCTGGAAGACGTGCCCTATCCGGTGCAGATGGAACCGAACCTGGTGGTCGAGTTCTACTCCCGCTAAGTCGGCTTCCGCCGGTTTTCCACATGGTTTATGCGACGGCTCCACCCTTTTGGGTGGGGCCGTTTTGCTATGATCTTGCCCCTTTTTCTCGGGCCGCCTTTACGCTGGGGCGTGGTGTCCGAGAGCGGCGGCGACGATGTGCTTGCTGTTAAGACCCTAATGCGGCGAATGCTCGACCAGTTCGTCGCGCAGCAGCGACATCGCCTTGATCAGGGCATGGACCCGCAGTCCGGGGACCAGCCCCAGGTCATGGCGGGCGCGGGCGGTGATGCTGGCCCATAGCCGGCAGGGCGGGCCGCCGGGGGGCCCAGCGTCCAGATCGACGGACAGTCGGCCGTCTTCGGGCTCGCCGATGGCCAGGATGGTCGCGGCCAGGATGTTTTGCACCGAGACCATGCGCGGCCGCTCCAGGGCCAGCGAGATATCGGCGGCGGCGATGCGCACCCGCACCTTGGTGCCCAGCGGCAGGTCAATGGGGCGGGTGCGCAGCAGCCCGGCCGGGGTATCGAGCAAGGTGGCGCCAAAGGGGATGTCGCGGCCGGCGACCTTGGCGGCGACCACCGCCCCGGCATCGCGCTGGGCGGCGAAATCCGGGATGTCGGGGCGGGCCAGAACCTCTTCCAGCGGTCCGCTGGCCGCCACCTGTCCCTCGGCGATCAGCACCAGGGTATCGGCCAGCCGCAGCACCTCGTCCATGGCGTGGCTGACGTAGAGGATGGGGATGGAAAACCGCCGGGGCAGGCGGGCGATGAAGGGCAGCACCTCGTCCTTGCGCTGGGCGTCGAGCGAGGCCAAGGGTTCGTCCATCAGCAAGATGCGCGGGCTGGCCAGCAGGGCGCGGCCGATCGCCACCCGCTGCTTCTCGCCCCCTGACAGCTTGGCCGGCCGGCGGTCGAGCAGGGCACTGATGCCGAGCAAGTCAACCACATCGTCTTCGCCGACATAGCGTTCGGCGGCGGGCACCCGGTTCATGCCAAAGGCCAGATTCTGGCGCACGGTAAGGTGGGGGAACAGCCGCCCCTCCTGGAAGACATAGCCGACGCGGCGCTTTTCCGGGGCGAGATCGATGCCCTTGGCCCCGTCAAACAGCACGCGGTCGTCAACGACGATGCGGCCGCCATCGGGACGCGACAGCCCGGCCACCATGCTGATCACCGAGGTCTTGCCCGCGCCCGAACGGCCAAACAGCGCCGTCACCCCCTTGCCGGCGCGAAAGGCGATCGACAGGCGCAGGGCGCCCTGCTGGCGAAGGACATCGATATCAAGCATGACCTACCCTTGAATGATCCGGTTGACCCGCCGCGACAGGAATTCCGAGGCGAGAAGGGCGATCATCGCGACAGTGATCGAGATCAGGCACAGGCGCCCGGCCGCCACCTCGCCGTTGGGAATCTGGGTCTGGGTATAAAGGGCGAGCGGCAGGGTGCGGGTCTGGCCGGGGATATTGGACACGAAGGTGATGGTGGCGCCGAATTCCCCTAGGCAGCGCGCGAAGCCCAGGATCACCCCGGTCAGAATCCCCGGGGCGACCAGCGGCAGGGTCACGGTGAAGAAGGTGCGCAAGGGGCCGGCGCCCAGGGTGCGCGCCGCCGATTCCAGGCCGCGATCGACGCCTTCGATCGACAGGCGGATCGCCTGGACCATCAGCGGAAAGGCGATCACCGCCGAAGCCACCGCCGCCCCGCGCCAGGTGAAGGCCAGGGTCAGGCCGAACCAGTCATAGAGCAGGGCGCCGACCGCGCCGTTGCGTCCCAGGGTGACCAGCAACAGATAGCCGATGACCACCGGCGGCAGCACCAAAGGTAGGTGGATAAGGCCATCGAGGATGGTCTTACCGGGAAACGTCCGCCGCGCCAGCAGCCAAGCGAAGGCGATGCCCAGGGGCAGACTGCCGGCGATGCCCCAGGTGGACACCTTGAGGCTGAGCATCAGGGCGTCGGTTTCGGCGGGGGTCAGCAAGGGCATGGAAAAGGCCACCTCGTCGCGACAAGCCCAAGGCGGCGAAAGGCCTTCGCTGCCTTGGGCCTTGTAGCAGGATCAGGGTTTGACTTGGAAGCCGTAGCGCTCGAAAACCGCCTTGGCCTTGGCGCCCTTGAGGAAGTCAACGAAGGCGCGGGCGGTCTTGGTGTCCTTGGCCTTAACCGTCGCCACCGGATAGGTGACCGGCTTATGCGAGGATTCGGGCAGCAGGGCCAGGGTCTTGACCTTCTCGCTGACGGCGGAATCGGTGGAATAGACGACGCCCAGCGGGCTTTCGCCCCGTTCGACGAAGGTCAGGGCGCCGCGCACGTCATTGGCCGGGGCGAGCTTGTTCGCCACGCCGTCCCACAGGCCGAGCTTGGTGAAGGCCTCTTTGGTGTAGATGCCCACGGGCACATGGTCGGGATCGCCGACGGCCAGCCGGCCCTCGCCGAGCAGGGCCGGGAAGTCGGTCTTGGAGGAGACCTCGGCCACCTTGAGCGTTGAATTGGCCGGGGCGATCAGCGCCAGACGGTTGCCAAGCAGATCGGCGCGGCTGTCCTTGGCGATCAGCCCCTTTTCATCAAGGTAATCCATCCACTTCTGGTCGGCCGACAGGAAAACGCCGGCCGGCGCGCCTTGCTCGATCTGCTTGGCCAGGGTCGAGGACGAGGCGAAGGAGGCCACGGCCGGACCGGCGCCGGTGTCGTTGAACAGGGCGATGATGTCGGTCAGGGCATTGGTGGTCGAGGCGGCGGCGAAGACGGTAAGCTCTTCGGCCTGGGCCGCCGGGGCCGCCAGGACGAGGGCGAGCGAACCCGCCGCGAGAAGACCGCGCAAGGAACCGATATGCATGGAGGGGATCCCCTTTTCCCGAGATGACAGGCTCTTCGAGCCCTTGTGCAAAGCCGTGCTTATGCGTCATGGGATACAAGATATGGGGGAAGGGGTCAATGCGCCCCGGTCGTGGCGCGGTCGGCTCAAACAAAAGGGCCGCCCGCCGGGGACGACCCTTTGATAGTCTTGGCCAGGATGGACTGTTGTGATCAGGCGGCGGTGGTCGGGATGCCGCTTTTTTCAAACAGGGTGGCCAGTTCGCCATCGGCGGCCATTTCGCGCACGATGTCGCAGCCGCCAACGAACTCGCCCTTCACATAAAGCTGCGGCAGGGTCGGCCAATTAGCGAATTCCTTGATGCCCTGACGGATTTCGTCGTCCTCAAGGACGTTGATGCCCTTGAAGGCGACGCCGTAGTGGTTGAGCACCTGAACGACGGCGGCGGAAAAGCCGCATTGGGGAAACGCCGGGGTTCCCTTCATGAACAGGACGACGGGGGTGCCGTCGACTTCGCTTTTGATGCGGTCCTGAACGCTCATCGGGCAGTCCTTTCAAAGGGGATCGGAGGGGGGAACCTGGGCGCGATATGGGATGGCCGGAGGGCGGCTGTCAATTCCAATCCTTTTAGGGGTATTCCTGCGCCGGCGGGTCTTTGCGGACCGGCCAGAGGTAAAGGGCGACGCCGGCCCAGATGAAGCCGAAGGTCAGAAGCTCGGTCGTCGTCACCGGTTCCTTGAAGACCAGGGCGGCCAAAGCGAACTGGATGGTCGGATTGGTGTACTGGATGACGCCCAGCGTCGACAGGCGCAGCCGGCGCGCCGCCCAGGTGAAGAAGAACAGCGGTACGGCGGTCAGCGGGCCAAGCGCCATCAGCCACAGGCTGCGCCCCCAAGGACCATCGAAAAAGGCCAGACCGCCGCCCTTGAGCTCGATCCAGGCGAGGAGGCCGATCAACACCGGCGACAGCAGCAGGGCTTCGATGAAAAGCCCGGCCAGCGGCGGCACCGATACGGTTTTGCGGATCAGGCCATAGAGGGCAAAGGTTGAGGCCAGGGTCAGCGAAATCCACGGCAGCGATCCGGTGCGCCACAGGGCGATGCCGACGCCGGCGGCGGCGAGGGCGACGGCCAGCCCCTGGCGGCGGCTCATCTCCTCGCCGAGCACCAGCCGTCCCAGAACCACGGTGACCAAGGGAAAGATGTAATAGCCGAGCGAGCCCTGCATGGCATGGCCGGAGGTCGCGGCATGGATGAAGGTCAGCCAGTTGATGGAAATCGCCACCGTCGCCGCCAGCATCAGCAAGAAGACGCGACGATTGGCCAGGAAACGCAAGCTGGCGGCCAACTCGCCGCGCAGCCCCAGGGTAATACCCATCACCACCATCGCCCAGAGAACGCGGTGGCTGAGGATCTCCAGGGCCGAAACTTCCGAGACGGCTTTGAAAAACAGCGGCGAGATGCCCCAGACGCCATAGGCGCCAAGGGCGGCCGCCACCCCCCGCGCCGAAGACCCGGCGGGCGAAGGCGACAGGGAGGGGGAGGCCATGGGCGCGTTCATCCGTCAGGCTGTGGGCCATAAGACCCCGGGCCGGGATGTCCCGGGATCAGTCCTTGGGCTTGGTCTGCAGGGCGAGGGCGTGCAAGTCGCCGCCCATTTTGCCCTTCAGGGCGTCATAGACCATCTGGTGCTGCTGCACCCGGGTCTTGCCGGTGAAGGCGGCCGAGATGACCTGGGCCGCATAGTGGTCGCCGTCGCCGCGAAGATCTTCGATCGTGACCTCCGCGTCGGGGAAAGCGTCCTGGATCAGGGTTTTGATCTGACCGGCTTCCATCGCCATGCTCTGCGCTCCTTGCGGGGGGAGGGGAAAAAAAACAAGAGTAGAGCGGCGCAGGGGAAAGGGGAAAGGGCTTTTCCCCGCGCCGCTCTCAAAGAGGTCTGTCGGCTGGCGTCGCGATCTAACCCGCCATATAGGTGGGCAGCCACTCCTCGTGAACCTTGCGCAAGGCTGCCACGCTGGGTCCGACAAAGCCGTTGACCACCAGGGCGTCGCCGCCGGTGGTGCCGACCACCCGCAGCGGCACGCCGGCGGCCTCGGCCGCCGCGACCACCGCGTCGCGGTCGCCTTCGGCGACCGTCAGCAGATAGCGGCCCTGATCCTCGCCAAACAGCCGGCCATTGTCGGGATGGCCCTCCAGCGTCAGCTCGGCCCCCAGGTCGCCGGCCATGGCCATTTCGGCCAGGGCGACCAGCAGGCCGCCATCGGACAGATCGTGGCAGGCGGTGACGCTCGCGCCAAGGATCAGCCCACGGACGAAATCGCCAACCTTGCGCTCGGCCGCCAGATCGACGGGCGGCGGCGCGCCTTCTTCGCGGCCCAGGATTTCGCGCAGGAACAGCGACTGGCCAAGCCATGCCCCGGTCGAGCCATGGAAGCCGCCGGCCACCAGGATGGCCTCGCCGGCCGCCTTGAGGGCGATGGAGACGCTGGCTTCGACGTTATCAAGCACGCCGACGCCGCCGATGGTCGGGGTCGGTAAAATCGCCTGACCGTTGGTCTCGTTGTAGAGCGAGACATTGCCCGAGACCACCGGGAAGTCGAGGGCCAGACAGGCCTCGCTGATCCCCTGGCAGGCGCCGACGAACTGGCCCATGATCCGCGGCTTTTCGGGATTGCCGAAGTTCATGTTGTCGGTGATGGCCAAGGGCCGGGCGCCGACGGCGGTCAGATTGCGCCAAGCCTCGGCCACCGCCTGCTTGCCGCCTTCGACCGGATCGGCGTGGACGTAGCGCGGCGTGCAATCGGTGGTCATCGCCAGACCCTTGCCCGGCGCCTCGTCAAGGCGGATCACCGCGGCGTCGCCACCGGGACGCTGCAGGGTATTGCCCATCACCAGATGGTCATACTGCTCCCAGATCCAGCGCCGGCTGGCGACATCGGGGCAGCCGATCAGGCGCAGCAGGGCCTCGCTCCACGGCGTGTCCTCGGCGCCGCTGAGATCGGCGGCGGCGGCCATCGGCGTCGGTTCCCAGGGCCGGTCGTATTCGGGGCTGGCGGCGGCCAGCGGATCGATCGGCAGATCGCCGACAACCTCGCCATGCCAAGTCAGCACCATGCGGCCGCTGTCGGTCAGGGTGCCGATGATGGCGAAATCAAGCTCCCACTTCTCGAACAGGGCGCGCGCCATGTCCTCCTTGCCGGGCTTGAGCACCATGAGCATGCGCTCCTGGCTTTCCGACAGCATCAGTTCGTAAGGGGTCATGCCCTCTTCGCGCATCGGCACGCGGTCAAGGGCCAGATCGACGCCCATGCCGCCCTTCGAGGCCATCTCGAAGCATGAGGAGGTCAGACCGGCCGCCCCCATGTCCTGAATGGCGACGATGGCGTCGGTGTTCATCAGTTCCAGGCAGGCTTCGATCAGCAGCTTTTCGGTGAACGGGTCGCCGACCTGAACGGTGGGGCGCTTTTCCTCGGAGTCCTCGGAGAACTCGGCCGAGGCCATGGTGGCGCCGTGGATGCCGTCGCGGCCGGTCTTCGAACCGACATAGACCACCGAATTGCCGATGCCGGCGGCGGCCGAATAGAAGATGCGGTCGGCGCGGGCGACGCCGACGGTCATGGCGTTGACCAGATTATTGCCGTTGAAGCTGGCGTGGAAATTGACCTCGCCGCCAACGGTGGGCACGCCGACGCAATTGCCATAGCCGCCGATGCCGGCGACGACGCCCGAGATCAGGTGGCGGGTGCGCGGGTCGGAGGGATCGCCAAAGCGCAAGGCGTTGAGATTGGCCACCGGCCGGGCGCCCATGGTGAAGACATCGCGCAAGATGCCGCCAACGCCCGTCGCCGCGCCCTGATAGGGCTCGATGTAGCTGGGGTGGTTATGGCTTTCCATCTTGAAGATGGCGGTCAGGCCATCGCCGATGTCGATGACCCCGGCGTTCTCGCCCGGTCCCTGGATCACCCAGGGCGCCGTGGTCGGCAGGGTCTTGAGCCACTTCTTCGAGGACTTGTAGGAGCAATGCTCCGACCACATGACCGAGAAGATGCCCAGTTCGACCAGATTGGGCTCGCGCCCCATGATGGCGAGGACCTTGGCGTATTCGGCCTCGGTCAACCCGTGCTCGGCGACGATCTTCGCCGTGATGGGCGTCGCCGGAGTGCTCGCAGACTGGCTCACGACAGGCTCTCCACGATGGACTGAAACAGCGCCCGGCCGCCGATGCCGCCCAGCGCCGGTTCGACCAGGTTTTCGGGGTGGGGCATCATGCCGAGCACCCGGCGGTTGGCCGACAGGATGCCGGCGATGGCGTCGCGCGACCCATTGGGGGTGCTGGCCTCGCCCACCGTGCCATCGGCCGCGCAATAGCGGAAGGCGACGCGGTCTTCATCGGCCAATTGGGCCAAGGTGGCGTCATCGGCGAAGTAATTGCCATCGTGATGGGCGACGGGAACCCGGGCGACCTCGCCAAGGCCATAGGCCGAGGTATAGGGGCTGGCGATGGTTTCCACCCGCAGGTGGACATCGCGGCAGATGAAGCGCAGATCGCGGTTGCGCATCAGGGCGCCGGGCAGCAGCCCGGCCTCGGTCAGGATCTGGAAGCCGTTGCACACGCCCAGCACGTGACCACCGGCCTCGGCGAAGCGGCGGACGGCGTCGAGGATGGGGCTGCGCGCGCCCATGGCGCCCGAGCGCAGGTAATCCCCATAGGAAAAGCCGCCGGGCAGGACGACGAGATCGAGGCCGGCGGGCAGAGCGCTATCCCTGTGCCAGACCATCTGAGGGGCCTTGCCGCCGACTAGGGTCAGCGCCTTGGCCATGTCCCGCTCCCGGTTGGTGCCGGGGAAGACGATGATCGCGGAGTTCATGGCGAGTTCCGAATGCGAGGGGAGGGGTGTCAGGCGATCTCGATGGCGTAGTTTTCGATCACCGTATTGGCCAGCAGCTTGCGGCACATGGCGTCGACGCTGTCACGGGCCTTGGCCGGATCGGTTTCGGCCAGTTCGATCTCGATCACCTTGCCCTGGCGGACCTCGCCCAGGCCGTCGAAACCGAGGTGAGCCAGCGCATTGGCGATCGCCTTGCCCTGGGGGTCGAGAACACCGGATTTGAGGGTGATATGCACCTTCGCCTTCACCGTTGGGTACTCCTTGGACATTGCGCCTCTCCGTTCGGGGACGGGGGCGGGGAACCTGTAAAAAACGAACGGGCGGCCTTACGCCGCCCGCTTCGAGGTCACTGCATCACGGGCGGACCCTTGATGTCGCGCGGGCCGCCTTCGGGAAGGATGCCCAGGCGGCGGGCCACTTCCTGATAGGCCTCGGCGACCCCGCCGAGATCGCGGCGGAAGCGGTCCTTATCAAGCTTCTCGCCGGTGGTGACATCCCACAGGCGGCAGTTGTCGGGCGAAATCTCGTCGGCCAGGATGATCTGGACGTCGCCGTTCTCGTTGTAGATCCGGCCGAATTCAAGCTTGAAGTCGACAAGGCGGAGCTGAACGCCGAGGAACAGGCCCGAGAGGTAATCATTGATGCGCAGCGACAGCGACAAGATCTCGTCGAGTTCCTGAACGCTGGCCCAGCCGAAGGCGGTCACATGCTCTTCGGACACCATCGGATCGTTCAATTCGTCGTTCTTGTAATAGTACTCGACGATCGAACGCGGCAGCTGGGTGCCTTCGGGGATGGCGAATTTGGTCGAAATCGAGCCGGCGGCGACGTTGCGGATCACCACCTCGATGGGGATGATCTCGACCTGACGCACGAGCTGCTCGCGCATGTTCAGCCGCCGCACGAAGTGATTGGGCACGCCGATCTCGGTCAGGCGGGTCATCAGGTATTCGCTGATGCGGTTGTTGAGCACGCCTTTGCCGGTGATCGTGCCGTGCTTCTTGTTATTGAAGGCGGTCGCGTCGTCCTTGAAGTACTGGACGAGCGTGCCCGGCTCGGGACCCTCGAAAAGGACCTTGGCCTTGCCTTCGTAAATCTGCTTGCGTCGTGCCATGGGGCGGAACCCGGAAGTGAGCCGGCACGGATCCAGGTTCCGTGATCCGGACTGCTGACAGGAAAACATCCGCCTCGGGGTCTCCGAGGTCTCTCTGGAGACCTCCCCCGGGCGGATGTGCGATCTTATAGCAGCAAAGGGGGGTGGGCTGTAAATCGATAGTTCTCGCCCACCGATCCCCGACCCCGCCTCACTCCCCGTCTTCGGCGGGCGATTTGGCTGCTGGCGAGGCGGGGCGGGCCTTGATTTTGCGCGGTGTTTTGGGGGCCCGCGCCGGGCGGGTGGCGGTCCGCTTCGGCGGGGCCGCCGACTCAGCGGCGGGGGCGGCAGCGGCATCGTCCAGAGGGGCGGCCTCGCCGGCGATCGGGGCAGCGGGAACAGCGTTTGCGGCCTCGTTTGGCCCGGAGGCGGCTAAAGGGCGGGGGGCGTCGGACCCTCCGGCGCCGTCCGGCAGGGAGTCCGCCGCGGTCGCGGCCCCGTCCGTAGCCGACTCCGCTCCCGAGTCCCGGGCGGCCTTGGCGGCCTTCTTGCCGCGCTTGGCGCCACCCTTGCCTGGCGCGGGCGGGGCGTCCTGGGCGGCGATGGGCCCCTGGTAATCGGCGATCCCGGACTGCAAGGCCCAGCAGGCGAGGCGGACGATCTTGGGCACGCTGACCTCGTCGCCGTCGCGCTCGCCCTTTTCATAATACTGAACCACCCGCCGCTTGAGGCCGAGCGCTTCGGCGGCCTCTTTCTGCGACAGTCCCAGAAGCTTGCGCCACTGTTTGAAGTCCGCCGGTGTCATGGTGATCTCTCGGTTGCTTGGGTGGGGGGAAGAGTGTTCGCTCTTGGGATCCCCTTTGTCTATTACATAGCCGGAACGGCGCGGTATCGCAATGGTGAATGCGCACAGGGTGCGGTTATGCCGGAACGCCGCCGCCAAGAACCGGACGATAATCCGTCTGATCGGGCGGAGCGGGGGCGAATAAATAGAGGGGGTCGACGCCGATCCGCTCCATCGCCGGCAGGGCGATCAGGCTTGAACTCGAGGTTCCAAAGCCACCGGCCAGGGAAAAGCACATCGCCGCCGTCGGTCCGTCGTCGACGGCATGGTCGCGCGACCCCAGAAGGTGGGTCCAGGGCGCCCAGCCATCACGCAACTGCGGATCGGGCCGGGGGGCGGCGCGAAAACGCGGCAGATAGGCGCGGGCGCGGGCGTCCAGGGGATCGTCCGGATCATGGGCGGTCATCAGGGTCAGTCCCTCGGCCAAGGGGTGGACCTCGACGGCGGCGCGGCCCTCGGCATCGGCGTGGCGGATCCAGAAGGCATCGCGATTATCGGCGACAATCAGGTTGAAGGGGCGGTAGGCGCGGGGATCGATATCGGCCAAAGCCTCGGCGGCATCGCGAGCATCGGCCATATCAAGGGCGTCAAGCACCAACTCGCCCCGGCTGCGCCGGCCGGCCAGCGGCCCCAAGGTGCCTTCGCGATTGAGCACGCAGGCGACGACGCCCCAGTCGTTCAGCCCCATCCAAGTCCCGCCGGCCAGTTCGTCGAGCCCGGCGATCACTTCCGGACGCGACGGCCAGTGGCGGGCCGGAGGAAGCCAGGGGCGGTCGGCCAGTTCGTCACGGTTGGCCGCCACCAGCAGCGGCCAGGGATCGCCAGGGCGTCGGTCGATGACCACGGTACACATGCAAGCCTCCTGTCTTCCGCCCGGCGGGGCGGGGAAAACACCGGCCGTTCACTTTCCAATGCGCGGATCGGACGGGGCCGGTGTAAAATACGCCTATGGCGCCCATAGGAAGAGTCTCTACCTTGGGCGCGGAAAAATGAAACAGCCCGGTAACGGGGACGATAAGGTAACCGATCATCCGGGGGGAGGGTCGCTATGAGCAATGTCTTTGACGACCGCAAGAAAGCTTTCGAAGCGAAGTATCAACACGACGAGGAACAGCGTTTTCGTCTGGTCTCTCATCGCAACCATTTGTTCGGGTTATGGGCGGCCGAAGCCCTGGGATTGACCGGGGCCGACGCGGAAACCTATGCCCGGGGCGTGGTCGAAGTCGAACTGACCGCCCGGGGCGAGGATGCGGTGATCGGCCGGGTTCTCGGCGATCTCGCGGCCCGGGGCATTGATATCGGTGAAGGTCGGCTGCGCATCAAGCTTGAGAAATGTCAGGGGCAGGCCGAGGCCCGCGAAAGGGCCCACCCCCGCGAGCCGTTCTGAGAGTGGCTTGAAAAGGCGCCGCCCGCTGGGAGTCAAAACCGGCGGCTGTGGCGGATATAAAGGAATTCGCCGATGGCCAGGGCGACCAGCAGGCCGACCAGGATCCAGAAGCCGAAGGGCGATTGGGCGCCCGGCATGCCCCCCAGATTGACGCCGAGCAGACCGGTGAAGAAGGTCAGTGGCAGGAAGATGCCGGCCAGCAGGGTCATCTTGTAAATCGACCGGTTTATCCGCTGTTGGGCGCGCTGCTGGATGCGGTCGCGCAGCAGGGCCGCCTGTTCGCGCAAGGAATCCAGATCTTCAACGTAACGGGTGAAAGTGGCGAGCGCCGCGCCGAGGATTTCCCGGTCCTGGGCGCTGAGCGCCGGGTGGGGATGGCCCATCAAACGGGTCAGGGCCGCCTGTTGGGGAGCGAGGTAGCGGCGCAGGCTGACGATATCGATCCGGCTTTGATGGAGGCCCTCTTCGATCTCTTCTTCGACCAGCGGATTGTTCTCGCGCAGTTCCTCGTCGCGTTCATCAAGCGCATAGATCGCGTCTTCGAGTTCGAGCAGGAAGGGTTGCATGCGCTCGGCCAGACCAAGGGCGAGGGCGGCGGCCACCCCACCGCAGTCGACCGGACCCTGGCCCTGGGCCAATTGGGCGCGGACATCCTTGGCCGCCAGGATGAAGCGGGCGCGGCTGGTGATGATGAGCGACGTCGTGATCCACAGGCGCAGGGACACCATGTCCTCGGGATCGGCGCCGGGATTGACGTTGATGCCGCGCATATTGAGCAAGACCCCCTCGCCCAGGAAAGCGCTATCGGGGCGGGTGCTTTCGGCCAACAGATCGCGCCGGGCCGGGCGCGGGATCGCCAAAACTTCCTTCAGCCAGCGATTGGCCTTGGGCCAGCCGCGATGCAGATGGATCCACAGGCGTTCCGGCCCGCCGATCAGGGCCGGAACATCGTCAAGGGCGACCTCGCGGCAGCCGCCCTTGCCATCAAGGGCGACGATCCACAGCAGATCGGGGGCCTCGGCCCCCGCCGGCGGGGCCGTCGCGTCCTTATCGTCGTCCTTGCGATAGACCACCCGCGCGCCCCGCTTCCAAGGTTACCCGCTGCCTAGGCTAATTGTCGCCGAAGACCCGACGGAAGATGGTGTCGACGTGTTTGGTGTGGTAGCCCAGATCGAACAGCTCTTCCAAAGCCTCCGGGGTCAGCTTGTCGGTGACCGCCGCATCGGCTTTCAGGCGATCGAGCAGGCCGCCCTGGCCGTTCCACACCTCCATGGCGTTGCGCTGGACGATGCGATAGGCCTCTTCGCGCGACACCCCGGCCTGGGTGAGGGCGAGCAGGACGCGCTGGCTGAAGACCAGCCCGCCCATCTGGTTCAAGGTGCGGTCGATCGCCTCGGGATAGATCACCAGATTGGTGAAGACCCCGGTCAGCCGGGCGAGGGCGAAATCCAGGGTGACGGTGGCGTCGGGGCCGATCATCCGTTCGACCGAGGAATGCGAGATGTCGCGCTCGTGCCAGAGGGCGACGTTTTCCATCGCCGGCAGGGCATAGGCGCGGACCATGCGGGCAAGGCCGGTCAGGTTCTCGGTCAGCACCGGGTTGCGCTTATGGGGCATGGCCGAGCTGCCCTTCTGGCCCTTCGAGAAGAATTCCTCGACCTCGCGCACTTCGGTGCGCTGGAGATGGCGGATTTCAAGGGCGGCGCGTTCGACCGAACTGGCGATGACGCCGAGCACGGCGAAGAACTGGGCGTGGCGATCACGCGGGATCACCTGGGTCGACAGCGGTTCGGGCAGCAAGCCCAGCTTGGCCGCGACATGCTCTTCGACCCGCGGATCGATATTGGCGAAGGTGCCGACGGCGCCCGAGATGGCGCAGGTGGCGATTTCGCCCCGGGCGGCGACCAAGCGGGTGCGGGCGCGCTGGAACTCGGCGTGGAAACCGGCGAACTTCAGGCCCATGGTCACCGGTTCGGCATGGATGCCGTGGCTGCGGCCCATGCAGACGGTCATCTTATGCTCGAAGGCGCGGGTGCGCAGGGCGGCGAGCAGGGCGTCGATATCCTCGAGCAGAAGATCGGCGGCCTGGGTAAGCTGAACGGCCAGACAGGTATCGAGCACGTCCGAACTGGTCATGCCCTGATGGATGAAGCGCGCCGGCTCGCCGACATGTTCGGAAAGCTCGGTCAGGAAAGCGATGACGTCGTGCTTGACCTCGGCTTCGATGGCGTCGATGCGCGCCACGCGCTCGGGCGTATAGGGCAAGTCGCCCTTTTCCCAGACGGTCTTCGCCGCCTCGGCCGGAATCACGCCGATCGCCGCCAGGGCGTCGCAGGCATGGGCTTCGATCTGGAACCAGATGCGGAAGCGGTTTTCCGGGGCCCAAATAGCGGCCATGCGGTCGCGGCTATAGCGGGGAATCATCGCTGTCTCAGGCTCCATGAACGGGTGCGGGGATGGGTGGCTTCCTTATAGGCCAAGCCGGCCGCCCCTCCAACTGCCGATAAGGGCGTTCGGGCGCGGCCGCGGTCCATCGTCCCCCCTCCAGGGAATGGCCTGATGCGGAGGGGATCAAAGGGGAGCGGCGATGGCGCGGAAAACCAGTGCCCGCTTTTCCGCGCCATCGCCGCTCTAGAAAGAGCGCGCGGCCCAGCGCACCCGGCCGACCAATTCATGGGAGAGCGACCATTGGTGGGCGGGGATGAACTCGGGCGGATAGGCCTCGCGATTGTCGTTGATGACCCGCACCCCCTCGGCGCTGAACTGCAAGCGCCGCAATCGGCACAGCGCGCCATCGGAAAAGGCCCAAAGGCCGTCGCGCCAATGGGTTTCCCGGTGGATCAGCGCGACATCGCCATCATTGAGGGTGGCGGCCATGCTATCGCCCTCGACCGTGAAAAACAGGCAGTTGCCAAGATCCAGGCCCTCCAGGCCCTGGCCGAGGACCTTGGCGGTGAGGGCGATGGTGTCGGTGCGCACCGCCCGATCGGCGAAGGCGCCGTCGCCCGTCGCCAGCTGCGTATCATAGCGCGGGATCCAGAAAACGTCGGGATGGGCGGCGCCATCCGGCGCGTCTTGCGCGGATAGCTTGGGGGGCGGGGCGCCGCCGGTGGCCAGCCAGTCGATGCTGACGCCCGAGGCGCTGGCGATGGCCACCAGATTGTCGACCGTTGGGCGGGCGCCGCGAAGAATGCTTTGAAGCGTGCTGCTTTTGATCCCCGCCTTTTGAGCGAAAGATCGCGCGCTTTGTCCCTCCAAAACCGACCGAACCCGGGCCGAAAATCCGTCGTGATGTATTCCCGTCATTACCCCATCCGTTTTGTCCGGCGCTATTTTTTTCAATGCCCGCATGCAGACCCTGGACTCGTTTGCGTTTTATCGTTCAAAGTGCTTCGCAAAGCGGGTGGGCACGGACGAAAAAACACTTGAAAGTGAGCGTTTCATAGGACAAAGTCTTGCGGGGCGGTTGGGCCTTCTGATGCCTTAAGTATCAGAAAAATATCAATATTATGATCAATCGGCTTTCCGGGCGGGGAGTCGTGCCAGGAGGGCCGGATTTGACTGGTGATCCATATGACTGATATTTCGCTCTGTCTTTCCTCTCATCCGCCAAGGCCGGGCGAAAAAAGACGTCCGTGGTTCTCGTGAGTGCGGCGCATTCACCTTTTTACTTTGGATTAAGTCCATCTCGCGCGACGGGATCCCTTTAACAGGGAGGGGCTGGCGCGGCGGCGGAAGAAGCGCAAAGAAACAATCCCTATCGCGGGCCTTCTCGCGCCCCCGTTATCGGGCGGCGATCGGCTTCTGAAAAAACATAAAAAGCAAAACAATAAGCTTGGTGGGCCGCTTGGCTTGGAAAGGTGGTTGTAGAGCATGGTTGCGGTGTCGGCCAGAGTTCGAGGGCAAAGTCGCTCCCCCTGGGCCCTCATCTTTCGGATCCCTGTCTGACCGTTTCAGGCAAAGGTCTCGTAATATACCACGAAATCGGAAAACCGGAGCGTTTCTTCTCCGTAACAAGGACCAATCGACCAGATCAGAATTCACATACTTAAGAAGATAGCCACTCATTCCTTAAGGACGGGGGGTGAGACGGCCTTCGCCAGGAGAAAATGCTTATGAGGACCCTTAATAATATCGGTATCGGTGCTCGCATAGGGTATGGATTTTCCGTCAGCATTGTTCTTCTGATTCTCGTTGGTGTGATGGGTGGCTTTATTCTTGTTCGCCTGGGCGAAGTCGTTGATGTTTTTAGAAGTCAGACCTTTCAGTCTTCTGCCGTTGGACAAATTTCCACCAATTTGATGACCGCCCGCTTCAAGGGAAAAGCCTTTTTAAGCCATGGCGATCCCGCCCTTGCCGCCGATGTGCAAGAGCTTGGCCGCAAAAGCGCCGCTCTTCTGGGCGAGGCCAACAGCCATAACCTGACCGAGGCCGATCGCGGCCTTCTTGCCAGGATCGAAAGCGGGGTCACCGCCTATTTCGCCGCCTTCTCCAAGATCATCGGTCTGCAGCGCCAGCGCGAGGAGGCCTATGCCACCCTGGTCAGCCTGGGTCCCGATCTCGATCGGGCGATGGCCGGACTGCTTGATGGCGTTTATGGCGTCGGGTCGATCGAGGCGACGATGGAGGTTGCCAAGACGATCCGCGCCCTGCAGACCGCGCGCATCCACACCACCTTTTTCGTTCTCGACGGTGGGCTTGATCGCTTCGGCAAGGCCGAGGAATCCTTTCACGAGGTCCGCGACCGGCTGATCCGCCTGCGCCCGAGCCTCGGAGCGGGGGAGGAGGGGCAGACTATCGACGGTCTTCTTCAGCGGATCGCGGTCTATGGCCGGGCGCTAGAGCATCTTCGCGGCGCGGTGAACGCCCGCCAGGACTTGGTCAGCGGGACCATGGATGTGGTCGGCCCCCAGGTCTCGGCCCTGACCGGCGAGATGCAGAAGCGGGTGGGCGAGGAGCAGATGCGCCTGGGCGCCGTCGTCAAGGATGACATCGCCCGTGGTCTGGCGATGGGGGCCGGGGCGATCGTTCTGGCGATCCTTCTCGGCGGCGGCGCCGCCATCGTCATCGGCCGCAGCGTCGCCGGCCCCGCCCGGGCGCTGACCCTGGCGATGGGCCGTCTGGCCGACAAGGATATGGCGGTCGATATTCCGGCCGTCGACCAGACCGACGAGATCGGCCGCATGGCCAAGGCGGTTTTGGTGTTCAAGGAGAACATGATCCGCGCCGACGCCCTTGACGCCAAGCAAAAGGCCGAGGCGGAGCGCCGCGACGAAAGGGCCAAGAGGATCATGGAGATCAACGCCGCCTTCGATCGCGAGGTCGGCGGCGTGATCGGCGTGGTCTCGACGGCGACGGTGCAATTGCGCGCCACGTCGGAGAGCATGTCGGCGATCGCCGAGGAAACCAGCGCCCAGGCGGCGGCGGTTTCGGCGGCGGCCGAACAGGCCTCGGCCAATGTTCAGACGGTCAGCGCCGCGGCCGAGGAGCTTTCGGCCTCGATCGAGGAGATCTCGCGTCAGGTCAGCAATTCGACCGCCGTGGCCAGCGAAGCCGCCGACCATGCCGGCCAGACCCGCGAGGCCGTCCGCAATCTGGAGGATTCGGCCGCCCAGATCGGCGAGGTCGTCAAGATCATCACCAATATCGCCAATCAGACCAATCTGCTGGCCTTGAACGCCACGATCGAGGCGGCGCGGGCCGGCGAGGCGGGCAAGGGCTTCGCCGTGGTCGCCGGCGAGGTCAAGACCCTGGCCAGCCAGACGGCCAAGGCCACCGAGGAGATCGCCCAACGCATCGCCAAGGTGCAGGAGGAGACCGAGGCGGCGGTCACGGCGATCGAGGCGATCAGTGCGGCCATCGGCACGGTGCGCGAGGTCAGCACCTCGATCGCCAGCGCCGTCGAAGAGCAAAACGCCGCCACCGGTGAAATCGCCCGCAACGTTGTCGAGGCGGCGGCCGGCACCCGCGAAGTTTCAAGCACGGTGGTCGGCGTGCATCAGGCGGCCACCCAGTCCGGGGGCGCCGCCGTCGAGGTTCAGCAGGCGGCTCGCGACGTCGATACCCAGGCTACTTTGCTGCGCGAGTTGATCACCCGTTTCCTGGCAGAGGTGCGCGCCGCCTGAGGGCGGGGCGCGGCTTGCGCGAAACCGGTCGGCGCCGTCGCATTTGGCCGCTTGGCGTCGGCCCCAAGGCGTCCTTAATATAGGAGACCATCGCCCGAGAAGCGGGCGACACGACGCTCAGGAGGATTGGGCGGTGATCTGCAAGGGCGCCCGCAGGCTACTTGGGTGGGGAGGGGTGGCCGCGCTGCTTGGCCTTGGCTGCCTTCCCGCCCTGGCCGCGGCCGATCCGCCGGCGCCGACCCACCGGCTTGTCGTGTCATCGACCTATTGGCCTCCCTATGCCGGATCAGGATTGCCCGACGGGGGAACGGTCGTCGCTCCGATCGCCGCCGCCTTGCGCGAGATCGGGGTGATTCTGGAGGTCATCTATGTTCCCTGGCCGCGCGCGGTCAGCCTGTTTGCCGAAGGCGATGTCGATGGCTTCCTGCCGACCTATGATCGCCATGGTCAATCCTGTCAGCTGTCCGAGCCGGTTCTTGACACGGTGCTCGGGTTCGTCGAACGGGTCGACGCGCCGGTTCGCTGGGCGTCGTTGAGCGATCTCGCCGGTCTGCGGATCGGGTCGGTCTTGGGCTATTCGAATTCGCCCGAGTTCGACCGCCTGGTCGCCAGCGGGGTGCTGACCACCGAGGTGGTGACGAATGATCTTCGCAATGTTCTGAAGGTTGCCGCCGGACGGCTGGCCCTGGCCATCATCGATCGCGATGTGTTCGATCACCTGATGGCCCATGACCCTGAAGCGCGGGCGGTGGCCCATCAGGTGCGCTTCAGCCGGCGGGTTTTGGCGATCCGGCCGATTTTTCTTTGCCTGCGCGCCTCGGAGAGCATGGCCGAGGTCCTCGCCCGGATCAATCGCGCCTTGCGTTTTCAGACCTTGGGCGATCCGTGAACCCGGGTTGTCAGGGCGCGCTCAAAAGGTCTCGTCAAGACGACCGCCCCGATGGGACGTGTTGAGCGCGCCCGTGATCTTGGCGGGACCGGGCTCAGTTGGCGCCGAAGCGGATATGATCGGTCCAGGCCCGCTCCAGGCGGAGCAGGGCGCCATTGGCCATTGACAGCGACGAGTCATCAAGCCCCTGGTCGGGCAACAGGCCGGCCAGACGCGATTGCATGGCGCGCAGGGCCTCGCACAGGGCCAAGCCCTTGTCCGTCAAACGCAGGCGGGTGGCCCGGCGATCGTGGGCGCTGCGCTCCTGGGCGATATAGCCGGTTTCCGTGAGCTTCTTGATGTTATAGGACACGTTCGAGCCATGGTAATAGCCGCGATCCTTGAGATCGCGGATCACCACATCTTCGGTCCCGACGTTATGAAGAAGAAGGGCCTGGACGGCGTTGATATCTTCCACGTTCAGGCGCCGCAGCTCGGCGCGAATCACATCAAGAAAGTGGCGGTGCAATCTTTCGATCAATTGCACCATCTCCTGGTATTGGTCCGTCAAGATTACCCCTAACTTCGGCCGAAACGACGACGCCCGCATTCTTTCGTCAAAAGCCCGCGAAAGCAAGGGGGCAAGCCGGTTAAAGGTATCCTTAGAAACCGGTGAAGGGCTGCATCAGGCGCGGGATCATGCCCATGTAGCGCAAAGGGCCTTCTGTCACGACCAGACACAGGCAATCCTGGCCGTCGGTGATCGGTTGGTGGACCCTGTCGGCTTCGACCTCGGCGACATCCCCCCGGGCGAAGCGCTCCGAGCGATCCTGAAAGGCCCCCGCCAGCACCAGGGTGTATTCCTGCCCATGGTGACCGTGCCGGGGAAGGGCGGTCTTGGGGGCGATCTTTAACAAATGGGCATTGCCTCCGCCGGCGGTGCGCGGCAACAGGGCAATCTGCCGGATGCCCGGGGCGATCGCCCTCCACGGCAAGGTGGCGGCCGAAGGATCGGCAAGGTGACGGCGCAAGGGGGCGGGCAGCAGGGCCGCCTCGCCCATGGGCGGCGGCAGGCGGGAAGCCGTGGCGCGGGTCGGGGACGGGGCGGCCGGGGTGTCGAGGCGGGCGAGAACGGCGTCGAGGGCGCCCTCGGCCAAAGCCAAGGGGGCCATCTCCTCGAGAAGCGCCCCGCCCAGGGCCTCCAGATGGTCGACGGCACCCCGGCAATGCGGGCAGAGGGTCAGATGGGCGGCGACGATCAGGCTCGCCCCCTCGCCCAGGACTCCCGCCGCATAGGCGGCGAGCAGGCTTTCGCTCGGGTGGTGGGACAGGGTCATCGCACTTCGTCTCCAACAGATCCGCGCACCTTGGAAAAGGCCAAACGCAAACGGGATTTCACGGTTCCAAGGGGTAGGCCAAGACGATCGGCAACTTCGACGTGGGTCAGATCTTCGAAAAAAGCCAGCCTGACCACCTCGGCCTGATCGGCGGGCAGGGATCGCAAAGCCGTTCGCACCCGGGTCTCGCGCTGGTCCTTTTCGATGAGGATATCGGCCGCATCGGGACTTGAGGGTTCGAGCAAGGGATCCTCGGGGTCGATCTCGGGTCGTCTCTCCTTACGCAACATGTCGATGCGCAGATTACGCGCGATGGTGAAAATCCAGGTCGCGGCTCCCGCTTTCGTCGGATCGAAGCGCTCGGCCTTGCGCCAGACCATCAACAACGCCTCCTGGGCCACTTCCTCGGCGCTGGCGTCATTGGCACCCAGGCGCCGCAGATAGGATTTCAACCGCGGGGCGTAGTGGGTGAAAAGCGTGGCGAAGGCGGCGCGATCGCCCGAGCGGGCGATGGCGACGATCAGCGCGCCGTGATCGGCGCCGTCGGCGGCGGGAGAGGGGGGAGGGGCCGGGGAGGCCGGGGTCGCCGTCGAACCGGGCGCGGTCGGACTGGGCATCAGTGAAAGTCCCTTTCCGGTGCCAAGGGTCAGCAAGAGGCGGAGGGCGCCCCAAACCCAAAGGATGGGAGCGCACAGCGGGCTTTTCATCCGTCCCGTGTGCTCACCGGTCCAGCAAATTTCATACCTGACTGATCTCGCGCGTGGCGCGCTGCGTAAACAGGACCATATGGCTTGAGAGATAAAATCGAAAGGCTGGATTTCTTCGTCGTAGGGGAACGCGTTATGACCCAGGTATCCTCCGCCTCGTTTCGTCCCCCCTCCGGCCGGCTTGATATCGCCGTCGTCGGTACGGGCATTGCGGGCAGTGCCGCGGCTTGGCTGTTGTCAGGCCGACACGCCGTCACGATCTATGAAGCCGACCAGCGGCCGGGGGGGCATACCCATACGGTCGCGGTGCGCACGCGCGGTGGCGCCAGCATCGTCGTCGACACCGGCTTCATCGTTTATAACGAGCCGAACTATCCCAATCTGGTCGCGCTGTTTGATCATCTGGGGGTGAAGACGCGGCCCAGCGACATGTCGTTTTCGGTTTCGGCCGATGGCGGCGGGCTGGAGTATTCCGGGGCCGGTCTTGGGGGATTGCTGGCCCAGCCGGTCAATCTCGTGCGCCCGCGTTTCTGGGCGATGATGCGCGATCTCGTGCGCTTTTACCGCGGGGCGCCGGCGGTTCTGGAGGCGCCCGACGCCGACCACCTGACCCTTGGCGACCTGCTTAAGCGCGGCGGCTATTCCCAAGCCTTCATCGAGGATCATCTGCTGCCGATGGGCGGGGCGATCTGGTCGTCTTCGACCCGCGACATGGCCGATTATCCCGCCCGGGCCTTCATCAGCTTCTTTCAGAACCACGCCCTGCTCGACCTGGGGGCGCGGCCGCTGTGGCGGACGGTCGCCGGCGGCAGTCGGGAGTATCTTAACCGCCTGATCGATCGCACCAAGGGGTCGTTCCGCCTGGGGATCGGGGCGCGGCGGATCTTCCGCGACGCCCAGGGTGTGCGCATCGAGGCGACCGATGGCGGCATCACCCGCCACGATCACGTTCTTATCGCCACCCATGCCGATCAGGCGCTGGCGATGCTGGGCGATCCCTCGGCCGAGGAGGCCCGCCTGCTTGGCCCCTTCGCCTATCAAGCCAATGATGTCTGGCTGCACCAGGACGATACCTTGATGCCGCGCCGCCGCCGCGCCTGGGCGGCCTGGAACGCGCTGACCGACCGGCGCTCGCCCGACAGCCCGCCGACGGTGACCTATTGGATGAACCGGCTTCAGGGGCTTGATCCGGCCCATCCGGTGTTCATCACCCTCAATCCATCCCACGCCCCGGCCGCCGACAGCGTGCTTGGACGCTACGCCTATGACCATCCGCTGTTCACCCTGGCCACCATCGCCGCCCAAAAAGAGCTGTGGCGTCTGCAGGGCGTCCAAAGGACATGGTTCTGCGGCAGCTATTTCGGCGCCGGCTTCCACGAGGACGCGCTGCAATCGGGCTTGCTGGCGGCCGAACGCCTGGGCGGGGTGCGCCGGCCGTGGACGGTGGAGAAGGAAAACGCCCGCCTTGCCCCCTGGCCGGCGGCCGGCGCCGGCTCGACCGGCCGCGAGGTGGCGGCATGAGGGGGGGCACGCTCTATCACGGGACCGTCTTGCACAATCGGCTGCGGCCCCGGCGCCATCGCATGTCCTATAAGGTTTTTTCCCTGCTCGTCGATATCGACGCCCTTCCCGAGCTTGACCGCAAGCTGCGGCTGTTCGCCCACAACGGCTTCGCCCTGTTTGGCGTTCACGACCGCGACCATGGGGCGGCCGATGGCGGCGCGTTGCGCCCCTATATCGAAGGCGAACTGGCCCGGGCCGGCATCGACCTGGGCGGCGGGCGGATCGACCTTCTCTGCTACCCCAGGGTGCTTGGTTATGTGTTCAATCCATTAAGCGTTTACTACTGCCGTGATGGCGAGGGGGTATTGCGAGCGATCGTCTATGAGGTTCGCAACACCTTCGGCCAGCGCCATTCCTATTTGATCCCGGTGACCGGCGAGACCGGCGTCGTCCGTCAGGACTGCCCCAAGGAATTCTATGTCTCGCCGTTCATGGAGATGGCCTGCACCTATCACTTCCGTCTGGTCCCCCCCGAAGCCGAGATCGTTGCCGGATCGTCGCTGGCGGTGAGCATCGAAGAGGACGACGCCGAAGGCCCGCTGTTCTTCGCCAGTTTCGCAGGCGAGGCCGAGGCCTTAAGCGACGGTGCCCTGGTACGGGCCTTCCTGCGCTATCGGCTGATGACCCTCAAGGTCATGGGCGCCATCCATTGGGAAGCCCTCAAGCTGGTGATCAAGGGAATGCGTCTGCTGCCCCGGCCCCCGCCCCCGGCCGAGCCCGTCACCATTCTTCCCTCCCCCCCCATCCCCGCCCCGGACTCCCCTGCCGCGAGGTAAGACCATGCTGACCAAAAAGACCGCTTCGGCCCTGGTTCTGGCCATGAGCACCCTGCTTCCCGGACTCGGTCCGGCCCAACCCTGGAGCCGGGCGCTGGCCCGCCTTGCCGAAGGCCTGCGCCTGGGCCGTCTGACCGTGGTTTTTCCCGATGGCACCCAGCGCGTCATCAGCGGCCGCGACGGCGACGCCGGGGGGCGGGGCGTGTTGATCTTGCGCTCCGACGCCGCCGCCCGGGCGCTGTTCCTGGGCGGGGATACCGGCTTCGCCGAAGCCTATATGGATGGATTATGGGATAGCCCGGATCTGACCGCCCTGATCGGTCTGGCGGCGGTCAACCAGCGGGCTTTGGGGACCAATGATTTCGGCGGCCTTGGCCCGGTGCGCCTGCTTGATCGCCTGCGCCACCGCCTGCGCCGCAACTCCAAGCGCGGGGCCAAGCGCAACATCGCCTATCACTATGACCTGGGCAACGCCTTCTATCAGGGGTGGCTTGATCCCTCGATGACCTATTCTTCGGCCTTGTTCGAGGGCGAGAGCGAAAGCCTGGAGGCGGCGCAGACCCGGAAATATCAAAGGCTGGCCGCCCTGCTTTCCCTGGAGCCGGGGATGAGGGTGCTGGAGATCGGCTGCGGCTGGGGGGGCTTCGCCGAACTGGCGGCGCGCGATTACGGCGTCGAGGTTGTCGGCATCACCCTGTCCCAGGAACAATTGAGCTGGGGGCGCGAGCGCATCCGCCGCGCCGGCCTGGAGGGCAAGGTCGATCTGCGTTTGCAAGACTACCGCGATGTCACCGGCCAGTTCGACCGCGTGGTTTCGATTGAGATGTTCGAGGCGGTGGGGCAGGACCATTGGCCGATCTATTTCGAGAGCCTGCGCGCGCGGTTGAAGCCCGGCGGGCTGGCGGCCCTGCAGGTGATCACCATCGCCGCCGATCGCTTCGAGGATTACCGCTCGGGGGCGGATTTCATCCAGAAGCATATTTTCCCCGGCGGCATGCTGCCCTCGGTGCCGCGTCTTCTCGAGGCTATCGACAAGGCCGGGCTGGTGGGGGCGGAGGTTCAGCGCTTCGGCCTGTCCTATGCCCGCACCCTTGATCTGTGGCAGCGCGCCTTTCAGCACGCCTGGCCGCGATTGGCTGGCGAGACGGGCTTCAGCGACCGCTTCCGCCGGATGTGGGAGTATTATTTCGCCTATTGTCAGGCCGGATTCACCGAAGGGATCATCGACGTCGGCTTCTATACCGCCCAGCGGCCGGACGAGGATCCCCGCGCTCCCACCGACCGATGACCGGCCCCACCGGCCACGCGGCGTCGGGCCATTTGTCGGCGGGCCGCCTTCTGGCCTATGCCCTGCCGGCTTTGGCCCTGGCCATCCCGACCATCCCGGCCTTCGTGCTGCTGCCGGCCTTTTACGCCCAGGACCTGGGCTTGGGGCTGGCGGCGGTCGGCACGGCCATGGTCGTCGCCCGGCTGTTTGATGGTCTTTGCGATCCGCTGATCGGCCTGATGTCGGACCGCCACGCCTTGCCCTGGCCGGGGGGGAAGCGGCGGCGCAAACCCTATGTTCTGGCCGGAGCCCTGCTGGCCGGCCTGGGGCTGGTTCAACTGTTTTCGCCGCCGGCCGAGCCGGGGATCGGCTATCTGCTGGGCTGGAGCATGGTGCTGTCCTTGGGTTGGACGCTGGTTTCGGTGCCTTATACCGCCTGGGGCGCCGAATTGTC
Source organism: Rhodospirillum rubrum ATCC 11170 (assembly GCF_000013085.1). Taxonomy (NCBI): domain Bacteria; kingdom Pseudomonadati; phylum Pseudomonadota; class Alphaproteobacteria; order Rhodospirillales; family Rhodospirillaceae; genus Rhodospirillum; species Rhodospirillum rubrum. The sequence goes on from NC_007643.1 coordinate 854,830, forward strand.
GGGCGATTACCACGAGCGGGCGCGCATCACCGGCTGGCGCGAGGGATTGGCCATGGTCGGCGTGCTGGTCGCCGGGGCGGTGCCGGCCCTGGCCCTGGCCGCCGGTCTGGACCGCGCCGGTGGGCTGGCCTGGGTCGCCTGGGCGGCCATTCTTCTCGGGGTGCCGGGCCTTGCCCTGTTGCTGCTGCGCGTGCCCGAGGCTCCGCCGCCATCAAGCGCTCCGCCGGCTTTGAGTTGGCGCGATCTGCGCGCCCTGGCGGCCAATGGTCCGTTTCTGCGGCTGGTCGTCGCTTGGTTCCTGAACGGCATGGCCACCGGTCTGCCCGCCGCCCTGTTTCCGCTGATCGTCGACCACCTGCTGCGCGGCTCCGAGGCGGCGCGCAACGGGCTGATCCTGGTTTATTTCCTGTCGGGCGTTGTTTTCATTCCGCTTTGGCTGGGATTGGCCCGGCGCATCGGCAAGCATCGGGCGTGGTGCGTGGCGATGATCGTGGCGATCGCCGCCTTTGTCTGGGTGCCGCTGCTCGGCCCCGGCGATGTCCTGGCCTTTGGCGTGATCTGTGCCCTGACCGGCATGGCGCTCGGCGCCGATCTGGCCCTGCCGCCGGCGATCCAGGCCGATGTCATCGATCTTGATCGCCTGCGTACCGGTCAGCGCCGGGAGGGGTTGTTCTTCGCCCTGTGGGCGATGGCCCAGAAACTGGCCCTGGCCCTGGCGGTGGGCATCGGCTTCTGGGGATTGGCCCTGGCCGGGTTCGAGACAAGCGCAACCACGCAATCCCCCCAGGCGTTAACGGCTTTGGTGGTGATCTATGCGCTGATCCCGATAGGGTTGAAGGTCTGCGCCATCCTGGTTGTCTGGGGCCATCCCCTGACGCTCGGCCGGCAAAAAGCGATCCGCCGCCTGCTTGATCGCGCCGCTCCCGCCGCTCCCCCTGGCTCTGAACCCCGCAAACCGGAGATCGGATGATGAAACGAACGGGTCTTTTGGGTGCCTTGGCGCTGATGATCCCGCTGATGAGCGGATGCTCGCCGATGGAACCGCAGGATTTCGCCCAATCGGCGCAAAAACTGTCGCTGGATGAGTATTTCCTGGGGGAAACCCGCGCCTGGGGCCTGTTTGAGGATCGCTTCGGCAAGATCCGCCGCCAATTCGTCGTCGATATCACCGGCAGTCGCCAGGGCGACGCCCTGATCCTTGACGAACGCTTCCAGTATTCGGACGGCGAGAAAAGCCATCGGGTGTGGACGATCACCCCCAACGGTCCGGCGATGTTCAAGGGCACGGCCGGCGATGTCGTTGGCGAAGCGGTCGGCGAGCTGGCGGGCAACGCCCTGCGCTGGCGCTATCGGCTGGATCTGCCGGTGGGCGAGTCCGTGTGGACCGTATCCTTCGACGATTGGATGCTTCTTCAGCCGGGCGGGGTGATGCTGAACCGGGCGACGGTGACGCGCTTCGGCTTCGAGATCGGCACGGTGTCGATCGCCTTCATCCGCAAGGATCTGCTCAACGAAAAGGGCGCCGCACCGGTTGATTACGGCCTGCCGGACCCTATTCCCCCGAAGCCCGCCGGCGGATGAAGCCGATCAGCGACCCGATCACCGGTAGGCGGGCATAGAAACTTTGCGAGGCGTCCCAGTGATCGATATGGGCGTTTACCCGGCCATCGGCGGCGAAGTGAAGGTCGCTCATCCCCTCGACCTGCCAGTCGCCGATCACCGGAACCTTGGCCGAGAACCGCCAGAGGACGAAGACGCGCTCGGGCGCCGCCCAGCCCCAATGCACGATGGTGGTGCGCGGCGTGCCGATGGTCGCGAACATATGCTCTAGAACCTTGCGATAGGCGTCGCGGTCATGAACGTCGTTGAAGGGGTCCTTGAAGCGGACATCGCTGGTGGTGACCGTGTCAAGCTGGCCCAGGGTCAGCGGCGTCATCGAGGAATAAAAGGCCAAATAAGCGTTGGCCCCGGCTTCCAGGGCGGCGGCCCGCTGCAAGGCGGTGTCTTGGCTCATCGCTTGGGGCTCCCGGTTATCTTGGCGATCAAAGGGAAGTAAAGGGCATAGGGCAGCAGGCGGGCCAGCTTCAGCCCATAGGTGAAGCGTTTGGGGAAGGTGATCTCGAAGGCCTTGCTTCGCAAGCCATCGGCGATGCGCGCCGCCGCCTCGTCGGCCTCGATCAGAAAGGGCATGGGAAAGGGGTTGCGGTCGGTCAGCGGCGTGCGCACGAATCCCGGATTGATCACCTGCAGGAGGATGCCGGCCTGGGCCGCCTCGATCTTCAGGGATTCCATCATATTGGTCAGCGCCGCCTTGGTTGGCCCATAGGCAGCCGCCGTCGGCAGGCCGCGATAGCCGGCCACCGAGCTGACAACGGCGATGCGCCCGCTCTTGCGCCGTCGCATCGGTGGCAGCACCGCTTCAAGACAGGAGGCGGTGCCCAGAAGATTGACCTCGATCACCGCGCGCAGGGTTTGGGTCGAGAAATCCGCCACCCCCATCGACTGGTCGGTGCCGGCGTTGAGCACGGCCTGGGTGATCGGCCCCAGGCCGCCTTCGATGGCCTCGACCCCGGCGGCCACCGCCTCGGGCTGGGTGGTATCAAGGGCGAAGGGGTGGATCGATCCACCTTTTGAGCGGTCGGCCTCGGCGACCAGGGTATCGAGATCGCCGAGGGTGCGGGCGCTGGCGGCCACCGTGGCGCCCTCGGCGGCCAGATGCAGGGCGAGCGCGCGGCCGATGCCCTTCCCCGCCCCGGTGATCCAGGTGACCGGACGCGGCGCTTCGCTCATGGCCGCGCCCCGGCGGGGGCGGTCCTATCGCCAGATGCCCCGGGGGCGGGACGCGCCGCCATGGCCTCGCCGCTGCCGCAGCTTTCGCAGATATAGTCAACGCGCGAGCCATCGCGGCCGGGAAAGGCCAGTTTGACCCACCGTCCCTGATCGTCGTACCAGACCTCGGCCTCAAGCTGGCCGGCGTAGCGGTAATGATCGGCCTCGCGCGGGCCGGTTCCCGTTTCCACCCGCTCGCGGCCGATCCTGGTGATGGTCACGTCGTTTATCTCGCCGGTGATGGTGTTGATCACCCGGTCGCTGCCGATCACCGCCGGATTCCAATGGTCGGTGGGGAAGGTATCGGCCGCCACCGTGGCCGGGCCGCCGCTTCCCGAAACCCCCAACTGACCGCTGGCCAGTTTATCGACGGTGACCGAGGTATCGGTGCCGTTGTCATCGGTGCGGGCGCGCAGCGACTGGATCTGTCCGCGCGCCCAGGTGGTGGTACTGGAATAAGAGAAGCGATAGATCGGGATGAAGGCGAGGGTGATCTCTATGTCGGCATGGGCGCGGGCGATCACCGTCTTGCCGTCGTGGGAGAAGCTGACTCGATGGGTTCCCACCCGCTCGCCCTTGCGCATGATGCGAAAGCGCAGATCTGCTCCGTAGAGCGCCAGGGGATCGACTTTCGCATTCTGCTGCGGATTTTGCGAGGTGCCAAAAGGCGTTGCCGTTTGCATCGCGGATTGGGCCCGGGCCGGGCCGCTCGCCGGCGCGATCAGGAGCAAGGCGGCGGCAAGGGCCGGGACGGCGGCTTTGCGGGGGAACGGCATGGGATTTGCTCCTCGGGCATCGGACGATGGGTGATCGTCTCCTTTCAACGGATGAAAGGCGCAAAAGGATCACCCGAGGGTCGCAAAGAGGAAAAACAGTCGCGGTCTTCCGGTGAACGGCGAGACCCCGGTTCGTCAATGTCGTGTTGTGACAAGGATCAGGACTATGCCCGAGGGCGGAAACACTGTGTGGCGTGCCCCCCGCCTGTACGGGTTGGATGATCTAAATGCCGTGAGGGGAACGGCGCCCCCCATCCCCCCTCGGGTGGAAAGCCGCCTGAGCTTGGTGGGCGATGACTCCCTCCGCGCCGCCGCGTCCCCGGCTATCCCCGGCCATGCGGCCGTTCCCGCCAAGGCCCTTGTCGACGCGCGCTCGCCGCGTCTCGCCAGCCAGGGGGGCTTCGCCGTCGCCGCTGCGCTGGAAGAGGGGCCGACTTGGCGGCTTCTGCCGCCACCCAGCACCCGCATGCCACCACCGCTGAAGCCGCGAACGCTGTCCCCGGCCGTCGCCACCATGATCCCGCTGCGGCCGGCGCCCCGGCCGCAGTCGGCGTTCCGGTCGCGCCCCGAGGCGGTTGCCGACGCCGAAAGGGCGGCCGCTCCGCCGCCCGTGGCCGTCGCTCCCCAGGCCGCGCTCGCCGCGCCGCCGCCCGTCGTCCTCCCGCCCGAGCCGGGCGCTCTTTGCCTTCACCGCTCTCCGCTATCGGATTTGGCCGAGGGCGATGTGCCCTTCGAGGCCCCATGCGGGGAGCGTTTGCCGCCCTTGCGCCTGCCGATGATGCGCCTCGTCGCCGGCCTGGGACTGGGCGCGGTGATCGCGGCGGCGGTGTGGATCATTGGGGCCGGGATGGTCGCGGCCGGGATCTAGGGACGGACCGACCCGAGCGATGTTCTAGAATAAATCCCGAGCGCTCTGAACCAGATCGCGACGACGATTTATTTGACTATCAAGATCTTAGAACAGCCCTTGCGAGCGGAACGACACATGGCCGCCGCGCGCCACCACAATATGGTCGTGCAGGCCGACGCCGACGGCGCGCAGGGCGTCGCGCACCTGCAAGGTCATGTCCTGATCGGCGGCCGAGGGGGCGGGGTCGCCTGATGGGTGGTTGTGGACCATTATAATCGCCGCGGCGTGCAGTTCCAGGGCGCGGCGCGCCACCTCGCGTGGATAGACTGGGGTATGGTTGATGGTGCCGGTCTGCTGAAGCTCGTCGGCGATCAGGCGGTTGCGGTTATCCAAAAACAGCACGCGGAACTGCTCGATCGGCCGGTGGTCCATGGTGGCGTGGCAGTAATCGAGCACCCGGTCCCAGGCGCCGAGCACCGGCTGGTTCATCACCTCGCCCTTGAGCAGGCGGTGGGCCGAGGCCTCGGCGGTTTTGAGCGCCGCCACCGCCGCGTCGCCCACGCCGTCAACCCGGCGCAAAGCCTCGGGCGAGGCCGAAATCACCCGGGCGAAGGATCCGAAGGTCGCCAGCAGCGCCTTGGCCAGCGGCTTCACATCGCCGCGCGGATTGGCCTGGAACAGCAGTAATTCAAGCAATTCGTAATCGGGCAGGCCATCGGGATTGGCCAGGAAGCGGTCGCGCAGGCGGGCGCGGTGCCCGGAATAATGGGGGAGGGGCGCCTTTTCGGGCGCCACAACCGCCTTGTTGGGCGGCGTCTCCCCCGAGGCCGGGGTCATGGCGCCTCGGTATAGGGCGGGCAGTGCCAGCCTTTGGGCGACAGGGTGAAAATCTCGCAGCCATCGGCGGTCACGCCGATCGAATGCTCGAACTGGGCCGAAAGCGACTTGTCGCGGGTGACCGCCGTCCAGCCATCCGACAGGATCTTGGTATCGGCGCGGCCGGTGTTGATCATCGGTTCGATGGTGAAGATCATGCCTTCGCGCAGGGTCATCCCCTGACCCTTGCGGCCGAAATGCATGACATTGGGCGGCTGGTGGAAGACCTGACCCAGGCCATGGCCACAGAAATCGCGGACCACCGAGAACTTCAGCCCCTCGGCATAGCTTTGGATCGCATAGCCGATATCGCCCAGGGTAGCGCCGGGCTTGACCACGGCGATGCCGCGCATCAGGCATTCATAGGTAGCTTCGACCAAGCGCTTGGCCTTCACCTTGGGCTCGCCGACGTAATACATCCGGCTGGAATCGCCATACCAGCCGTCCAGGATCGGCGTGACGTCGATATTCATGATATCGCCGTCGTGCAGGATCTTGTCTTCGCTGGGAATGCCGTGACAGACCACATGGTTGATCGAGGTGCAGATCGACTTGGGGTAGCCGCGGTAGTTCAGCGTGGCGCTGATCGCGCCATTATCGGCCATGAACTCGGCGCAAAGGCGGTCGAGATCCTCGGTCGTCGCGCCGGGCACGATATAGGGGGTGATGAAGTCGAGGGTTTCGGCGGCGAGACGTCCGGCACGGCGCATACCCTCGAATCCCTCCAGCCCGTGAATCGTCACCTGCTGGGCTCGTTGGGCAGTCTGGTTCATGGGAAAACGGTCCAATCGTTTCTGAAAAAGGGGTAAGGAGATATATGGGGTGCCGAAACCGAACCCGCCCCTTTTGTTTTAGGCGCGGCGGGGCTTCGCTACAAGTCCCCCGGATCAGTCGGTCCCGCTTGGCTTGGTGGCGCGCCGGGCGGCGATCGTCGCGGCTTTCTCGGCTAGGCGTTGGGTGAAGGACGACCAGCGGACGACGGCCCGGCCGATGGTGCCCTCGCCGATCAGATCGACCTCGTCGCGGGCGACCACATGCCAGCTTACCTTGCGGCCGTCGATGGCGATGATCTTGGCCTCGACCACGACCCGCGCCCCCGGCGGCGTGGGCGCCAGATGGGACACATTGATGGCGATGCCCAGGCTGCCTTCGCCGTCTTCCAGGGCGGGGGCGAGCGAGCGCACGCAGCACCATTCCATCAGCCCGATCATATAGCCGGTGGCGAACACCTCGGGGATCGCCTGGAACTCGGCGGATTCGGGATAAAGAAAGGGCACGGTCTTTTCGCGCGGCACCTCGAAGCTCAGGGTTTCGCCCATGCCGACCTTCAAAACATCCCGCATGTTTCGTCCTCCGTCGCGGCGGACTCCGTTAAGGGGCGATCAGCGGCAGGGCGCGGTTGACCCAGATGCCGCGCAAGGGGTCGACCTCGCAGCCCAGGCAATAGACCTCGACGCCCTTGGCGATGGCGGTCTTCAGGCCGGCGGCATAGGCGGGATCGATGTCGGCGGCCATGGCGACGGCGCCGCCATCGGTGCGCTGGACCAGATAGACCATGGCGGCGCGGTGGCCCTGGTCGACCATATCGGCCAGTTCGAGAAGGTGCTTGGCGCCGCGCGTCGTCACCGCGTCGGGAAAATCGATGGGGCCATCCCAGGCCGGATCGCGCTTGAGGGTGACGTTCTTGACCTCGACATAGCAGCGCGGGCGGGCGGGGGCGTCGTCGGCGGCGGCATCATCCTCGAGCAGGATGTCGATGCGCGAGGTCTTGCCGTATTTGACCTCGCGGCGCAGGCGGGCATAGCCGGCAAGCGGCGGGATCTTGCCCTCGGCGATGGCCTCGGCGACCACGGCATTGGGCGTGCCGGTGTTGACGCCGGAATAGGCGTCGCCAACGCGGATGATCTCCCAGGTGTATTTCAGCTTGCGGTCGGGATTGGGGCTTTCGGAAAGCCAGACCGGCGATCCCGGCTCCTTGACCGAGGCCATCGATCCCGAATTGGCGCAATGGGCGGTCACGGCGGTGCCATCGTCCAAGATCACATCGGCCAGGAACCGCATGTAGCGCTTGACCAGCCGGCCTTCGACCAGCGGCGTGGGAAACAGCATGGCGGCGTCCTTACACCAAAGGGTTAAACAAGGGGGGCGCCCGGATTGGCCAAGGCCTGTCCCAGGCCAACCATGCCCGAGCCGCGCTTGGCCGGCTGGGGCTGATCGGGCGAGGGGGCCCAGGCGGTCAGGGTGATGATCTGGAAGGTGGCGGGCACCCGCCCCTGGTCGTCGCCATGGCGTTCGCGGTAGAGGGCGAGCGCCGAAAGCAGGGTCTCGCGGCGGGTGAAGCCCTTGCGCCGCTCGATCACCGCGTTGGTCTCGCCCATGCCGCGCAGGTCGCGCAACAGCGCCAGCGGATCGCCGTAATGGACGGTCAGGGTATCGACATCGACGGTGGGCAGGGCGAAGCCGGCGCGGGTCAGCAGGTTGCCGGCGTCGCGGACATCGGCCAGCGGGCTGGTGCGCGGCGACAAGCCGCCTTCCAGGGCGATTTCCGTCTGCGCCAGACAGCCGCGCAATTCGCCCAAGGTCTCGCCGCCCAACAGGCAGCCCAGGAACAGGCCATCGGGTTTGAGGGCCCGGCGGATCTGGATCAGGGCGCCGGGCAGGTCGTTCACCCAATGCAGCGACAGGTTCGACAGCACCAGATCCAGGCTTTGCGGGCGGATCGGCAGAAGTTCCTCGTCGGCGGCGAAGGCTAGGGTGACCTTGTCGCCGGAGGCGCGGGCGGCCTTATCGCCGGCGGCGCGGGCGGCGAAGGCCGGCGACAGATCGCAGGCGAGCAGGGTGTCGACCCCGCCGCGCTTCCCCAAGGCCCGGCCGACCTCGCCGCCATGGCAGCCGAGGTCAAGGGCCAAAGGGAAACGCCGGGTGATATCGTCCAGCCGCTCGGTCAGCCGCTCGGCGGCTTCGGCCAGCAGGAAATCGAACCCGTCAAGGGTGGGGGCGGCGCGGTCGCGGTGGCGGCGAACCGCGCGGCGATCGAAGACGGTCATGCTCTCGGACATGGAGCCTGATATAGTCGGTTCGCCCGTCGGTCTCCAGGGGGAAGCCGCGGATAAAGCGGAGGGGGCGATGGGGGCGTCGTGGCGGGAGATGGGCCGGGGGCTGTTCGATCTTTTGTTGCCGCCGCGCTGCCTGGGCTGCGGCACCCAGGTCGCCGACCCCGATGCCTTGTGTCCGGCCTGTTTTTCCGGCCTCGCCCATATCACCGAACCCTTCTGCGCCTGCTGTGGCCTGCCTTTCGAACTGGGGGGCGAGGGGGAGGGCGAGCGGCTGTGCGGGGCTTGTTTGGGAACCCCCCCGCTGTTTTCCCGGGCAAGGGCGGTCTGGCGCTATGATGACGCCTCGGCCCGGCTGATCCTCGGCTTCAAGCATGCCGATCGCTTGGACTCGGTGCCGGGATTCGCCCGCTGGATGGCGCGGGCCGGCCGCGCCCTGCTGGCCGGGGATCCCGTGCTGGTGCCCGTTCCGCTCCATCGCTGGCGGCTGTTTTCGCGGCGCTATAATCAGGCCGCCGTTCTCGCCCAGGCCATCGCCGACGCCGGCGATCTGGATTATCGTCCGCTGGCCCTGGTGCGCCGGCGGGCGACGCCAAGCCAGGGCGGCCTGGGGCGCGGGGCGCGGGCGCGCAATGTCCAGGGCGCCTTCGTCGTCGTCCGCCCCGACGAGATCGCCGGGCGGCGGGTGGTGCTGATCGACGACGTGCTGACCACCGGGGCGACGGCCAATGCCTGCGCCCGGGCTCTGCTGGCCGCCGGCGCCACCGGCGTTGACGTGCTGACCCTGGCGCGGGTGAGCCTGGAGGAGACCTGAGGGGGTGGCGGCCTGGAAGCGTCAAGCCGGCCGCCGTATATAGAAACGACTGTTTTCGGTTTTCGTTCTTTTGCCTGGAGAGTATCGATGGTTGCCGTTGAGATTTTCACCACCCCGAGCTGTCCCTATTGTCGGCGCGCCAAGGCGCTGCTGGGCGACAAGGGGGTGGCCTATCGCGAGATCGATGTGTCGGGCGATCCCCGGTTGCGCGAGGAGATGACCCGGCGGGCCGGCGGGCGCAGCACCGTTCCGCAGATCTTCATCGACGGCCGGGCCTTGGGCGGCTGCGATGACATCCACGCCCTTGACCGCCTGGGCAAGCTTGATGGTCTTCTGTCGGGAAGCGCGCCATGACCCAGCCCCCCCGTTCCTTCACCGCCGCTTGCATTCAGGTCAATGCCGGGCGCGAGGTCTATCCCAATGTGGAGGCGGCGAGCGCCCTGGTGCGCGAGGCGCGCGAGCGTGGGGCGGACATGGTGTTCATGCCCGAAAACGTGGCGATGATGGAATGGGGGCGGCGTAATATCCAGGCCAAGGCGATGCCCGAGGAGGATCACGTCGCCTTGACCGCCTTCCGCGATCTCGCCCGCGATCTGCATATCTGGCTGCATTGCGGCACGCTGGCCGTCGCCGTCGGCGATGGCATGGTGGCCAACCGCACCTATGTGGTCGATAGCGATGGGGCGATCCGCGGCCGCTACGACAAGATCCACATGTTCGACGTTAATCTGGCCGATGGCGAAAGCTATAAGGAAAGCTCGACCTTTCAGGCGGGATCGCGGGCGGTGGCCCTGGATATCCCCTTTGGCCGGCTCGGGTTGTCGATCTGTTACGATCTGCGCTTTCCCCATCTGTTTCGCGCCCTGGCCAAGGCCGGCTGTCATTATCTGACCATCCCGGCGGCCTTCACCCGCACCACCGGCGAGGCCCATTGGCATGTGCTGCAGCGGACGCGGGCGATCGAGACCGGCTGTTACGTGATTTCCCCGGCCCAGACCGGCACCCATGCCGAAGGCCGCCAAACCTATGGCCATGCCCTGATCATCGATCCCTGGGGACGGGTTCTGGCCGATGCCGGCGAGGCCCCGGGCATCATCCTGGCCAAGATCGATCCCGAAAAGGTGGTCGAGGCGCGGGCGATGGTTCCGTCGCTCTCCCACGACCGGGTCTTCGCCCTCGATACGCTTTAGGGCCCGCCTTGCCTTCGTCCACCGGCTGGGGTAGAGGGGGGGCTTGTTCGGAACGGTAAAAATGATCCGCTATACCCTGATCTGTGACAACGACCACGAGTTCGACGGCTGGTTTCGCGATAGCGCGACCTGTGGGACGCAGCTTGCCGCCGGCGATGTGCGTTGCCCGGTTTGCGGCTCGTCGACGGTCGGCAAGGCGCTGATGGCGCCCAATGTGGTGTCGTCGCGGGTGCGCGACGCCGGGCGGCTGGCGCCCCCGGCGGCCGGGGGCGCCGCTCCGGCCGCCCCTTCGCCGCCGCCGGCGGTGCCGGCCGTCGTCGCCCCCGCCGCCGCCGCGCCGATCGATGCCGCTCGGGCGGCCAAGATGGCCGAGACCCTGGCCGCCTTGCGCAAGAGGGTCGAGGAAACCTGCGAGAACGTTGGCGCCAATTTCGCCGAAGAGGCCCGGCGCATTCATTATGGCGAAGGGGTCGAGCGGCCGATCTATGGCGAGGCCAGCCTGGAAGAGGCCCGCGATCTTGACGAGGAGGGCATCGCCGTCGCCCTTCTGCCCTGGAGCCGCCGCGCCGGCCATTGAGCGGGCGGCGCCACGGCGTTTTAGGCCGTTGGCGTGGCTGGCGGATGGGGGTTCTGGCGGATGAACAGCGGGAAGGTCAGGGTCCACAGCATGCCCTCGGCGGCGGGGGTCAGGGTCGCCGTGCCACGCAGGGAGCGCGGCACCAGATAGGTGACCATGATATGGCCAAAGCCGGTGCGCTCGCTGGGCACGACCGGCGGCCCGTCGATTTCGCGCCAGATCAGCACAAGATCGACGCCGAGCGGGCTTGGCCGCGTCTCCCAAGTAATTTCCACCCGCCCGCCATCGTTGGACAGGGCGCCGTATTTGGCGGCATTGGTCGATAGCTCGTGCAAAGCCAGCCCAATTTGCTGGGTGGCCTCGGGCGAGAGCAGGATATCGGGGCCGCGCAGGGTCAGCCGTTCCTTGCTGACCGCCAGGAAATGGCCCAGATGGGCGCGGGCCAGATCGGGGATGGCGGCGCCGCGCCAGTCGGTGGATACCAGGATATCATGGGATTCGCCCAGGGCCTGAAGGCGGGCGCCGAAGCGTTCGGTAAAGGTCTTGACGTCGGGGACGTTCGCGGCGCTTTGGCGGGCGATGCCCTGGACCACCGCCAGAAGGTTCTTCGAGCGATGGGTCAATTCGCGCATCAGCACGCGCAACTGCTGTTCACCGGCCTTCTGCGAGGTGATGTCGACGGCGACCGAGGCCAGACCGCTGATGACGCCCGCGTCATCGCGCAGGGGTTCGCTTTGAATGTCGTACCAGACGCCCTCGTCCAGGCCGCGGCTGATGGCGAGGATCAGCCGATCCTTGACTCCGGTCCGCAGGACCTCGCGCTGGAAGGGTTCGATGACGGCGGCGGCCTCGGGCGGCAGGGCCTGGCGCGGGGTGCGGCCGATATAATCGGAGGCGACCAGCGGCGGCCGCAGATTATGGATCCAGGTATAGCGCAGATCCAGATCCTGCTGAAAGATGGTGACCGCCGAGCCGCGCAGGGTGACCTCGAAGTTCTCCATGATCTTGACGGCGGCGCGGGTGCGTTCTTCGACCCGGCGTTCCAGATCGGCGCGGGCGACGATCAAGTCCTCGACCATGCCCTGGCGCAGGGCGGCCTCCTGCCCAAGACGCCGGTTGGCCTCGCGGAGCTCGGCCGGGCTGGGGATGGCCAGCAGGCGTGGGATCAGGGCGAAGAGGACAAAGGCGGTGACCAGCGAGACCACGGCGGTGGCCGCCTTGATCAGGCCCTGGGTCAGATAGGCCGGGATCCACAGGGTAACGACCGAACTGATGTGGCTCAGGCCGCAGGCGACGATGAAAACGGCGAACAGCAGGGCCAGGGCGAGATGAAGCGGTTCGAGGCCCGGGCGGCGCCGCACGAAGATGACGATCGCCAGCGGAATGGCGAAATAGGCCAGGGCGATCAGCGCATCCGATACCGCATGCAGGGCTAGAAGCGGGGTGTCCCACAGCAGGCACTGGCCATGGGGAAGAAGGGCGGTTTCGCCAACCAGCGAATCAATCAGGCTGAACATGGTCAGTGGTGTCCCCGCGCAAAAGGGAAGGGGCAGCAGCGGGCCGACGGCCCATTGTCATGTTCGGCGTTTCTTCTGAACGCGTTCAGAAAAGATCCCTCCGTCAGGGTGCCCCATCCTCGTCGTCACACCCATAGATATGGGCGGCGATTCGATCGGGGCCAGGATGGGGAGGGGGTATGGCGGCTCCAGGGCGCAATTAGGGCAAGGCGGGCCCCCTTTCGCCGAAAAGGGGCGGGGGGCCCGGAAGGATCGCTCAGGCGGCGGCCCGGGTGGCGAACAGCATGTAATTGACGCTGACGTCGGTGGTCTGGCTCCAGGTACCGCTGAAGGGATCGAAGGTCATGCCGGCGATGGCGTCGACGGACAGCCCGGCCTCGCGCAGGCCCGCCGTCAGTTCGCTGGGCTTCATGAACTTGCGCCAGTCGTGGGTGCCGCGCGGCAGCCAGCGCAGCACGTATTCCGCGCCGACCTTGGCCAGGGCCAGGGATTTCAGCGTGCGATTGAGCGTGGCCGCCCCCACCGCTCCGCCCGGCCGGCACAGCTGGCCCACCGAGTCGAGGAACAACCGCACGTCGGCGACATGTTCGACGACTTCCATGGTGAGGACGGCGTCGAAGGTTTTGCCCTCGGCCACCAGATCCTCGGGCATGGCGCAGCGGTAGGTGAGGGGCAGTCCGGCGCGCTCGGCATGAACCGAGGCGGTGCCGATATTGCGCTCGGCGGCATCGATGCCGGTCACGGCGAAGCCGAGCCGGGCGAAGGGCTCGCACAGCAGCCCGCCACCGCAGCCGATATCAAGCAGGCTCAGCCCTTCGAAGGGGCGGGGCGCCTCGATATCGCGGCCGAAATGGGCGGCGAAATGGTCACGCAGAAAGGCGATTCGGACCGGATTGAACTTGTGCAGCGGCTTAAAGTCGCCTTCCGGATCCCACCATGCGTCGGCCATGGCACTGAACTTGGCAAGTTCCGCGGCCGACGCGGTACCGGAGGTGGTGGCGGACATCGGGGTCTCCCTCTTTCATAAGCCGCGCGGGACCTCTGGACTTGCGGCCCCGCTTTTCGTATCCATACGCGCTCTCCGGCGCTTCGCCACCGGGCGGCCCTCTGGCCGTCCTGGCGCTCGCCGGGGTGCTCGCTCTGATTTAACTACGCTGATTTACTACACGGCGCGAGGCTGTCCGGCAATCTGGATGCCACGCGGACCCGCTCCCTGACCCGCCCCACCTCCGCCCTTCCCCCCGCCATTGACGGGCCCCGCGGTGTCGGACGCGTGGCGCCGGGGGCGAGGCGCGGTCCGCGGCAGTTTCCGCGCGCTCGACTGGACCTGATACGAGGAAGGCAGCACGCCATGGCGCGCATCGTGATGAAATTCGGCGGAACCTCCGTCGGCGACGTGGATCGTATCCGCAACGTCGCCCGGCGGGTCAAGGCCGAGGTTGACGCCGGCAATGAGGTGGCGGTGGTGGTCTCGGCCATGTCGGGAGAGACCAATCGTCTGGTCGGCTTCTGCGATTCCATGACCAACATGTACGACGCGCGGGAATATGATGCCGTGGTCGCCACCGGGGAACAGGTGACCATCGGGCTTCTGGCCATCGCCTTGCAAGATATCGGCGTCGAGGCGCGGTCGTGGATGGGCTGGCAGATCCCGATCCATACGGACGAGGCCCACGGCAAGGCCCGCATCCTGTCGATCGACACCACCGTGCTCGAACAGCGTCTGGCCAGCGGTCAGGTGGCGGTGGTCGCCGGTTTCCAGGGGCTGGGACCGAATAATCGCGTGACCACCCTGGGCCGTGGCGGCTCCGATACCTCGGCCGTCGCCCTGGCCGCGGCGCTGAAGGCCGATCGTTGCGATATCTACACCGATGTCGACGGCGTCTATACGACCGATCCGCGGATTGTGCCCAAGGCGCGGAAGCTTGACAGAATTACCTATGAGGAGATGCTGGAGCAGGCATCCTTGGGGGCCAAGGTCCTTCAGACCCGGTCGGTGGAAATGGCCATGAAGCACCGGGTTCGGGTCCGTGTGCTGTCAAGCTTCAGCGATGCGCCCGGAACCCTGGTATGCGACGAGGATGAGATCGTGGAAAAGGAATTGGTAAGCGGCATTGCTTATAGTCGCGATGAGGCCAAGATCACTCTGGTCAAGGTTTCCGACCGGCCGGGCGTGGCGGCGCGGATCTTCGGGCCCTTGGCCGACGCCAATATCAATGTCGATATGATCGTGCAGAACGTGTCCGAGGACGGTCATTCGACCGATCTCACCTTTACCTTGCCGCGCAGCGATCTCGCCCGCGCCCTCAAGGTTCTGGAAGGGGCGCGCGACGATATCAACTATCGCGAACTGACGACCAGCAGCGCCGTGGTCAAGGTTTCGGTCATCGGCGTCGGCATGCGCAGCCATGCCGGGGTCGCCCAGACGATGTTCCGGGCCCTTTCCGAAAAAGGCATCAATATCCATGTGATCTCCACCTCGGAGATCAAGGTGTCGGTGCTGATCGCCGAGGAATACATGGAACTCGCGGTACGCGCGCTGCACTCCGCCTATGGGCTGGATGCGGCCTGAGGCGGAGCGGAACGATGAAGGACGCGGCGATGAACGGGTGGGCGGAAGAACGGCTGGACGAGCTTTGGGCCCGTGGCCGCGCCTTCCTGGGCTGCGATACGGCGATTCTCGGCGGCGCCATGGCCTGGGTCTCGGAACGTCATCTGGTTTCGGCGATTTCGGGGGCCGGCGGCTTCGGGGTCATCGCCTGCGGTTCGATGCCGTCCGATCTGTTGTCCAAGGAGATCGCCGCCACCCGCGCCCTTTTGGAGGGGATGGGCGGCGAGCGCCCTTTCGGCGTCAATCTGATCACCATGCATCCCGAACTCGATCGTTTGATCGATTTGTGCGGCGAGCACCGGGTTAGCCATGTGGTTCTGGCCGGCGGCCTGCCGAGTGCCGCGTCGATCAAGCGCGTCAAGGATCTGGGGGCGCGCTGCATCTGCTTCGCCCCCGCCCTGGCCCTGGCGCGCAAGCTGGTGCGATCGGGGGCCGATGCCCTGGTGATCGAAGGGGCCGAGGCCGGGGGGCATATCGGCCCGGTTTCGACCAGCGTCCTCGCCCAGGAGATCCTGCCCGAGGTCCCCGAGATTCCGATCTTCGTCGCCGGCGGCATCGGCCGGGGCGAGGCGATCTTGTCCTATCTGGAGATGGGCGCCGCCGGGGTGCAGATCGGCACGCGCTTCGTGTGCGCCACCGAATGCATCGCCCATCCCAACTTCAAGAAGGCCTTCATCCGCGCCAGCGCCCGCGACGCGGTGCCGACCATCCAGATCGACCCCCAGTTTCCGGTGATCCCGGTGCGGGCCCTGGCCAATAAGGGAACCGCCCGCTTCATGGAAATGCAGCGGACCGTCATCGACCGCTTTCACAACGGCGAGATCGATCAGAAGTCCGCCCAGCTTGAAATCGAGCACTTCTGGGCCGGCGCCCTGCGTCGCGCCGTGATCGAAGGCGATGTGGACTCGGGTTCGCTGATGGCCGGCCAGAGCGTGGGCATGGTCAAGCGCGAGGAGCCCGTCGCCGAAATACTGGCCGAATTGCGGGGACAGGCCGTCGCGGCCCTGACCCGCAGGGCCGCCCGGCAAGCGGGTGGTTGAGCGTACGAAAGGGGGGCATCGGGAGATGCCTGAGCGGGAACGCGACGCACGCAGCCTGCTTGGTCGTCTGCGCGATATCATGGCCGGTGGCGGGTCGCCGCAGGTCCGCCTTGACCTTGTCACGGCCTTGATCGCGCGCGGCCTGGGGACCGATGTCTGTTCGTGCTACGTGCTGCGCGCCGGCGAGGTTCTGGAGCTTTTCGCCACCGAGGGCCTGTCGCAGGCCGCCGTTCACAAGACGCGACTGCGGGTTGGCGAAGGGCTGATCGGCGAGGTGGCGGCCACCGGCCGCGCCCTGACCGTGGCCGACGCCTGGTCCCACCCCAATTTCGCCTATCGCCCGGAAACCGGGGAAGATCTGTTCCAGTCGCTGATGGGCGTGCCGATGATACGCGGCGGCCGGGTGATCGGCGTTCTGGCCGTGCAAAATCGCGAGTCGCGTGACTACGAGGAGTTCGAGCAGGAAATCCTCGAAACCGTCGCCATGGTTCTGGCCGAGATGCTGGCCGGGGCCGATCTGGTGGGCAAGGACGAACTGGGGCCGGTGGCGGGCAATGCCGTGCTGCCGATGCGCCTGGAGGGCGATCGCCTGAACGGCGGCATCGGCCTGGGAACCGCCGTCTATCATCGGCCCGAGGTGATGGTCCACCGGCTGGTTGGCGACGATCCCGAAACCGAAATGGAGCGCCTGCGCACGGCGCTGTCGGAAATGCGCCAGAGCATCGACAGCATGCTGGCCCTGCACCGCGACGTTCCGGGCGAATATCACGACGTTCTGGAAACCTTCCGCATGTTCGCCGAGGATGCGGGCTGGATCGGTCGTATCTCCGAGCATATCCAGACCGGGCTGTCGGCCGAGGGCGCGGTGCGCAAGGTCGATGATGACATGCGCCTGCGCATGTCCCAGGTCAGCGATCCCTATATCCGCGAACGCCTTCACGACCTCGAGGATCTGGCCAACCGCCTGCTGCGCCATCTGACCGGCGACGGCTCGACCGCCGCGCTCAGCGACCTGCCCGAGCATGTCGTGCTGATCTGCCGCAGCCTGGGGCCGGCCGAACTCCTTGACTATGACCCCTCGCGCCTGCGCGGGGTGATCATGGAGGAGGGCAGTTCGGGCATGCATGCGGTGATCGTGGCCAAGGCGCTCGATATTCCGGTGATCGGCCGGGTACCCGATGTCTTCCAGCGCGTCGCTCCGCTTGATCAGGTGGTGGTCGATGGCGATCACGGTCATGTTTTCGTCCGCCCCGGCGAAGACGTGCGCGAAGCGTTCCTTAATGGCGTGCTGGCGCGCAAGCAGCGCCGCGCCTTCTATCAAAGCTTCCGCGACCAGCCCGCCGTCAGCCGCGACGGCTATCGCATCAAATTGATGATCAACGCCGGCCTGCTGTTCGATATGGAGGGGCTGGTCGAAAGCGGGGCCGACGGGGTGGGGCTTTATCGCACCGAGATCCCCTTCATGGCCCGGCCGTCGCTGCCCAGCGTCGAGACCCAGACCGAGCTTTACGACAAGGTTCTGGAACTGGCCGGCGACAAGCCGGTCACCTTCCGCACCCTTGATGTCGGCGGCGACAAGCTGCTGCCCTATTGGAACCGCGCGCCCGAAGACAATCCGGCGATGGGCTGGCGCTCGATCCGCATCACCCTTGACCGGCCGGCGATCCTGCGCGAGCAGTTGCGCGCCCTGATCCGCGCCTCGGGACAGCGGGAATTGCGCGTCATGTTCCCGATGGTCGCCAACGTCGCCGAGTTCCGCGCCGCCCGCAAGGTGCTGATGGCCGAACTGGCGCGCGAGGCGGCGCGCGGCACGCCGCCGCCCCGGCGGGTGCGCGTTGGAACCATGCTCGAGGTTCCCTCGTTGATCTGGCAACTGCCGGCCCTGCTCAAGGATGGCGTCGATTTCATCTCGGTGGGCAGCAATGATCTGATGCAGTTCACCTTTGCCGCCGATCGCGCCAATTCGCGGCTGGCCGGGCGCTATGATCCGCTGTCGCCGGCCGCGCTGTCGATCCTGCATCGGGTGGTCACGCTCTGCGACGCCGCCGCCGTGCCGCTGTCGCTGTGTGGCGAGATGGCCTCGCGGCCGCTTGACGCCATGGCCCTGGTGGCCCTGGGCTTCCGCTTCCTGTCGGTGGCGGCGCCGGGGGTCGGGCCGGTCAAGCAGATGCTGCTGTCGACCAATATCGATCAGGTCCGTCCCTATGTGGAAACCCTGCTGGATTTGCCCGACGCCTCGGTCCGCGAAAACCTGCGCTCCTTCGCCCTTGACCACGGTATTTCCCTGTCGTAAGGCAGCCGGGCGCCGCGATCGTTGCGGAAACGAGCGTTGTTCCCAGAGGGGTTTTTCGCTAGGTTCGTGGCGTCCGCGCCGGATTGCCGCCGGGGGAGAAGGGGCGAAGTGCCCGATGTAGTTCGGTGGAGCCCGATGACGCGGCAAGATCGCGCCGGAAAACGGCCTACCCTATCAGTGTCTCGTGCGGCTGGATCCGCGCTGGAATGAGGACATCTTGAAGACATCCGTTCCCGACACCTCCCGGGCCGAGCGAGCCGGGGGCAGCGGTCAGGTCGGCGCCCTGTTGCGCGCCACCCGGTTGCGCGTGGGTGAGCCGATCGCACGGGTCGCCGAATCCCTGCGCATCCGCCAGGGTTATCTGCAGGCGATCGAAGAGGGACGCTATCAGGATCTGCCGGGCGCCGCCTATGCGGTGGGCTTCGTGCGGGCCTATGCCGATCATCTGGGGCTTCATGCCGAAGAGGTCGTGCGCCGCTTCAAGGATGAAACCCAAAGCATGGCCCCGGCGGCCACCTTGGAATTTCCCGCCCCGGCCGGCGAGGGCGGCGTTCCCGCCGGCGCCCTGGTGGCGGTGGCGCTGATCCTGGCGGCTTGCGCCTATGGCGCCTGGTACTGGGTCTCCTCGGCCGAAAAGCCGGTGGCCGAACTGATCCCCGATATCCCCGACCGTCTGGCCGCGCTGGTCGGGCGCTCGCCCGGTCTTCCCCCCGGACCCAGCCCGGCGGGCGAACCCTTGCCCGTGGCCCCGCCCCAGGCCGGTCCGAGCGGTGAAAACGCCCCCGCCGATCCGGCGATGGCGGGATCGCCCGTCGAGACCCTGATGCCCGGCCCCGATGACGAGCCGAGAGGCGCAACCGATCCGACTTCCGGCTTGCCCCTGGTCAGCGCCTTTCCGGTGGCTCCGGTCACTCCGATCGATCAGGGCGCGACCGCCGAGGCCAAGCCCGACGCCGCCGCGCCCGAACCCCAGGCGGAGGCCTCGTCCCAGCCCGAGCCCGAGGTGCTGGTCTCGCATACGCCCGAAAGCCCGTCGGGGGCTCCCTTGCCGCCGCCGCCCCGGGGGAATGCCGTCGACGAGGAGCCGGCGCCGCCGCCCGTGGTCGCCGCACCGCCGAAAACGCCGGCCGAGCCCGCCGTGACCGTCGTTCAGCGCCCCGAGCCGGCGCGGCCGGCTCAGCCCACCCCCGAGCCGGCGAAGCCGGCGCAGCCGACCCCCGAGCCGGCGAAGCCGGCGCAGCCGACCCCCGAGCCGGCGCGGCCGGCGCCGTCGACCCCCCCATCGCCGCCCGCCGCTCCGGCGCCGAGCGCCGCGCCTTCGCCCCAACCGGCGCCGCCGCCCGCCGCTGGTCCGGCGGTGTCGCCCCCCGCCCCCATCGCCGAAGCGGTCGCTCCGCCGCCGCCACCGCCGGCCGAGGAGGCCACGCAGGCGCCCCGTCAAGAGTCCGTCGTGGGTCAGCCGGCGTCGGGTGAGGTGGCCCGTCAGGCCCAGACCTCGCGCATCGTCCTCAAGGCGGCGAGCGACAGTTGGATCCAGTTGCGCCGCGATGGTGCCCTGGTGGTGCGCCGCCTGTTGCGTCAGGGCGAGGTCTATGCGGTGAGCCAGCCCGAGGGGCTAACGTTGAATGTGCTCAACGCCGGGGCCCTTGAGGTTTATGTCGATGGCGTGCGCGCGCCGTCGCTCGGACCGGTGGGTGGGGTCAGAAACGATATCCGCCTGGATGCGAACAGGTTGAAATCCGGGCGCTGAAAGCGTTATCTACGGGGTGCGAACGCGCCGCCGAAAGGGCGGTGCGGCGACCGTCCAAGGACGGATCGCCCGGGGCGGGTGCCTGACGGCCGCCGCCGCCCCCCAACCGTGAGCCGGTCACCGAAGGGATTTCCATGTCCGTCCGTACCTATCGCGACATCAGCCGCCGCGTTTCCCGCAAGATCCGTGTCGGATCGGTCTTTGTTGGCGGCGATGCGCCGGTCAGCGTGCAGACCATGACCAACACGCTGACCACCGATGTGGCGGCGACGGTCGCCCAGATCCGCCGGGCTCAGGAGGCGGGGGCCGATATCGTGCGCGTTTCGTGCCCCGACGAGGAAAGCACGGCGGCGCTGAAGGCGATCATCTCGCAGGTCGAGGTGCCGATCGTCGCCGACATCCATTTCCACTATAAGCGCGCCATCGAGGCCGCCGAGGCCGGCGCCGCCTGCCTGCGCATCAATCCGGGCAATATCGGCAGCGCCGAGCGGGTGCGCGAAGTGGTGCGCGCCGCCAAGGACCACGGCTGTTCCATGCGCATCGGCGTCAATGCCGGATCGCTGGAAAAGGAGCTTCTGGAGAAATACGGCGAGCCTTGCCCCGAGGCGATGGTCGAAAGCGCGCTGAGCCACGCCCGGATCCTGGAAGACAACGACTTCACCGAGTTCAAGATCAGCGTCAAGGCCAGCGACGCCTTCCTGGCGGTCGCCGCCTATAAGGCGCTGGCCGAGGCCTGCGACTATCCGTTGCACCTGGGGATCACCGAGGCCGGCGGTCTGCGCGGCGGCACGGTGAAATCGGCGATCGGCATCGGCAGCATGCTGTGGGCGGGGATCGGCGATACCATCCGCGTCTCGCTTTCGGCCCAGCCCGAGGAAGAGGTCAAGGTCGGCTTCGAGATCCTGAAGTCGCTCAATCTGCGCCATCGCGGCGTGCGCGTCGTGTCGTGCCCGTCCTGCGCCCGCCAGGGCTTCGACGTGATCAAGACGGTCGAGGTTCTGGAAAGCCGCCTGTCGCACATCCAGACGCCGATAACCCTGTCGATCATCGGCTGCGTGGTCAATGGCCCGGGCGAGGCGCGGGAAACCGACATCGGCCTGACCGGCGGCGGCAATCTGGCCAAGGAGGGCGCCCTCAACAAGGTCTATGTGTCGGGCATCCCCGATCACACCATCAACAACGAGGCGATGGTCGATCATCTGGTCGCCCTGGTCGAGAAAAAGGCCGCCGAGATCGAAGCCCTCGAGGCCGCCCGCAAGGCCAAGGAACCGGCGACCGCCGCCGAATAGGACCGGACCCCGGCCGCTCATCCGGCCGGGGCCGCCTTTGCGTTCCTAGACAGCGGCCCCTTGGGGATGGTATCGCAGAGCGGCCAACCGGGCCTTCCTGGGCCCCGTGATATGAGGACGTTGACCGTGGCCGCCTTGCAGCCTGTTCGAGGGACGCACGACTACCTTCCCGATGAAGCCCGTTCGCACCGCCATGTGGAGGAAACCGCCCGCACGGTGGCCGAGCGTTTCGGCTTCGGCGAGATCATCACCCCGATCTTCGAGTTCACCGATGTCTTCGCCCGCACCCTGGGCGATACCTCCGATGTCGTGACCAAGGAGATGTACACCTTCACCGATCGCTCGGGCGACAGCCTGACCCTGCGGCCGGAAAACACCGCCGGGGTGGCTCGCGCCTTCATTTCGGGCGGTCTGGCGCAAAATGTGCCGGTGAAGCTGTTCTATCGCGGGCCGATGTTCCGCCACGAGCGCCCGCAGAAGGGCCGCCTGCGCCAGTTCCACCAGGTCGGCGTCGAGTTGATCGGCGCCGAGAACCCCTTGGCCGATGTCGAGGTCATCGCCCTGGGCAGCCAGTTGCTGGGCGCCCTGGGCGTTGGCGGGCGCACCATCTTGCATCTCAACAGCCTGGGCGATCCCGAAAGCCGCGAGGCCTATCGGGCGGCGCTGGTGTCTTATCTGTCGGGGCACCGCGACAGCCTGTCGCGCGACAGCCTGGAGCGCCTGGAGCGCAACCCGCTGCGCGTGCTTGATTCCAAGGACGAGGGCGACCGCGCCGTGGTCGCCGGGGCGCCGCGCCTGATCGACCACCTGAACGAGGCCAGCCGGGCTTTCTTCGCCGGGGTGACCGGCGGCTTGGAAGCCCTGGGGATCCCCTTCGAGATCGATCCCTTGCTGGTGCGCGGTCTGGACTATTACGGCCATACCGCCTTTGAATTCGTCACCACCGATCTGGGGGCCCAGGGCACGGTGATGGCCGGCGGGCGCTATGACGGTCTGATCCGCCAGATGGGCGGATCGCAGACGCCGGGCGTGGGCTGGGCGGCGGGCGTCGAGCGGCTGTCCATGCTGATGGCCGCCGATCGGGTGGGCGCGCCGCGACCGCTGGCGATGATCCCCGCCGGTCCCGATGACGAGGTCGAGGCGCTGAAGCTGGCCCATGCCCTGCGTCAGGGCGGGCTGTTCGTCGATTTCGGCTATTCGGGCAATCTCGGCAAGCGCATGAAGCGGGCCAACCGCATCAACGCCCGGGCCGCCATCATCCTTGGCGGCGAGGAGCGCGCCAATGGAACGGTCGTCGTGCGCGATCTTGACAGCGGCGAGCAGGAAACCATCGGCCTTGCTGTGCTGGAGGAGTTCCTGGCCCGGTTCCTCTAGCTTATCGGAGGGGAGAGCGGGTGGCGCAGGAGCGGACGGCGGGATGCGGGGTGGACGGCTACGTGATGGTGGGGGTGAACCACCAGACCACGCCGATGGCCCTGCGCGACCGCCTTGTTCTTGACGACCCCGCCCTGGCCGCCCTTCTGGTGCGGCTGCGCGCCCGCGGCGTGACCGAGGCTTTGGCGCTATCGACCTGTGATCGCGTGGAGATCTTTGGTCATGGCGGCGATCCCCGCGCCTTGCGCGCCCTGCTGCTGGCCGAGCTTTGCGCGGTTGGTCCTATCGAACCGGCGGCCCTGGCCGGTCAGATGGTCGATCTGCGCGGCTTGGCGGTTGTCGCGCATATGTTTCGCATCACCTCGGCCCTGGAGAGCCAGGTTCTGGGCGAGCCCCATATTTTGGGGCAGGTCAAGGCCGCCCACCGCATCGCCCGCGACGCCGGCACCGTTGGATCGGCGACCGAGGCCCTGATGCAGGCGGCCTATGCCATCGCCAAACGCGTGCGCAGCGAGACGCGCATTTCCGAAGGGCCGGTCAGTCTGGCCGCCGTCGCCGCCCAGATCGCCCGCGATCTTCACGGCGATCTTGGCGAAACCTGCCTGCTGCTGCTGGGCACCCAGGAGATGGGCGAGTTGATCGCCGAACAGCTTCAGATGGCCGGTGTCGGCCGGCTGGTGGTCTGCGCCCCCCGGCGGCCGCGCGCCGAGGCGGTGGCGGCGCGGCTGGGGGCGAGTGTCGGCGATCACGGGGCCTTGCTTGATCTGCTGCCCAATGCCGATATCGTCGTCGTCGGCGTTGGCGGCGGGCTGCTGGCCCTGGGCGAGGAGGCCATGCGCCGCACCTTGAAGCGCCGCCGCAACCGGCCTGTCTTCATCGTCGACGCCGGGGTGCCGGGCAATGTCGAGCCGTCGGTCCAGCGGCTGGAGGCGGCCTTTCTCTACGATCTGGCCGATCTGGAGGCGGTGGCCGAGGAAGGGCGGGCGGCCCGCGATCAGGCGTCGCGCGAGGCCCACGCCCTGGTGGCCGATGCGGTCGCCGCCTTTGAGCGCCACCGGGCCGAACGGGCCGCCGTGCCGGCGATCGCCGCCCTGCGCGCCCATTTCGAGGGCGAGCGTCTGCGCGCCCTGGCCGAGGCCCCCGACGATGCGGAAAAGGCCACCCGGCTGCTGGTCGGACGCCTGCTGCATGGGCCGAGCGAGGCCTTGCGCGATCTGGCGGCGGGATCGGCCGACAAGGAATTCATGACGGTGCGGGCGGAGATGCTGCTGCGGCGGCTGTTTGACCTGCCCACGAGCATCGCCGAAACGGGCGCAACCGACCGGGAGGATGGGTCGAAGGGATGAGTTTGGAAGAGAACCTGAGCCGCGTGGTCGCCCGGCACGATGAATTGCGCGCCCTGCTGTCGACCAGCGCCGGCGGCGGCGAGGGCTTCGTGCGCATGTCGCGCGAATTGGCCGATCTCGCCCCGGTGGTCGAGGCGATCGGCCGGCTTGATGACGCCAAGGCCGAGTTGGCCGGGGCGCGGGCCCTGCTCGACGATCCCGACATGCGCGATCTCGCCCGCGAGGAGGTGCTGCGGCTGGAAGCCGAGATCCCCGCCCTTGAACACGGGGTGAAGCTTCTGCTGCTGCCCCGCGACGAGGCCGACGACCGTGGCGTGATCCTTGAGGTGCGCGCCGGAACCGGCGGCGACGAGGCGGCGCTGTTCGCCGGAGATCTGTTGCGCATGTACGAACGCTATGCCCAGGAACGCGGCTGGCGGTTCGAGGTGATGGAGGCCAGCGATACGGATATCGGCGGCATCAAGGAAGCCAGCGCGGCGATTTCCGGTCGCGGGGTTTTCGCTCGGCTCAAGTTCGAATCCGGGGTTCATCGGGTGCAGCGGGTGCCGGTGACCGAAGGCGGCGGACGCATCCACACCTCGGCGGCGACGGTGGCGGTGCTGCCCGAGGCCGAGGAGGTCGATGTCGAGATCGAGGAAAAGGACCTGCGCATCGATACCTATCGCTCGCAGGGCGCCGGCGGCCAGCACGTCAACACCACCGATAGCGCCGTGCGCATCACCCATCTGCCCAGCGGCGTCGTCGCCCAGTGCCAGGATGAAAAATCCCAGCACAAGAACAAGGCCAAGGCGATGCGCATGCTGCGCACCAAGCTTTATGACCACGCCCGGCAGACGGCGGATGACGCCCGGGCCGAGGCGCGGCGCGTTCAGGTGGGCTCGGGCGATCGCTCCGAACGCATCCGCACCTATAACTTCCCGCAGGGCCGGGTGACCGACCACCGCATCGGCCTGACCCTGCACCGCTTGCCCGAGGTTCTGGCCGGAACCGCCCTTGACGAGGTGATCGAGCCGCTGATCGCCGAGGATCAGGCGACGCGGATGGCGGAGATCGGCGGGTGAGCGACGGCGACGGCGGCGGGGAGCAAGGGGGCGGCGGTCCGGCCGAGGCGGAGGAGTCCGCCCTGGTATTGGGCCGGTTGCTCGACCGTGGCGCCTGGCGGCTGAAAGTCGCCGGCGTCGAAAAGCCCCGCCGCGATGCCCGCCTGCTGGCCGGCCATGTCCTTGGCCTGTCGCCGGGCGCGGTGCTGCTGGCCGATGACCGGGTGGTCACCCCCGAGGAAGCCCAGGCCCTGGAGGCGGTGATCGCCCGCCGCGAAACCCGCGAGCCGGTCTCGCGCATCCTCGGGCATCGCGGGTTCTGGCGCTTCGATCTGGCGCTGGGCGCCGATACCCTGGACCCCCGCCCCGATACGGAGACCCTGGTCGAGGCCGGTCTGGCCGTGCTGGAAGGCTGCGGCGGGCGCATCCTTGATCTGGGCACCGGCAGTGGCTGCATTCTGCTGGCCTTGCTTGCCGATCGTCCCGGGGCGATCGGCCTGGGGATCGATATCGCCCCGGGGGCGGTGCGGGTGGCCCTGCGCAACGCCCGCGCCCTGGGTCTGGAGCGCCGCGCCCTGTTCGCCGTCGGCGATTGGGCGGCGGCGGTCGCTGGCCCCTTCGATCTGATCGTGTCCAATCCCCCCTATATCCCCTCGGCCGATATCGCCGCCCTGGAGCCCGAGGTCGCCCGCTTCGATCCGTCGCGCGCCCTGGACGGCGGGGCCGACGGCCTTGACCCTTATCGTATCTTGGCCGCCCAGGTGCCGGCGCTGCTGGCGCCGGCCGGGGTTCTGGCCGTCGAATTCGGTCAGGGACAAGCCAGGGATGTGGCCGGGCTCTTGGAAGTGGGCGGTTTATGCCCATATGAGATCAAGAAGGATCTTTCCGGGGAAGAGCGCTGTTTGCTCGCCCGGCGCCGAGCGGCGGGTCCTTTGCCCCCTATCCATATCGATGCCAA
The DNA here is from genome assembly GCF_000013085.1 of Rhodospirillum rubrum ATCC 11170. Classification (NCBI taxonomy): domain Bacteria; kingdom Pseudomonadati; phylum Pseudomonadota; class Alphaproteobacteria; order Rhodospirillales; family Rhodospirillaceae; genus Rhodospirillum; species Rhodospirillum rubrum. Next base: position 881,013 of record NC_007643.1, read on the forward strand.
GCCGTCGGCACCCGGGAACGGTCCGACAAAGGCGTGAGACGGTCTTCGCTTTGACGGAAAAAAGCGCTGGAAAAAAGGGTTCGGGGCGAATAGGGTGCAATTGGCACGCGGCGGATTGACCGGTGGGGATACGAAGGGGGCGCTTCCGGGAATCCCGAGTTGCTTCCATCAATGCCGAAAGACGTCGTGCGAGCCCGGCCCGGGGTGTCCGTTATGGATGCGGGGAAGGAGCGTCGGATTTTCGGGGAACGGATCGGTTTTTCCGGCCTGGGGCGCCGGATGCGGACGATCCGTCCGAAGGAAGCTCCCGGAACGGGACGGCCACAGCGCGCATGCGGCGCGAACGAGACATTCTTGAACGACCATAGGCCCGATTGCCCAATGGCGGGGCCCGCCCTGGGACCGGCGCGATAAAGCGTGCGGTAGACGCGATCTCCATGGACCTCCGGTCCCCGGAGACACCGTTTCCCTAAGGTGTGGCCGCTTTGCCGGCAAGCGCGGATGCGCAAGGCCGGGGCACGGAAAATGGTCGATCGTATCTTAACGAGTGCTCCAAGGGAGCGCTTGCGGCGGGCCTTTTTTTGGGCGCCAGACACGGGATTAACATCATGAAATCAACGTCATGAAATCAACGCCACCAGTGAGATTTGACGGACAGATGAAAAACGCGAACTCCAGGGGCCGTCCCCGCGGGCGCAGCATGAATGGCAAGCGCCCGCCGAACCGCAATCAGGTTTTCGACAGCAATGGTCCCGGCGTGCGGGTGCGGGGCAATGCCCAGCAACTGGTCGAGAAATATCTGGCGATGGCCCGCGATGCCTCGTCGCAGGGAGACCGCATCCTGGCGGAGAACTGCCACCAGCACGCCGACCACTACCAGCGCGTTCTCAACGCCCTGACCGGCCGTTACATCCGTCCCGAGGATCCCAATCAGGGTGGCGCCTATGGCGAGGACGAGGATTTCGGCGACGACGACGATTTCCGCGGCCCCCGCGACTATCAGCCCGATTACCAGCAGCCCGACTATCGCAGCGATTATCGCGAGCCCCGCGCCGAGGCCCGCGAGCCGCGCGAGCCGAGGGAAACCCGCGAGCCGAGGGAGCCGCGTGAAATCCGCGAGCCTCGCGAACCCAGGGATAACCGCGATACCCGCGAGCCGCGCGAGATCCGCGAACCCAGGGAGCCCCGGGAAGCCAGGGAGACCCGCGAGCCGCGCGACGGTCGCGAGCCCCGGGAACCGCGTGAGCCCCGCGAGGTGCGCGAACGCCGCCCGCGCCGGGAGCCCCGTCCCGCCCTCGAGGCTCCGGCCGAGGTCCAGCTTGCGCCAATCGCTGAGGCCGCCGTCGACGCCAGCCCGAAGGTCGATGTCGCCGTTCCCGCCGCCGCCGTCGAGCCGGTGCCGGCCGAGCAGCCGGTGATCGCCGTCGAAGGCGACGAGGAAAAGCCCCGGGCCAAGGCCGAGCGGGCGCCGCGCCGCCGCCGTCGTCCGGCCGCCGAGATCGCCGCCGAGGCCGAGGCCGAGGCCGAAGGCCAGGGCGGAGATGCCAGCGAACAGACCATCCCCGCCTGAGGCCTTTTCGGGCCAGCCAAAGGCCGTTTTTCCGGGGCCGTATCCGCAAGGGTGCGGCCCCGGGATTTATTGGCTTCCCCCTGCGTAAACGGGGCGTTGCCGCTGTTGCGCGCGGGCCTTTCCCACCCCCATATCTACCGTGACCATATGCCTGGAAGGGCGAGGACGCCGCCGTATGTCGGGGCGCCATGCCCGGTCCCCTAGAGAAGGTGAGGATGGATAGATTATGGATCCCGAAAAACTGACGGATCGGTCGAAGGGCTTTCTGCAGGCGGCTCAGACCATCGCCCTGCGCGAAACCCACCAGCAGGTGACGCCCGAGCATCTGCTCAAGGCCCTGCTTGATGATAAAGAAGGATTGGCGGCCAATTTGATTCGCGCCGCTGGCGGTGACCCGCTGCGCGCCCAGGAGGCGGTCAACCGCGAAGTCGACAAACTGCCCAAGGTGCAAGGCGCCCAGCAGATGTATTGGGCCCAGTCGCTGGCCCGGGTGATCGATCAGGCGACGCGCATGGCCGAAAAGGCCGGCGATAGCTTCGTGACCGTGGAGCGCTTGCTGATCGCCCTGGCGATGGCCGCCGAGACCCCGGCCAAGCGCATCCTCGCCGAGGCCGGCGCCACGCCCCAGGGCCTCAACAAGGCGGTCGAAGACCTGCGCAAGGGCCGCAAGGCCGATAGCGCCGGGGCGGAATCCCAATATGACGCCCTGAAGAAATACGCCCGCGACCTGACCGAGGCGGCGCGCGAGGGCAAGCTTGACCCGGTGATCGGCCGCGACGAGGAAATCCGCCGCACCATCCAGGTGCTCAGCCGCCGCACCAAGAACAACCCGGTGCTGATCGGCGAGCCCGGTGTCGGCAAGACGGCGATCATCGAGGGTCTGGCCCTGCGCATCGTCAATGGCGACGTTCCCGAAAGCCTGCAGAACAAGAAGCTGATGGCCCTTGACCTTGGCGCCATGGTCGCCGGCGCCAAGTTCCGTGGCGAGTTCGAGGAACGCCTGAAGGCGATGCTGACCGAGGTGTCGGCGGCCGAGGGCGAGATCATCTTGTTCATCGACGAGATGCACACCCTGATCGGCGCCGGGGCCGGGGAGGGGGCGATGGACGCCTCGAACCTGCTCAAGCCGGCCTTGGCGCGCGGCGATCTGCATTGCGTTGGCGCGACCACGCTCAATGAATACCGCAAGCATGTGGAAAAGGACGCGGCCCTGGCCCGGCGTTTCCAGCCGGTTTTCGTCTCCGAGCCGGGTGTGGCCGATACCATTTCGATCCTGCGCGGCATCAAGGAGAAGTACGAGCTGCACCACGGGGTGCGCATCGCCGATAACGCCCTGGTCGCCGCCGCCACCTTGTCCAACCGCTATATCACCGACCGCTTCCTGCCCGATAAGGCCATCGACCTGATGGACGAGGCGGCAAGCCGCCTGCGCATGGAGGTCGACAGCAAGCCCGAGGCCCTGGACGAGCTTGATCGCCGCATCATCCAGCTGAAAATCGAGCGCGAGGCCCTGCGCAAGGAAAAGGACATCGCCTCGGAGGCCCGTCTTAGCGATCTGGAAAAGGAACTGGCCGATCTGGAAAGCCAGTCGGCGACCCTGACCGAGGACTGGAAGCGCGAAAAGGAAGGTCTGGCCGGATCGACGCGCATCAAGGAGCAATTGGAGCAGGCGCGCGGTGATCTTGATATCGCCAAACGCCAAGCCAATTGGGCGCGGGCGGGCGAGTTGGAATATGGCGTCATCCCCGATCTCGAACGCCGTTTGGGCGAGGTCGAATCCGGTGATGGCCTCGCCCATCGCCAGGGTGGCAAGCTGGTCAACGAGGTGGTGACCGCCGAGACCATCGCTTCGGTGGTGTCGCGCTGGACCGGCATTCCCGTTGACAAGATGCTGGCGGGCGAACGCGAAAAGCTGCTGGGCATGGAAAAGGTTCTGGCTTCAAGGGTGGTCGGCCAGCGCGAGGCGGTGGTGGCCGTTTCCAACGCCGTCCGCCGCTCGCGGGCCGGCTTGCAAGATCCCAACCGGCCGATGGGGTCGTTCCTGTTCCTCGGCCCCACCGGCGTGGGCAAGACCGAACTGACCAAGGCCCTGGCCGCCTTCCTGTTCGACGACGAGCAGGCGATGGTGCGCATCGACATGTCCGAATACATGGAAAAGCACGCGGTTTCCCGGCTGATCGGCGCGCCTCCGGGCTATGTCGGCTATGACGAGGGCGGGGCTTTGACCGAGGCGGTGCGGCGCCGGCCCTATCAGGTGATCTTGTTTGACGAGGTCGAGAAGGCCCATCCCGATGTGTTCAACGTGCTTCTGCAGGTGCTTGACGACGGCCGCTTGACCGATGGCCAGGGCCGCACCGTCGATTTCCGCAATACCCTGATCGTGCTGACCTCGAACCTGGGGGCCGATATCCTGGCCAACCAGCCCGAGGGCGATGATTCAGGCGCGGTGCGCGGCGCGGTGATGGAGATGGTGCGCGCCGCCTTCCGCCCCGAGTTCCTGAACCGCCTTGACGAGATCTTGCTGTTCCATCGCCTGTTCCGCGAGAACATGGCCGGGATCGTGTCGATCCAGCTTGGCCGTTTGGCCGACCGGCTGCGCGATCGCAAGATGACCCTTGATCTGGACGACGCGGCGCGCGACTGGCTGGCCGAGCGCGGCTATGACCCGGTCTATGGCGCCCGGCCGCTTAAGCGGGTGATCCAGCGCTCTTTGGAAAATCCGCTGGCCACCCTGGTGCTTGATGGCCGGATCAAGGATGGCGATGTCATCCGCATTACCGTTGAAGGAGGCAAACTGGTGGTCAATGGCGAAGCGTTGTCTTTGGACACCGCCGCATGAACACGGCGGGTGAAGGCGCCCTGACCGGCGACGGATCAAGCACCGGGGAAACGACGGGGGGCGGGCTGCCGCTCGTCGCCTTGTCGCAGACCTCGGTGGCGGCGGCGGTGGATAACGCCGCCGCCCGCTACCTTCTGCGCCGGCGCGAGCGGGTCGAGGCCTTCGTCGCCGAAACCTATTCGCTGCGCGGGTCGCTTCGTCTGCACCGCCATGCCATCGGCTGGGACGTGGTTCGCGCCCCGGTCAATATGGCCCTGGCCGTGCCACAGGTGGCGGTGATGGGGGCGGCCTGGGGCTTGCGCAAGGTCGGTCAGGCCTGGAAGCCGGCCGGCCGCGCCGCCGACCGCCTGGGACGGCTGACCTTGATGCTGCCCACCGATCTGGGGCGCGAGCTGACCTTTCGGCTGTTCCGCGACTTCCTGGAACTGCCGATGGACGACGGCAAGGGCAATGTGACCACCCGCGACGCCCTGGCCGCCGAGATCCTGGCCGAGCCGCAAATCTCGTTTCTGGTCCAGGCGGTGGCCGACGAGATCGCCAAGCGCCGTGATGACCCGACCTTTCGCGCCCGCCTTGAAGGCAATCTGGCGGCCTATGTCGGCAGCCGGGCGGCGGCGGCCGATCTGGTCAACGCCTTCGTTTGCGCCGGGGCGGGCATCGCCGTGGCCAATAATCTGACGCCGGGCACCTGGGGGCTTTCAACCCTGCTGGCCGGTCTGGTCGCCCAGAAGCTGGCGGTGATGAGCTTCCCGCTGGGCGGAGCCATCGGCGCGGCCTGGTATGGGCTGTTTCCGGTGGCGGTTCCGGGCATCGCCCTGGCCGCTTCGGCCACGGCGGTGATGGGAGCGGCCGCCGTGGTCGGCGCCTTCGCCGGCATTCTGACCGATCCCTTGCAGCGCCGCCTGGGCATGCATCAACATCGCCTCAATCGATTGGTCGATACCCTGGAAACCGACCTGCGCGGCCAGCCCGGCCTGCCTTTGGTGCTGCGCGACCATTACGTCGCCCGCGTCTTCGATCTGCTTGATCTTTTGGTGACCGCCCATCGCCTCGCCGCCGTGCGCTGAACCGGTCCCCGTCCCTCTCCCGCTTTCTTTCCCCCATCGGCTCCGGGTCAAGGACCTTTATCCGTGCAAATCGTAAAAGACACCAAGATCGGAACCCGATTGCTCATCGGCTTTGGGGGAATGCTGGTCATGACCGTCATTCTGGCGGTTTTCGGCATTCATCGGGTCAATGAGATCAGCCATAGCCTGGATGTGATCAACGAGGTCAATAGCGTGAAGCAGCGCTATGCCATCAACTTCCGTGGCAGCGTCCATGACCGGGCGATCGCCCTGCGCGACGTGACGCTGGTCACCAGCGCGGGCGATGCCGACGCCGTGGTGGCGACCATCGACAAGCTGGCGGGCGATTACCAGCGCTCGGCCGAACTGATGGACCGCATGTTCGCCGAACGGAACGATATCGGGGCCGAGGAGCGGACGATCCTTGGCCAGATCAAGCAAACCGAATCGCGCACCATGCCTTTGGTTAAAACGGTGATCGACCGCCGGCGCGCCGGCGATCTGGAGGGGGCGCGCGCCCTGCTGATGGCCGAGGCGCGGCCGGCCTTCGTTGAATGGCTGGAGCGGATCAACCGCTTCATCGATCTTCAGGAAAACGCCAATCAGGTGATCGCCGAGCGGACGCGGGCGGTGGCGCGCGGCTTCGCCGAGCGGATGATCGGTCTTTGCGCCCTTGTGCTGGTCGTCGGCGTCGCTCTGGCTTGGTGGACGATCGGCTCGATCCGCCCGCTCAAGCGGCTGACGGCGAGCATGCTCCGGCTGGCCGAGGGGGATCTTGGCGTCGATCTGCCGGTGGCGCGCGGCCGCGACGAGGTGGGCGAGATCATCGGCGCCGTCGCCGTTTTCAAGCGCAACGCCCAGGAAGCCGCCGAGCTGCGCGCCGAACAGGCGGCGATGGCCGAGCGGTCGGAACGCCAGAAGCGCGAGGCGCTGGGCGCCATGGCCGCCACCGTTGAACGCGAGACCGCCCAGGTCGTGGACGAGGTGGCGCGGCGGACCAGCCGCCTGAACGCCTCGGCCGAGGACATGGCGACCTCGGCTCAAACCGTGTCGGCCAGTTCCGACAGCGTGTCGACCTCGGCGCGCAAGGCGCTGTCGAACGCCGAGACGGTGGCCGGAGCGGCCGAGGAGATGACCGCCTCGATCCGCGAGATCCTGCGCCAGATGGACAATACCACCGCGCTCACCGCCCAGGCGGCGCGCACCGGCCAGACCGCCGAGACCACCGTGGCCTCGTTGCAGGCCGCCGTGGAGCGCATCGGCGAAGTGGCGACCCTGATCGGCACCATCGCCGGACAGACCAATCTGCTGGCGCTCAACGCCACCATCGAATCCGCCCGGGCCGGCGATGCCGGAAAAGGATTTGCCGTGGTCGCCCAGGAGGTTAAAAATCTGGCCAATCAAACCGGGCGTTCGACCGAGGAGATCACCCGTCAGATCGCCGAGGTCCAATCGGCGACCCGGGCGGCGGCCGAGGCGGTCAAGGCGATGATCGGCGATATCCGCACGATCGATCAGGTCAGCGCCTCGGTGGCCAGCGCCGTGCGGGAACAAGATCAGGCGACCGCCGAGATCGCGCGCAGCGTGGCCGAAACCGCCGCCGCGTCGAGCGAGGTGACCGAGCGTATCGACGACGTGGCCCGTGAAGCCGATGCCAATGGCCTGCGCGCCCAGGCGGTCAAGGAAATCGGCCGCGATGTCGACCACAGTATCGAGGCCCTGCGCCAGACCTTGGTCAGGGTGGTTCGGGAAGCGGCCCTCGCCTGATCGGAGCGCGGGGAAGGGGTTTTGATGATTGCCGTGGAAATCGCCGTGATCGTTCTGCTGATGCTGCTGAACGGTCTTTTCGCGATGTCGGAACTGGCGATGGTGTCGTCGCGCCGCGCCCGCCTGCAGGCGATGGCCGACCGCCATGTGCCCGGCGCCCGCATCGCCTTGCGGCTGACCGAGGATCCGGGGCGCTTCCTGTCGACCGTGCAGATCGGCATCACCCTGGTCGGCGTCGTCGCCGGCGCCTATGGCGGGGCGACGCTGGGCGATCGCGCCGGGGAATGCCTGGAGACGATCCCGGCCTTGGCCGGCTGGGGGCGGTTTCTTGGGGTCGGCGGGGTGCTGCTGCTGATCACCTTTTTGTCGATCGTTCTGGGCGAGTTGATTCCCAAACGCATCGCCCTGACCAACCCCGAACGCACCGCCTGCGTCGTCGCCGGGCTGATGCGCGCCCTGTCGCGGATCGCCGCCCCCTTCGTCTGGCTGCTCGCCGCCTCGACCGAGATGGCGCTGCGCCTGCTCGGCATCCATGGCTCCGAGGGCACGACGGTGACCGAGGAGGAGGTGCGGGCCTTGATTTCCGAAGGAACCGAGGCCGGGGTCTTCGCCCCCGAGGAACAGGAGATGATCCGCGGCGTGCTGCGGCTGGGCGATCGCACCGTGCGCGCGGTGATGACGCCGCGCCCCGAGGTGGTCTGGCTTGACCTTGAGGAGCCGACCCAGGCGCTTTTGCTCCAGATCGGTTCGGGCAGCCATTCGTCCTATCCGGTCTGCCGGGGCCAGCTTGATGAGATCGTCGGCATCGTCCACACCCGCGATTTGCTGGCCGCCGCCGTGCGCGGCAAGCCGCTGAACCTGGAAGCCGCCATGGTGCGGCCTTTGGTTGTTCACGACGGCATGGCGATCTTGCGTTTGCTCGATCTGATGAAGGCGAACCGCAGTTATCTGGCGGTGGTGGTCGATGAATACGGTAGCGTAGAAGGCGTGGTGACCCTGACCGATATCCTTGAAAGCATCGCCGGCGATCTGCCCGATGCCGATGAGGATAGCGAGGTCGCCGCCGTGCCGCGGGCCGATGGGTCGTGGCTGGTGGAAGGGTGGATGCCGATCGACGAATTCGAAGACACGCTGCACCTGCGTGATCTGCGCGATGGCGACGATTTTCAAACCGTCGCCGGTTTGGTGTTGCGCGAATTGGGCCGCATTCCCAGTGCCGGCGATGTGTTCGAGCGCGATGGCATCCGCTTCGAGGTGGTCGATATGGATCGTCGCCGCATCGATAAGATCCTGGTCACGCCGCTACCTTCAAGCCAAGCCGAGGGGGATATCTGACGCGGCTCCCCTCGCGCTCTCGGCCAAAGCGCGGCGGCGATTCGCCGTTCTTCAGCACGACGGGCTTTGGCGTTTTTTGTCCGCTTTTCGGCGCGGGGCGGCCTTTCTCCCAGGACGCGCGCGGCTAAAATGGGCGGACACCCCCAAAAGACGGAGCCCGCGCCATGTCCGCTTCCGATACCGCCCTGCTGGTGATCGACGCCCAGGAGTCCTTTCGCCACCGCCCCACTTGGCACGAGGGCGACGTCGCGCCCTTCGTTGATCGGCTTCAGGCGCTGATCGATGGGGCGCGACGCCGGGACATTCCCGTCGTTCAGATTTTCCATATCGACGACGAGGGGCCCTTCAGCCAAGCCTCGGGCCATGTGGTGACCCTGGCGCCGCTGACCCTCGCCCCCGACGCGGTCTTTCGCAAGCGCCGCCACAGCGCCTTGATCGGCAGCGGGCTTGACGTCTGGCTGATCAGCAAGGGCGTTCGTCGGATCATCGTCGCCGGCATTCGCACCGAGCAGTGCTGCGAGACGACGACCCGTCACGCCTCGGACCTTGGCTATGACGTTGATTTCGTCAGCGAGGCGACCTTGACCTTCGCCATGACCGATGCCCAGGGCCGGGTATGGAGCGCCGAGGAGATCAAGGCCCGCACCGAGCTGGTTCTGGCCGACCGCTTCGCCCGCATCGCCACCGTCGAGGCGGCTTTGGCCGGTCCCCTGGTCCCCGCCGCCCGATGACGGCCGCCGCCGCCGGACCCGAGGAGGTCGCCGTCTATGTCGTGCTGCCGCCGCGCGTGCTGCTGCTCGATGTCGCCGGGCCGATCGAGGTGTTGCGCAAGGCCAACCTTGAGCAGGACCGGCTACGCTTCGTGGTGCATTACGTCGGTCCGGCGGCGACGGTCTCGAGTTCCATCGGCTTGGAGGTGGCCGGGGTGGCGCCCTTGCCCGATACCCTGCCCGAGGGCGCCCTGGTGGTGATCGCCGGAAGCGCCGCGGTGACGCTGGGGGCGGTCCCCGCCAACCAAGCCGACGACGCCGCCAAGGACGCGGCCATCGTTGATTGGTTGGCCCAAAGGGTGCGTCCGGGGATCGGCCTGATATCGATCTGTTCGGGCGCCTTGCTGGCGGCGCGGGCTGGTTTGCTTGATGGCGTCGCCTGCACCACCCATCACGCCTGCTGCGCCGAGCTGGCCCGGCTGGCGCCCAAGGCCCGGGTCGTGGAAAACCGCCTGTATGTCGAGGATGGCGAGCGGCTGTCGAGCGCCGGCGTCACCGCCGGCATCGATCTGATGCTTCATCTGGTGGCCCGGCGCATCGGCCCAGCCTGCGCCCTGGCGGTGGCGCGCTATCTGGTGCTCTATCTGCGTCGCGGGCCGGGCGATCCCCAGCTTTCACCCTGGCTGGAAGGCCGCAATCACCTGCACCGGGCCATCCACCGCGCCCAGGACGCCGTGGCCGCCGATCCGGCCCGGCCATGGAGCCTGGGCGATCTGGCCGAGGTCGCCGCCATCAGCCCGCGCTCGTTGTCGCGGCTGTTCAACGACCAGGTCGGAATGAGCGTGACCGATTATGTCAACCGCCTGCGCATCGCCCTTGCCCACGACATCCTGACGGCGACCCGGCTTGATATGGAAGCCGTGGCCGAACGCGCGGGCTTTTCCTCGACCCGCCAGTTCCGCCGCGCCTGGAGCCGCCTGCACGCCCTGCCGCCAAGCCGAACCCGCCCCGTTGGTAAAGTGGAGCAGGGGTGAGGGGAAAATTCTCCCGATTGGAAGATCTTCTTTCCATAGTCCGGTTCTTGGCAAGGGAAGGGGGAGAAAGGGGGGCCATAAGACAAATCAAAGACTCATAAAGAGAACGGCGGAGGAGGGGGCAGAGGAGTCTGGACTCGCTTTGGCGGCTGAGATCCCTATCGCCAAGGGGTAATTCATTTTGGGGAGGGAATGACAAAGGGGTTAATCCTTATCGAGGGAAAGGGAAAGGCAATTCCCTTTCAAGGGGAATTGCGCTAGCGTTCTCCTTGTAAGGGTGTTTTGGCGTGAATGACGGTCGGAGTGGGGTTCTGAACAAGGGGGGACTCGGATGCGAACGAGGCGCCTGGGAAAGACCGCGCTGCGCGCGTCGCAGGTTGGTCTGGGCACATGGCCGCTGGCGGGCAATGCCGGCTTGGCGGGCTATGGCGCCGTTGATCCCGAGCGGGCCGAAGCCACCGTTCGCGCCGCCCTGGCGGCGGGCATCACGCTTTTCGATACAGCGGGCATCTATGGCGATGGGTTCGCCGAAAGTCTGTTGGGGCGGCTGCTTCCCGGCGGCGAGGGGGGGGCGGTCGTGTGCACCAAGGGGGGCTTCTCGCATTTCGCCCAGGGCAGGGCGCCCGACCGCCGCGCTTTCAAGGCCGAGGTGGCGGCGAGTCGTGATCGCCTGCGCCGCGAGGTGATCGACATCTATCTGTTGCATAACCCGCCGCCCGTCCTGATCGGCCTGCCCGACGTTTACCGCCCGCTGCAAGACCTGCGCGATCATGGGTGGATCGGCCATATCGGCGTTTCCGTCGCCCGCGCCATCGATGGCTGGCTGGCCCTCGACCGCCCCGAGGTCGAAGTGGTGCAACTACCCTTTAACCTGCTTAATACCCAGGCCGATCAAGGGCTTCTAAGCCGGGCCGCCGATCTGGGCAAGGCGGTTCTGGCCCGTGAGGTTCTGGCGAACGGCTGGTTGTCGGGACGCTATGGCCCCGCATCGACCTTCGCCGCCGGGGACTTCCGCCAGCATCTGCCGGCCGAGGTCAAGGCGGCCATCGCCGGCGATCGCGCCGCCCTTGAGCCCTATCGCCGCCCGGGCGAAAGCTGGGTGGATTTTTCGCTGCGCTTCGTTCTCGACCGTCCAGAAATTTCCAGCGCCATCGTCGGGGCGAGACATCCCCAGCAGATCGAGGCGCTTTCAAAAGCCGGTACCCTGTCCCCCTCGCCTTCGTGGCACCCGGCGGACTGAAGGGCAGGCTGTTTGCATCCCTGATCTTTGGCAATGGAGGACACCATGGCGGACCCAAGAAATCCTACTGGCCCCTTCGCTTCAAGCCCACGCGGCCCCTTCGCCGTCAGCCCGCGCGGTCCTTTCGCGGTCAGCCCGCGTGGCCCCTTCGCGGTCAGTCCGCGCGGTCCTTTCGCGGTGAGTCCGCGTGGCCCCTTCGCGGTCAGTCCGCGCGGTCCCTTTGCGGTGAGCCCGCGCGGTCCCTTCGCTGTGAGCCCGCGTGGCCCCTTCGCCGTGAGTCCGCGCGGTCCCTTCGCGGTGAGTCCACGTGGTCCCTTTGCGGTCAGTCCTCGTGGTCCCTTCGCGGTGAGCCCGGGGCAGGAGGCTTCATCCGCCCTGCGCAATGAGGCGGCCCAAAGTCCGCGCGGTCCCTTCGCGGTGAGCCCGCGCGGCCCCTTCGCCGTCAGCCCGCGCGGTCCTTTCGCGGTGAGTCCGCGTGGCCCCTTCGCCGTCAGCCCACGCGGTCCTTTCGCGGTGAGCCCGCGTGGCCCCTTCGCCGTCAGCCCGCGCGGTCCTTTCGCCGTCAGCCCACGTGGCCCCTTCGCCGTCAGTCCGCGTGGCCCGTTCGCGGTCAGTCCGGGGCAGGAGGCTTCGTCCGCCCTGCGCAATGAGGCGGCCCAAAGTCCGCGTGGCCCCTTTGCGGTGAGCCCGCGTGGCCCCTTTGCGGTGAGCCCGCGTGGCCCCTTCGCCGTCAGCCCGCGTGGCCCCTTCGCCGTCAGCCCGCGTGGTCCTTTCGCCGTCAGCCCGCGTGGCCCCTTCGCCGTCAGCCCGCGCGGTCCCTTCGCGGTGAGCCCGCGTGGTCCCTTCGCGGTGAGCCCGCGCGGTCCCTTCGCCGTGAGCCCGCGCGGTCCCTTCGCCGTGAGCCCGCGTGGTCCTTTCGCGGTGAGCCCACGCGGTCCCTTCGCCGTGAGTCCGCGCGGCCCTTTCGCGGTTAGCCCCACTGGTTCGGCGCCGGCCGAACAGGCGGGGCCCGCCGATCCGTTCCAGGGGCTTCCCGAGCCGGTGCGCCGCGCGGCGCTGCGCGAGGTTCTGAACGCCCGGCCCCAGCGCGCCACCGACATTTTCTATGAAGACTCCGACCTTGTTTACGCCATGCGCAACGGCATCCAGTACGTCTTGTCCTCGCCGGTCAGTCAGGTCTGGCGCCGGTTGGGCGACGACACCCTGGAAGCGATTTTGGACGCGGTGGCCGAAGAACTGAACCTGGAAGATGCCAGCGCTCTGCATGGCGAGGTTGTGCGCGCCCTGCTTGCCGCCGAAGCCGCCGGGCTTCTGGTGCTCTATCCCAAGGAGCCCGAAGAGCTCTGATCGGTCCTTGACCGAGAAACGCGAACGGGGAGGTGATCCGTGGGCTGGCAGGGACTAAGCGGCATTGTTCCTCTTGGCGGGCAAGCGGTGTGCTTGGCCTTGCCGCCCACGCCTTTCGCGCCGGGGCCGACCCGGCTTGTCGCCACCCTGGCGCTTGCCGATACCGCCTTGCCGATCGCCACCTGGGACTTTCTTCTGGCAGCCACTTCCGGCGGCCAGACCCCCGGTGGCCAGATCCTCGTCTCGCCGGCATCCTTCGATCAGGCCTTTCTTATCCTTGATCACCCCGAATCGCCGCCCTTGGGTCGGGTTTATCATCTGGCGGTGCCGCCGCCCGCCACCAAAGGGTTTGATCTGGTCTTGCGCCGCTCGGGCGGCGGGGGCGAGAGCTTTGCCCATTACCGCTTGCACTGGCCCGACGAGGCGTCGCGGATCCGTGATCTGGAACGCTGGCGGCGTCAGGCGGTGCCGCCGGTTGATTGGTTCTATGTGGAACTGACCTCGCACTGCAATCTCGCCTGTCCGTTTTGTCCCAGCCGAACGCTCAAGCGCCCCCGCGCTTTTCTCAGCGAGGACCATGCGCGGCTGATCTTTTCGAAAATCGCCGATTATGGCCGGCGGCGCGATGCCACCTGGGGCTATACCCAGACCGAGCGCATGGTGTTTTTGCATGTCATGGGAGAACCGTTGCTCCATCCGCGCTTTACCGAGATCGTCAGCGCGGCGCGGGCCGTGGGGCTGGTGCCCGGGCTGTTCACCAACGCCACCCTGCTCAACGCCAAGGCCCGCGACAAGATCTTCGCCAGCGGGCTGAGCCATATCACCATCAGCCTGAACGTCACCGATCAGGCGGGCTACGCTGAATTGGGGGCGCGCGGGCTGATCGACGAGCAGGAACGCCGCGTGCTTGATCTGTTGGCCGAGCGCAAGCGTCGCGGCGCCCACCGCCTGCATGTCGATATTCAATATATCGTCGCCGCGCCGCGTGCCGAGGGGGGAAGCTCCGGCGGGCCGGTGGCCGGGCGGGGTTTGGTCGACTCACGCCACAAGGCCTGGGCCAGCTATCGCACATGGTTGCTGCGCCTGCGCCATCTCGATCCCCAAGGGCCGGTCGGCGCCCCGCCCGCCATCGATCCCCGGCCATCGATCGCCTTTGAAACCCTGCTCCATCCTTTGGCCGATGATACCGGCGATCCCAGCTTGCGCTTGCCGCTGGACGGGGGCGTCGATCTGGTGATGAAGACCGGGTGCTCCTTTGGCAATGCGGTGATCCCGCCCGGCCACAGGGTGGTTCCCGCCAGCCAGGGCCGCTGTCCGTTCAGCAGCCCCTGGCGGCAGATGGCGGTCTTCGTCGATGGCCGCGTGTCGTTTTGCAACATGGATTACGAAAACTCGGTCGATCTCGGCTCGCTGCTCGACTCGTCGGTCGACGAGATCTGGGACGGCGCCCGTTTGCGGCGGATCCGCGAGGAGATGGCCGCCGACCGCCTGAGCGAGCCGCTCTGTCAACGCTGCCTTGGAACCCTGGCGCCCATGGCCGGTCCGGCTTAGGGCGCTTCCCTTCCTCGTCATTGCTTAAGGACGCACAGATGGTCGACATTCTTTTCGTCAGTCCGCCCACGCCGTCCCCGGAAGAACATGCCGGATATAACCTCAACGCCCCGCCGCTCGGCATCGGCTATCTGGCGGCCATCCTGCGCGAGAACGGCTTCGAGGTTGACGCCATCGATCTGGCCTTTTCCGATAAGCCGGTCGCCGATCTGCGCCAAAAGCTGCGCGAAAGCGATCCCCGGGTGGTTGGCTTCTACACCACCACCGTCACCTATTACGGCACCGAGCGGCTGCTGGCGGCCGTGCGCAAGGACCATCCCGAGGCCATAACCTGGGTTGGCGGACCGCATGTGTCCTATGAATACGAAACCGCGTTGGCCTCCTCGGGCTTCGACGTGGTGTTCCTGTTCGAAGCCGAGCATTCGGTGCTGGAAGCGGCCAAGGTTCAGTTGCGCGGCAAGGGCAGGCTTGACGACGTCGCCGGCATCGCCTTTCGCCGTGACGGCCGCACCATCAAGACCACGCCGCGCGCCCGCGAGAAAAGCCTCGATATCTTTCCCTATCCGGCCCGCGACCTGTTCCCGATCAAGAAATACACCCGCCCGGGATCGATCATGAGCAGCCGGGGCTGCCCGGTGAAATGCATCTTCTGCATCGCCAGCACCTTTGAAGACGCCTATCGCTATCGCAGCCCCGAAAACGTCGTTGGCGAAATGAAGCTGATGTACGAGCAATGGGGGATCAACGACTTCTATTTCGTCGATAACGTTTTTACGACCTATCGCGCCCGCGCCCGGGAAATCTGTCGGCTGATCCGCGAGGCTGATCTGCCCATCGGCTGGTACTGCGTTTCGCGGGTTGATTACGCCGAGCCCGAGCTGATGCAGGATCTGGCCTCGGCCGGCTGTTATCGCATCGAACTGGGCGTGGAATCGGGGGACCCGAGCGTTATCGGCGGCATGAAGAAGCATATCTCGCTGGCCCATGTGTACCGCGCCGCCGATGTGATCTTGAACCTGGGCATGCAGCCGATGTTCACCTTCCAGGTCGGCCATCCCCATGACACGCTGGACTCGATCGAAGCGACCCTGCGGCTGGCCGAGGAGATCCGCGAGATGGGGGCGGGGGCCTATCTGTCGGTGACCACCCCCTATCCCGGGGCGCCGATGATGATCGAGCGCGAGAAATACGGCATCGTTCTGGAAACCACCAATTGGGAGGATTTCCGCTGGAGCAATCCGACCTATCGCACCGCCACCCTCAGCCGCAACGATATCCGCAAGGCGATCTATCGCGGCGCCGTCGGCATGGCCCGCACCCTGGCCGAGGGCAAGTTCCAAGATCCCCCCTCGGCGCCGTGGCTGCGCTTCGGACCCAATGGCAATGGCATGAGACTGCCGCCGCCGCCAAAATCCAGGTCCGACGACGACACGGCGCTGTTTAGCGTTCCCGATCGCAAAAGGACCTTGCCGGTGCTGCAGGTGGCGCGATGATCCTTTCCCCTGCGCCCTCCGATCCCCTTTTGCCACCGCTTCAGCTGTTTTTGGAACTGACGACGCGCTGCAATCTGCGCTGCCGTCACTGCTATATCCGGGCCGGCGAAGGCGAGGCCCGCGACCTGCCGGCAAGCGATGTCCAGGGATTGCTTGGCGAGTTTCAGGCGATGGGCGGCGAATTCGTGTCGTTCAGCGGTGGCGAGCCGACGCTCTATGGCGAGTGGCGGCCGGTGATGCGCTATGCCCGCTATCTTGGCCTGGAAGCGATGCTGGTGACCAACGGCGTCGCCTTGAGCGAGGGCGACATCGGCTTTCTTGACGAGATCGGCGCCAGCATCGCCGTCAGCCTGGATGGCGCCAGCGCCGCCGTTCACGACGCCATCCGTGGGCGCGGCAGTTTTGAGCGCACCGGCCGGACGCTTGAGCGCCTCGGCGCCGCCGGCCTTGGCGGGCGGGTGACGCTGTGCTTTACGCCCTCGGCGGCCAATTGCGCCGATCTGCCCGGCGTCGTCCGGCTGGCCGCCGATCTTGGTCTCGGCACCGTTTATGTCTCGCTGCTTGAACAACGTGGGCGGGCTGGCGATGTCATCGATCAACTGTCGCTGGGGCCGGCCGAACGCCGCGCCCTGATCTTCGCCATGGCGTCGTTGCAGGAGCGCTACCCCGAGATCGCCCTGGAATGCCTGAACTTGCGCTATTTCACCGAACGCCTGCGCGGGTATGCCATCAGCGGCGATAGCCTGGACCGCACGCTGCGGGTCACCGCCGAGGGTGCCCTGGTGCTGACCGCCTATCTGGACGACGCCCCCTTTCAGCTTGGTCCCTATGCGCCCGGGACGCTTGATCGGCTGTGGTGGGGCGACAAGGTGCGCGCGGCCTTTGCGGCGGCCGACCAAAGGGCCCAAACCGTGGCCGAGTGCCAGGAGTGTATCGCTTGGCCGTGGTGCCAGGGCGGCAGCGCCGCCTTCGCCTGGACCGCCCACGGCCGTTTTGACGCGGTGGACGGCTTTTGCGCGGCCAAGCGCGATGTTCTGCGGGAAATGGCGGGGGGCTGGTGATGAGCACGACGGCAACAACCATTCGTATAACCGAACGCGCCGCCCGCAAGGTCGATGAATTCCATCTGCGCGGCGACCTCGACCCGACGCTGGCCATCCGCCTTGACGTGGTCGGCGGCGCCGCCTCGGGCATCGCCTATGACCTGTACTTCGATCAGGTCGACGGCGACGATCAGGTCTTTGAAAGCCAGGGCCTGCGCATCGCCATCCGCCCCCGGCATGCCCCCTGGCTGTTGGGCAGCACCGTGGATTGGGTTGAAAGCGACAACGGCGCCGGCTTCCAAGTCCTCAACCCCAACGTCCCCCCGCAATAGGCGCCAGGGGGCCATGAGACCGGCGCTGGGGTCTATGCCCTTAGCCGCGATCATCCACCCACTGCCTTCCGAGGACAGCGTTTCCCTCCCCGCCGCCGTGAAGGCGCAACATAGGGCTTGAATCCCTCCCGCTCCGCCAAACACCGCCGATTGCCACACAAAATCCCGATATATATATTTATTATCAATTAGATAGAGTATACCCTTTCGAGGGAATGGTTCTCGCACGCTCAACCAAGCGGGATAGTCTCACCGGCACTGACAGAAATTTGGCCGGTGCCAAACGGATCATTGGTTGGTAACCGCTCCTGCTAGTGAGATGATGCTCGCCAAGTGCGCACTTCGCCATTAACCTACATTGATGAACACTGGCGGTAATTGATTTTGACGGAAGTATTGGATGTGAGCGCTGCCCCGGGAGAAGCATTGCTACGAGATTCGTTGGCTCGTGGGGTGCCGCTCGTCGCTTTGTTGGGGCAACATGCTGGATGGTCTGCTGGACTCGATCCAGTCTTGTCGCTTGCACTCAAGAAACTAACAAAAGAGCCCAGCAAAGGTTGGAAGGCTTTACTGTCCCGGGAGCAGCATCCGGAGCATTTCGATTCGTGGCTTGAAGAGCGTTTCGCGCGCCGGGCACCGTCCTCCGATCAGATCGCTATTGCAGACATGCTCGTGAGTGCTGTTTTCACGTCGTCGATCGATCCCGGTTGGTCCAACCTGATAGCGGCAGGAGGACGTGAACCCGAAACAATCTTGATCGGCGACCCTTTGCCTCCAATCGTGCGGAGCAAGCGGCGACCACCAATATTCTATCTGTTCGGACGAGCTGGAGCGGGGCCACTGGAGACGCGCCCTCCGAGTACGCGTCAGTTATTGGTCCAGCGTCGGCTTCGTCATTCGGCGAACATGCTTCGAAACGTTCTTGAAGTGACTACGCCGGTCGGGCTGATCGTTATTGAGGGATATGATCCCGCGCACGACTGGCTGAAGGCGGAGGAACTGCTTGCGGTTCTCAGTGCTGCCCCGGTTGGTGGAGTGCTATGGTGCGGTGGCGATCCCGAATTCGCGGAAGATGACCAGGAAACATTCGACCAGCTCGTCAGGAACGGGATTATCATCCGTGACGATCGCTCCCTCGCACAGATAGCTACGGAGCTTCGAGCTAGCTCTGAAGAGATGGCTACTCCAAACTGGGACGATCCCGACCTCGTAACGTTACCGAACGGAAAACAACTGGTTACCTCGCCACGTTTGCGTCTCACGACTCAAGCGTCAGCGCTCATCCTGGACGACTCGATCACGGGCTTTCTGCCACCTCTCCAATCGGCACTTGCACAGAACGCTTTCGAGAATTTTCATAGTATTCCAAGCGGGTTGCGCGCCCGCTTGGAAGGAGTACGTCGGGGTTTCACTATTGAACGTGATTTCGAGCGACACCTCCAAGCCCGGTTAAAGAAAGCACTCGAGCGACATCATCGAGAAGCTGGCGCTATAATACTTCATGGGCAGTCTGGGACAGGAAAGTCCATAGCCTTGGCCCGCGCGGCATTGCAGGTGCGGACAGATAGCCTCACCGCTGTCCTATTCGCTACCGACCGCCAGCCTAACCCTGCTGACGTGTTAGCGTTCCTGACGCAAGTGGATCACCTTGGTGCGACCACGCTGATCGTGGTCGATGTTCCTTTGCCGCCAACACGTTTCGACGAGTTGTTGAAGGAATTCCGGAGTAAAGGGCGCCGTGTAGTCATTCTCGGCGTCTCATATCGTATTGAAGAACAGATTACTCGCGGCAACGACCGCTATATTGAGGCTCCCAGACGATTGACGCAGGGAGAGCAGGAAAAGCTCGCGGCGTTGGCTGTTGAATATAACGTACCTAGTAAACTGTCTATCGACGAACCGTATGCGCTTGCTCGTTTTTACTGGCAACTTCCTGGTAGTCGTCGCCTTTTGGCGCATGGTTTGGGCAAAGAAGCCCGATCTTCGCAGACGTCGATTGCCAAGCAGGGAGGGAATACTCAGATCGCTCGGGCCGTCACTGCCTTGGGTATGGCCCTTATGCAGGCTGGGTACAAGGGTGAGACCTCAATCATCGAAGATGTGTCATCTCAGGACGTCGAGGGCGCTTCGTCCGCCGCTAAGGTCATCGACTACATCATGGCGGCAGCGAGACTGTATAAATCCGTACCAGTGAATCTAGTTTTGCGGGCGATTCTCAAGGATCGAGTATCGGAAGGTACTGCGTTTGGCATTGATCTAGTTCACGGCGTCTTCAGAGATCAGGATTTGTTCCGTTGGCACTATGGAGATGAGAGCGGCGAGGAACTGCTCGTAGGTGCCCGGCTTCAGCTTGAGGCGGAGTTGATCTGCAACTTACGCCTCGGCGGTCCAGTAGAGGAGGCATCGAGGCTGATCGAGTTGATTTCCCAGTCTTATCGGGCAGGCTCTGAGGACAACGAAGAAACGAAGTTTGTAACCGATATCGTGTACGCTCTTGGTCCTGATGGCCCGTTTGGGGAGCGATACAAGGACAGCTACGTCGATATCGCTCGAGCCCTGACAACTCTCCGAGAAAAGAACGGCGTTATGAGCGCGCGGTTGATGCTTCAGGAAGCAACTCTGCGTCGCCACTACATCCGCACACATGAACTCGAAGTGGCTGATAAGGAGCGGATTTTAGATGAGGCTAGCAGGTCGGTGGATTATGCACTGAGGCTGATTGGGCAGTCCGGGGCACAACGGCTATATGCGTCTCGCAGGACACAGGAGAATTTGTGGGTCGAGCGGGCGGCAACCTACGGCTATCTCGCAACCGATGCAGCACAACGCAACGCGAGCGCTGAAGAAGTTTGGTCAAGCTATCGCGCTGCGCGCGAAGCGGCGGAGATGGCTGTTGGACGTGTCGACACGTATTTTCCTTTAGATATCGCGCTTTGGATGCCGTTGAGGGTGTTGAAAAACGGCAAGCAACTCGGCGAACTTGAACGCCGGGAGATCGAAGCGGATGTTCAGGCAACTCTCGACATAGTTGATTCCGCAGCGCTAGATCCTGATCAGCAAGAGCGTTTCCAAAGGCAGCGCTTTAATCTTGGCGGTGTGCTGGAAGACAAACCTCTGAGCGACGAAGCTTTTGGGGAACTGGAGCGATTGGGTTCCACTGCGGGCTACTATTTGCGGGCACGCGAGATGGCGCCAGCCAAACCGGAAGCAGGCGACAGGGCAGATAAGTCCCATATTGCGGCTGCCGAGAAGGCACGTAACTATCTCTGGTTGTATTTTGAGAAGGTGCATTCAGACGCGCGCTGTCTCTGCCTTTATCTGAATTGCGAATGGACAGTCGCGACCGGCCGGTGGCTGTTCCGAGGCACAAGACAGCCACTTCCGACCAGTGACGAGACGCTCCATCGCCTTCACATTGTGGTTACCGATCTTCTCGCGTTAGGCGAAGCGCATACGCAGCCTCGCTACAGGTATCTCGAATGTGTACTCCGCTGGCTCACGGGTAGTGAGGGTGAAGCTATCGCGGCTTGGAGGCGCCTCGCTTCGGATACCGACTACGTAGAGGGTGACCGGGTTCTGAACAGGCACACTGTATATTCAGAGCAGGGGGAACTGCGTCTTTTTTCGGGAATCGTTAAACGTCAGATAGGCAGTGGCAGATGGTCCGTATACGTGCCGAGCCTCAGGCGGCATGTCGATCTTGTCGAAAGTCGCAGGCAGGCGGGTACGATTGCCATCGGCCAAGTGATGAACGGCTTTTCTATATCCTTCAACTACATTGGCCCGATCATAGATTACGGCGCTGAGGGCGCCTGATGTCATTCGAAGCTTTGATTCAGTCAGCGGATAGATTGAAGGCTACACTCCACGCATCGACTGGAAGGCATCTCCTAGCCGATGTAAGCTTGGATGCGCCGGGCGATAGTCAAGGCGAGGCGGCGTTCATCAGGTCAGTCTTATGGTGCTACGTCTTGTGGTTTGAGGCATTCCAGCCAGCGGGCCGTTACCTGATGAATATCGTCCGTAACTCTTCACCCGAGGATCAGAAGGCGGCTTCGCGAGCCTTTCAGGACGTCCAGAATCTTCGTACCTTCCATACTCACAATCTTCTACCGTCGAGCAAGAGTGATCAGCACAAGCTTAACCAAGCGAAGGCGTGGCTAGCTCAGAACGGTGGCACCGAGAGCGACTGGGACCGATGCACTTTAAAATTGTGTTCGGGGCTGACGGCCGCGCTCGACATTCTTCATGTCCACTGGAACCGCGTAACCGCCTCTCCAGAAGATGCTTTCACGGCGATCCAAATGCTAATCGACGCGTTAGAGCGAGAATGGGAGCCACACCTGTTCGACCATACGATAGAGGAAGCCGCAATGTCGCTCGGATTATCCGGCTTTGACGTAGTGAAGTACAGAGGAACTCGGCTTGAGGACTGGCGTGGTATAACCGGACTCTTCTTGGATAGAAAAAGCGCTGAAAATGCCGTTCGCCGTGTCATTTATCAGGAAATGGCGATTAAATTTGGCCCGGCTCAAAATTAATGTGTCCCGAAGCGAGGCCAGAATGGCATGAGGTCGACTAGGTGCAGAAATTGATGGCAATTAACCCGTTTTTTCAAGATTTGCGATGTTTCGTTTTATTTTAGAGGATTAACCTCTCATTCCAGAGACAATTGGGAGGGCTATAGAGTAAGTGTCGTGCCCATCGCTATCCCGCATGGCCCGCCAGTTTGTTTCAATCCATGCTCCCGTGAGGGCGAAACTTGGTGAGGAGGCGCAGGCTTGGGGGCGCGCGTTTGGCCGCTCAGTTTACCGCGGCCAAGCGCGCGTGCATCTCGGCCTTGCGGGCGGGGGAGGCGAAGGAGGCGTCGATGGCGTTGGCGGTCAGGGTGCGCAGGTGGTGGGTTTCCAGGGCCAGGGCCTCGGCGACGGCGGCCATGTTCTCAAGCATATAGCCGCCGAAATACGACGGATCGTCGGAATTGATCGTGGCCTTCAGCCCGCGCTCGAGCATGGCCTTGAGCGGATGGGCGCCGAGATCATCGACGACGCGGAGCTTGAGGTTGCTCAAGGGGCAAACCGTCAGGGCCATGCCCTCGGCGATCAGACGCTCGATCAGCGCCTCGTCCTCCAGCGCCCGGTTGCCGTGGTCCAGGCGGTCGATGGCCAGCAGGTCCAGGGCCTCGCGCACGTAATCGGGCGGGCCTTCCTCGCCGGCATGGGCGACCAGCCGCAGGCCCTCGGCCCGCGCCCGGGCGAAGACCCGGGCGAATTTGGCCGGCGGATGGCCGACTTCCGAGCTATCAAGGCCGACGCCGATGAACTGATCGCGGTGGGGCAAGGCTTCTTCAAGGGTGGCGAAGGCCTCCTCCTCGCTCAGATGGCGTAGGAACGACAAGATCAGTTCCGAACTCACCCCCAATTCGGCCTCGGCGCGCTTGCGGGCGCTGGTCAGCCCGGCGATCACCGCCTCCAGGGCGACGCCGCGCGCCGTATGGCCCTGGGGATCGAAGAAAATCTCGGCATGCAGAACATTCTGGGCGGCGGCGCGCTGGAAATAGGCCATCGCCAGATCCTCGAAATCCCGCTCGGTCCGCAGCACCGCCATACCCTGGTAATACAGATCAAGGAAATCCTGCAGGTTCTGGAAATCATAGGCCGCGCGCACCGCCTCGACCGAGGCGTAGGGCAGGCGGAGGCCGTTGCGTTCGGCCAGGGCGACCATCATCTCGGGTTCCAGGCTGCCTTCGATATGCAGGTGAAGCTCCACCTTGGGCAGGGCGTGGAGGAAAGCGGGATCGACGGCCATCGGGGATGCTCCGGGAGAGGGGGAGGGGCATAAATAGGGCGGGATCCCGGCCCCGGCAACCCTTGCCGCCCCGGAGCCGCCCCGGGATCGTCCCCGTCTCAGCTTTGGGCGAAAACGAACACGCCCTTGGAGCGCAGGCCGAGGGCCACGCCATCGCCGATCGCCCAGCTCCCGTCGCCGTCCTGGTGGACCAGCACGGGCTCGGCCATGCCGTCGATGGCGATCCGCAGTTCCGTAAGCCGGCCCAAGGCGCGGTGGGCGGTGACGCGCCCGCGGGCCGCCGCCGCCGTTTCGGCGGGGTGAAGGAGGACCGCCTCGGGGCGCACCATCACCAGGGCGGCGGTGCCGGCGTCCAGCCCGGCGGGGGCGGGCACACTGCCCAATGGTGTCTCGATGCGGCCATCCGCGCCGGTCCGCGCGGTGATCTCGGTCACATCCCCCAGGAAACGGGCGGCGAAGGGCGTCGCCGGCTGGTGATAGAGCAGAGGCGGCGCGGCGCATTGAACGATGCGGCCGTCCTCCATCAGGGCGATGCGATCGGCCATCGCCAGGGCCTCTTCGGGATCGTGGGTCACCATCAGGGCGGCGACGTCCCGGGCGCGCAGAACCCGGGCCGTCTCCTCGCGGATCCGCCGGCGCAGTCGCGAATCGAGCCCGGAGAACGGTTCGTCAAGCAGCATCAACAGCGGTTCGGGAGCCAGGGCCCGGGCCAGGGCGACGCGCTGTTGCTGTCCCCCCGACAGGGTATGGGGATAAGCCTCGGCATAATCGGCCATGCCGACCATCGCCAGACAGGCCCCGGCCCGCTGCCGGCGCGCCGGTCGGGGCAGGGCGCGCAGCCCGAACGCCACATTGCCCAGCACCGTCAGATGGGGAAACAGCGCGAAGTCCTGGAACAGAAAGCCAATGCGGCGCTCCTCGGGCGGAACGCTCCGTCCCTGACCACTGACCGGGCGTCCGCCCAGGGCGATCGTTCCCGACCACGGGTCCTCCAGCCCGGCGGCCAGCCGCAAGGTGGTGCTTTTGCCGCAGCCCGAGGGGCCGAGCAGGCAGACGATCTCGCCCGCCGCGACCTCAAGGTCGAGGGCGCGGATCACGGCGCGCTGGCCATAGCCATGGCTGAGCCCGCGACAGGCTAGGGCGGGCGGTAGGGCGGAGGCGGCATGGATCATTGAGACGGCGTCTCCCCAGGGGTGCCCCGCCAGCTTCGGGCCTGGGCGATGGCCCGGCTGAGCACGATCACCGGGATCAAGCCGGTGACGACGATGGCCAAGGCCCCCGGCGCCGCCCGCTCGATCTGTTCGCTGGAAGCGAACTGAAAGACATGGGTCGCCAAGGTCTCGACGTTGAAGGGCCGCAGCAGCAGCGAGGCGGGAAGCTCTTTCATCGAATCGACGAAAACCAGCAAGGCGGCGGTCAGCAGGCTGCCTTTTATCAGCGGCAGATGGACCCGGGCGAGCACCTGGGCCGGGCGGCATCCCAGACTGCGCGCCGCGCTATCCAGGCTGGGGCGCACGCGCGCCAGTCCGCTTTCGGCCGCCCCGAAGCTGAGCGCCAGGAAGCGCACCACATAGGCGAACACCAGGGCGAACAGACTGCCGCTGAGCAGTAGGCCGGTGGAGAGCCCGAAATGGGCGCGCATCCAGCCATCAAGGGCGTTATCGAAGGCGCCGAAGGGCACCAGGAGGCCGATCGCCAGCACCGTGCCCGGCAGGGCATAGCCCAGGCCGGAAAGCCGGCCGAGCCAGCGGGTCAACGGGCTGGGATCAAGCCGGCCGGCATAGGCGAGGAACAGGCCCAAAGCCAGGGCGATCGCCGCCGCCAGGGTCGACAGCGTCAGGCTGGCCCGGGCATAGCCAAGAAGCGGGCCGTCAATCGCCTCGGGCAGGCGGACCAGGGTATTGCGCAGCAGAACCGCCGCCGGAACGCCAAAGCCCAGAACCACCGGCAGGGCGCAGGCGATCAGGGCCGCACCGCCCGCCAGACCGTTGAGTGGCCGCCCCTCGATCGGCCGGCTTCGGCCGCCGGCCCCGTGATAGGCGCGCTTGGCCCGGGCCAGCCGCTCGGCGATGATCAGGGCGACGACGAAGGTCAGCAGCACGCAGGCGATCTGGGCGGCGCCCTGGCGGTTGCCCATGATCAGCCAGACATTGTAAAGCCCACTGGTCAGGGTATGGACATTAAACAGCTTCACGGTTCCGTAATCGTTAAGCGCTTCCATCAGCGCCAGGGCGACACCGACCACCAGCGACGGCCGGGCCAGCGGCAGGGCGACCCGGAAAAAAGCGGCCAGCGGCGTGCAGCCCAGGGTGCGGCTGACCTCCAGCGTACACAGCGACTGTTCGAGAAAGGCGGCGCGGGCCAGCAGATAAACGTAAGGGTAAAGCACCAAGCTCATCAAAAGAATGGCGCCGCCCAGGCTGCGGACCTCGGGAAACCAATAATCCCTGGGCGAAGACCAGCCGGCGAGGGCGCGCAAGGTCGCCTGAACCGGCCCGGCATAATCGAGCAGCTCGGTATAGGTGAACCCTAAAATGAAGGCCGGTACCGCCAGCGGCAGCAGCAGGGCCCATTCAAACAGCCGCCGGCCGGGAAAGCGATAAAGGGTGACCAGCCAGGCGCAGCCGGTGCCGATCACCAGGGTGCCGAGGCCAACCCCCAGCAGCAACAGCGCCGTATTGATCAGATAACCGGGCAGGACGGTGCTGGCGAGATGACCCCAGATCGCCTCGCCCTCGGGGGTCAACGCCAGCACGAGCACCGACAGCGGCGCGACAGCGACGATCGACGCGATAAGGGCGCTGCCCAAGGTCCAGGGCGAGGCGACGGAGCGCAGGCGGATCATCGGTCGGTCCGGGGGAGAGCACAGATCCCCCCTAAAAAAGAGGCGCGACGCAGACTCTTGGGGAAAGATGCGCGACGCAATCTCTTCAAAAAAGATGCGCGACGCATCTGGGGCCCTGATCCAGATGCGTCGCGCTTGGTCGAAGGCCCCGGGGGGACATGGGGGACCTTCAGCACCTCTGAAGCGGGCCAGACAAGGCCGGCGCTTCCCGTGGCGGCGGGCTCCTTGTTCAGGATCCCGGGCCCTCGTTGAAATCAACCTCATTGACCAGCTTCAGCGCCTCGCCGGCCCGGCTCGCCACCTCGGTCAGGGCGATCGGATCGGCGGTGAACGTGCCCCACGAGGCGACCAGCGGGCTGCGCGCCACATCGGGCTTGACCGGGAATTCGCTGTTGGCCTCGGCATAGAGCCGCTGGGCCTCGTCACCCGACAGGAATTCCATCAGCTTCAAGGCGTTGTCGCGGTTGGGCGCGCTGGCGGTCATCGCCATGCCGCTCACGTTCACATGGGTGCCGTGGCCCGACAGATCGGGGAACAGCATGGTGGCGCTTTCGGCCCAGGCCTTCTGGTCGGGATCGGCCAGCATGGCCCCCAGGTAATAGGTGTTCACCAGGGCCAAATCACACAGCCCCTCCTTGATCGCCTTGACCTGACTGCGGTCCGACCCGCCCGGCTTTTGCGCCAGATTGGCTTTCACGCCTTCCAGCCAAGCCTTGGTCTTGTCCACCCCGTCATGGGCGATCATCGCCGAGATCAGGCCGATGTTGTAAACATGATCGCCCGGCCGGCTGCAGACCCGGCCTTTCCAGCGCGGATCGGCCAGATCGGCGTAAGAGGTCACCGCCCCAGCCGGAACCCGATCCTTGGCGGCGAAAATCGCCCGGGCCCGGGTGGTCAGGCCAAACCAGCGACCTTGGGGATCGCGGGTTGCGGCGGGAATATTGGCCTCGATCACCGGCGAGGATACGGGCCGCACCACCTTGGCCGTGACCAGCTCGTTCAACCGGCTGATATCGACGGTCAACACCACATCGGCGGGGCTGTTCGCTCCCTCGGCCTTCAGACGCTCGACCAGCCCCTGATCGGTGAACACCACATTCGTCCGCACACCGGTCTCGGCGGTGAAGCGGTCAAGCATCGGCTGGATCAGGAACGGCTGGCGATAGGAATAGATGTTCACCTCGCCCTCGGCCATGGCCGGTCCGGCAAGGCTCGTCGACCCGGCAAGCAGCGAGATCAGCACGGGAAACAAACGGGGGCGGGCGAAAGACATCGGCTATTCCTTCGATTCGGTCGGTCGGACCCGGCGGGCCGCGTCGAAAGGGTTGCTATTGAGAATGAAACGCAGATGCAGTTCTAACGGGCTTTCGACCCCGGCGCAACCGCGAAATCATCGCCTTTGAAAAAAGCCGCCTTTTCCGGCCGCGGACAAAGAAACCCCCCGGTCGGAGGGCTCCGGCCGGGGGGGGCAAGGCGGGGTGGCGGGCGAGGGCGGCGAGCGCGAAACCCGCCCCCCGTCCGCCGTTTCACGGTCTTGATCGTCAGGCAAATCCCCGGCGCGCTCCGCTTGGGCGCGCGCGGGGATCGGCTCTAATTGGCGCTGGCCAGCTTGGTCCCCGACGGAGTCGCCTGGAAGGCCATATCGACCCGGGCCCGCTCTTTCTGGAAGGCGGCCAGTTCCTTGCCGCGCAGGCTTTTGCCCGAGGGGAAGCGCACGCCCATCGGATTGACCTGGGCGTTCTGGCGCAGGATTTCATAATGCAGATGGGGGCCGGTCGAGCGGCCGGTGGTGCCGACATAGCCGATCACCTGACCCTGGCGGACCTTCTTGCCCGCCGTGATCCCGGCGGCGAAGCCCTTCATATGGGCATAGGCGGTCTTGTAATCCTCGGTATGGCGGAGCCGCACGTAATTGCCGTAGCTGCTGAAGGGTCCGGCCTTCTCGACCACGCCGTCGCCCGCCGCATAGATCGGGGTGCCGGGCGGGGCGGCGAAGTCGACACCCTTATGCATCTTCGAAAAGCCGAGAACCGGATGGCGGCGCAGGCCAAAGCCCGAAGACAGGCGGGCGCCGTTGATCGGCGTGCGCAACAGGGCCTTGCGGATGCCCTCGCCCTTGCCGTTGTAGTAATCGACGAAGCCCTCGGTATCTTCGAAGCGGTAGAGCGGCATGACGGTGCCCGACAGCGTCATCGAGGCGAACAGCACATTGCCCGCCCGCACCAGACGGCCGTCATCGGTGTAATACTGCTCGTAGAACATCGAGAAGCGATCGCCTTTTTGCAGATCGCGCTGGAAGTCGACGTCATAGGAATAGATGCGGATCAGCTCGGACAGGGCGGTCTGCTCGATACCGGCCTTGATGCCGGCCTCAAACAGGCTGCTCGAGATTTCACCGTCATAGCGCGCCACCTTGCGGACCAGCTTGGCTTCCTGCTTGGTCGAGGCGAAGCCGTTCTCGGCGGTGCGGGTGAGGGTGATGGTGGTGCCGATGGTCGGCTCGAAGCTCAGACCGCGAAACAGCGGCGCCCCCTCATCGCGCGGCTCGAACGACAGGGTCAATTCATGGCCGGGGCGGATCTCGCGCGGATCGAAGCTTGCGCGCAGGGCCTCAATGGCGTCATGGGCTTCGGTCAGGGGCACGTCCTGCTCGCTCAGCAGCTCCATCAAGGTATCGCCGCGCGACACGGTGATGGTCAGATCGACCGCCGAGGAGTCGCCCGCGCCCGCTTTCCCCGCCGGCAAGGCGGCCAGGGCGGCGGCCAGATCCTCATCCAGCCCGGGGGCGGGCGGCACCATGATGTCGAGCTCGGCCAGGAACTCGGCGCCGACGGTGGCGGTCAGGCTGTCGCCCGATCCCTGCCAGTCGAGAGCGGTGGCATCGAGCGAGCGCCGGGGATAGCTGCTGTCGTGGGATGACAGACCGCGGAAGGGGTGGTTGGCCCCGGTCATCGCCAGGGCGGGGAGGGCGGGTTCGGGAACGCGGTCGGCCAGCGACGGCGCGAAA